>JBFXFO010000149.1:0-9866 GCA_050178915.1 Rhizobiaceae bacterium | reverse complement strand
GCCTCGTTGGTGCTCTTGCCGATGTGTTCGCCGACGGCGCGGAAGGTCTCCGCCACGACGTTGGCGCGCGAGATCAGCTGGCTCTCGGCGTTGACGATCTGCTCGTTCAGCTGCTGGCCGATGGTGTCGGCGCCGGCAACGAGACGACGCTCCGCCTGGTCGATCTCGCTGGCGACGCGCGCGGCAAGCGTTGCCGCACCCGACTCGAGGCGATCGGACAGGCGCTGTTCGCTCGCCGACACGGCGTTGACGATGTCGGTGGCGCGGCTGGCAATCGTGTTGGTGCTCTCGTCGACGCGCGCGGCGATGCGGCGATCGACGCTCTCGAACACGCGCTCCAGTTCGACGGCGCGGCCGGACACGGCTTCCACCGTATCGGTGACGCGCGCGGCGATCTGCTGATCGACCGTCTCGAAGATGCGGCCGAGCTCGGCCGCCTTGTCGGCCATCGCATTCGCCGTTTCGCTGAAGCGGGCGCCGAGCTGGTCGTCCGCTGCCTCGAAGCGGCGGACGATCTCGCCGGCGTGATCGCGCAACGTGTCGGAGCTCGACGCGATGCGCGCTGCGAGGCGGTCGTCCACGCCGTCGAAGATGCGGCCGAGTTCGGTGGCGCGGGCCGAGAGGACCTCGGCCGAAGCCGCGATGCGGCCGGCCAGACGCTCGTCGGCGCCGTCGAAGTTGCGCACCAAATCCTCGGCGCGGGACGCCAGCGTGCGGGCCGTTTCGATGGCGCGTGCGACCAGCTTTTCATCGGCTTCGTCGAAGATGCGCGAGATGTCGCCGGCGCGCTCGTTGATGCGCGATGCGGCATCGTCGATGCGCTGGGTGAGGCCCTGGTCGGCCGCCTCAAAAGCCTTGGCGATGTCGCCGGTACGGGCGAGCAGAGCCTCGGAGGTTTCGCGGGCGCGCTCGGCGATCTGCCGGTCGGCATCGGAGAAGACCTTGGCGGCCTCCTCGTTGAGGGCGGCTGTGACCTCCATGACCTTGTCGCGCAGCGAACTGGCCACCACGACGGCGCTCTTCTCCAGCACCTGCCGGACGTTGTCGACGCCGGTGCCCAGCGCGCGCTCCATCGTCGAGGTGCGCTCCTCGATCACGCCTGTGTGCTTGCGGAACGATTCCTCGATCCTGGCAATGTCGGCGTCCAGCGCCTGCGTCAGCACCTCGCGTTTGCCGACCATGGTGTCGATGTGGGCGGAGAGCGCCGAATCGACTTCCTGGCGTGCATTGGCGAGCTTGCCGATGTCGGCTTCGAGAGCGCGGGCGAGGACTTCGCGGCCCTCGGCGATCTTGTCCACGTGACCGGCGACGAGGTCGTCGATGCCCTTGCGGCTCTCGTCGAGCTTCTTCAGGTCGGCCTCGAGCGCGCGGGTGAGGATGTTGCGGCCCTCGGCGAGCTTCTCGACCTGGCCGGCGACGAGCCCATCGATGCCCTTGCGGCTCTCGTCGAGCTTCTTCAGGTCGGCCTCGAGCGCGCGGGTGAGAACGTCGCGACCTTCGGCCAGCTTCTCGACCTGGCCCGCGACCAGTCCGTCGATGCCCTTGCGGCTCTCGTCGAGCTTCTTGATGTCGGCTTCGAGTGCACGGGTGAGGACATCGCGGCCTTCGGCCAGCTTCTCGACCTGGCCGGCAACCAGATCGTCGATGCCCTTGCGGCTCTCGTCGAGCTTCTTGAGATCGGCTTCGAGTGCGCGGGTGAGGATGTTGCGGCCTTCGGCCAGCTTGCCGACGTGACCGGAGACCATGTCATCAATGGTCGAACGCTGCTGCTGCAGCTTCTGCAGGTCCTCGTTGAGCACGCGGCTGAGGTTGTTTCGACCCTGGTCGATGCGCTCCAGGTGGTGGCCGAGCGTGGAGTCGATCGTCGCACGCGCTTCGTTGACCTTGCGGATGTCGTCATCCAGCGCACGCGCGAGCATGTCGCGGCCTTCCGACAGGCGCTGGATCTGGATGCCGACGGCGGCGTCAACGCTGGCGCGGCCGTCCGCAAACTTGCGCAGATCGTCCTGCAGCGCAGCGGCCATGCGCTCGCGGCTCTCCGACAGCTTGCGCACCTGGGAGTCCACGGCCTGATCGACGCCAACGCGGGCCTCGGCGAGCTTCTGGATGTCGGCGTCGAAGGCGCGCGAGACGACCTGGCGAGCACCGTCGAGGCGGCCGGCAAAGTCCTGCGCACGCGCTTCCAGCATGGTGGAGGTCGACATGACCATGTCGGCCATCTGTGCGCCGATCTTGGCCTTGCCCTCGTCGATGAGGCCGGAAAGCTGCTCGCCCTTCGACAGGAACACGTCGGCGATATCGCGGGCGCGGTCGACCAGCGTCTCGTTGATCTGCCGCGCGCGTGCTTCCAGCGCCGCGTTCAGGCGCTGCGTGCCGGTGTCGAGCGCCTCGGCGCGGGTCTGGAACTCGCCGATCAGCGCCTGGCCGCGCTCGGCCAGCGTGCGCTCGATGCCGTGCAGGCGCGACGCAAGCTCCTCGTTGAGCTGGCGCGTGGCGCCGCCGAGCAGCGAGACCATGCCGCTGGTGCGCTCGTCGAGCATGTCGGCCAGCGTGCGGGTGACGTGGTCGGTGTTCTCGGTCAGGCTCGCGATACGCGTATCGAGCAGGCTGGCGAAAGCCTCGCCGGTCGTGGTGATGCGGTCGGCCAGCGTGTCCATACGCGAGTCGAGCGTTTCGTAGATGGCCGAGCCGCTCGAGTTGATGCGGTCGATCAGCGTGTCGCCCGAGTTGGTGATGGTCATCGACAGCTTGGTCGATGCGCCGAGAATGCTCTCGCGGATGATGTTGCTCGCGGCGCTGATCTCCTCGCGCAGCGTCTCGTGCGCGCTGGTGATCGAATTGCGCACGCGGTCGGCATGCGCGATCACGGCTTCGCGTTCGGAGCCGAGGCCGTCGACCAGCCCGCGGATGCGCGCCTCGTTCTCGGAATAGGCGCGCTCGATCTCGGTGATCTCGGTGTGAACCAGCGTCTCAAGTTCGACCGCGCGGGCAAGCGTCCGCTCGATCCCCTCGTTCATGGCGGTGACCTCGCGGCGAACCGCCTGGCCGACCATCATGACGCGATCCTGTGCCATCGCTTCCGGCTCGGCGAGACGGAATGCCACTTCGGTCATGGACTTCGCCACGAGGCGCATTTCCTGGGCGCGGCGGATCATCACCGCGAAACCCCAGAAAAGGATGATCGGCACGATGATACCGACCAGCAACAGCACGAGATACGGGCGCGCCACGACCTCCTGCGCGCTGCGGAGCTGCAGCAGTTCGGGACCGACGACGAGGTAGGCAAGCGCACCGCCGCCCGCGATCCAGGCGATCGTCAGCAGCAGCGTCAGCCAGTAGATGCCGCGCGAGGCGCCACGGTTCATGCGCTGGATCAGCGCGCGATAGTCCTTCTGGCGATCATCGTTGGCCGGCGCGAAGGTAGCGGTCGAGGACGGCTGCGGTTCCGCCATCGGAGGCGGCGGGACATGCATCGGAGCAGCCTGGCGCGGCGGCGCCTCGGCCGGCTGCATGCGCGGAGGCGGTGCCGCAACGGGACGCGCCGGCGGGGCGTCGTCACGCCCCTCGCGGGCGAGTTCGTCGGCCGCCGCAGCGATCTGCGCTTCGAGGTCTTCCATCGACGCTGCGATGTCGAGATCCTCGGCGCCGCCGGTCAGATCGAAGTCGAGCGCAGCCTCGAGCTCGCGTGCCACTTCCGAATCAAGATTCTTGGTCGTCGTCGGTTTCTGCGCCATGCCGCTACCCTAAACTTGTCGCGTTCGAAGCCCGGAAACCGGCCCCCCACGGCCAGCCAACGAAGGCAAATGCTTCCATCCCGTATCGTACTGGCACACCCCCGCGAATGGAACACGCAATCGCGGACACGGTTAAAAGTTTAAACATTTGGTTAACGACACGGAGCCTCTGACGGCGCTGTCTGCGCCTGAATTCCGGCGTATTCGTGTAGCCGGGAAACATTAACCTGCTGTCCATCCACGGGCGGTAGTTTTGACCTTTGTCGGAAACGTTTGATTTGGGAGTTCAGTGACGTGGCGATGCTCGTTCCGGCCTTCGACCGGCCCGGCGGCGAATCCTGTGGATCACCGCGTGCGAGGCCGATAGACCTCGCCCACCTGTCGCGCCAGACACTGGGCGACCGCGAGATCGAGCGCGAGGTGCTGGCGCTCTTCGTGCAGCAGGCGACCACCGCGCGCGAGGAACTCGCCAATGCCACCAAGCTCGACCGTCTGCGACTGGCGCATGCCCTGAAGGGCTCGTCGCGGGGCGTCGGCGCTTTCCGCATCGCCGACTGCCTGGAAGAGCTGGAGGCCGATCCCGGCAACGCCGCCATCCTGGAGCGCCTGTCGTCGCTGATCGACGAAGTGCGCGTCTTCATCGCAGCCATCAACCGCTGAATCCGCCACGGCGCACGGCATTGCGTCGTAGACTGCCAGACGGGTGCCGTTTACCAGCCAAGGTTGACTCGCGCCCGGGAGTCATTATCTCGGCGGGGATTTCTCCTCGGAGCCACGCTTGACCAAGATTAGCTACATCGCCTTCGACGGCACGCGTTTCGACGTCGACGCCGAGAACGGCTCGACCGTCATGGAGAACGCGATCCGCCATGCCGTGCCCGGCATCGAGGCGGAATGCGGCGGCGCCTGCGCCTGCGCGACCTGCCATGTCTATGTCGACGAGGCTTTCGTAGAGGTGGTCGGGCAGCCCGAGGCGATGGAGGAGGACATGCTCGACTTCGCCTATGACGTGCGTCCCAACTCGCGCCTTTCGTGCCAGATCAAGGTGCGCGCCGAGATCGACGGGCTGGTGGTCAGGGTGCCGGAACGGCAGGGCTGAGCCCGCCGTGGACATTGCCGTTGCGGTAGGCCGAACCCATCCGCAGAACGTACCTAAGGTGTGCGCATGAGCGACGTTAAGAAGACCGACGTGCTGATCGTCGGGGCCGGCCCCGTGGGGTTGTTCGCGGTGTTCGAACTCGGCCTGTTCGACATGAAATGCCACCTGATCGACATTCTCGACCGGCCGGGCGGCCAGTGCGCCGAACTCTACCCCGAGAAGCCGATCTACGACATTCCGGGCTTTCCGTCGGTCTCGGCGCAGGGCCTGATCGACAACCTCATGCAGCAGATCGCGCCGTTCAACCCGCAATTCACCTTCAACCGCATGGTGGCCGGCCTCGAGAAGCTGGAGGATGGCAGTTTCCGCGTCACCACCGACGAGAACGAGGTGATCGAGGCCAAGGTGGTGGTCATTGCCGCCGGCGGCGGTTCGTTCCAGCCGAAGCGCCCGCCCATTCCCGGCATCGATGCGTATGAGGGCACGAGCGTGTTCTACTCCGTGCGCCGCATGGAGGAGTTTCGCGATCAGGATCTGGTGATCGTCGGCGGCGGCGACTCCGCGCTCGACTGGACGCTCAATCTGCAGCCCATCGCCCGGAGCGTCACGCTGGTGCACCGCCGGCCGGAGTTCCGCGCCGCGCCCGACAGCGTCAACAAGATGTTCGCGATGCAGGAACTGAAGCAGCTCGAATTCCTGATCGGACAGGTCAGCGGCGTTCAAGGCGAGGGCAGTCAGCTTTCAAGCGCGACCATCAAGGGGCCGGACGGCGACATCGTCGTGCCATGCACCCGCATGCTGCCGTTCTTCGGCCTGACCATGAAGCTCGGCCCGATCTCTGACTGGGGGCTCGACCTGCACGATGGCAGCCTGATCACCGTCGACACCGAGAAGTTCCAGACGTCGGTTCCCGGTATCTTCGCGATCGGCGACATCAACTGGTATCCGGGCAAGCTGAAGCTCATCCTGTCCGGTTTCCACGAAGGCGCTCTGATGGCGCAGGCGGCCAAGCGCATCGTCAGCCCCGGCGAGCGCGTCGTGTTCCAGTACACGACCTCATCGACCAGCTTGCAGAAGAAGCTTGGAGTCGCCTGAGCAGGCCTGCGCGGCGACTACTGCGACTTGTTTCGCTCGTTGTTCGGGGTTTCGTTGGATGCCTGCACCCTGGTGGCGCTGCTGCGCACCTGGCTCGACCGGTATTCGAGCAGTCGCAGCAGGCGCTTCTCGAAATTGCGGCCTTCGATCACGTCGAAGCGGTCCTGCGCCGCGTCGTGCTTGGCGAGGATGCGATTGGTCACGTCGCTTGCCTTGGCTGCCGCCACGTCGCAATCGCGCTGGCGCGAGATCGCCTTGAGCGCGAGCTCGAGTTCGCGCGCATGATTCTTGGCGATCAGGACGTGGCTTTCCTCATGCCGCTTGATATCGGCGGACAGGGTGTCCCAGACGAAACGCGTGCCCGGGTCGGACGTGGAGCGATGGCGCCAGCGCGGCAGGATGACCTTCGCATCCACGGACACCTCGGCCTTCGAGATCACGCAGCCATTGTTGGTCTTGCTGTAGCCAAGCCGCGTCTTGAACTCCATGCGGGTTGCGCCCGGATGGCGCCGGCCGGTGCTGTGCACCTGCGGCCCGCGCGTGTTGAGCTCGGTCTCGATCTCCTCCAGCGTGGTCCCGCCGATGCTGAAGTAGCTGTATGTCTTGGAGAGGCTGGCGGCACTGGCCGGGAGGGCGCAGGCAAGCAGGCAGGCTGTCAACGCGATTCGGATCATCAGGCGGTCTCCGGATCGCGACATTGCTTGAGCGGCGATCCTGTAGCAACGGGAATCGATAATGCGGGCGGAAGCGTGACCGAGCCTGTTTTCGGCGTTGCAAAACCATCGCCCGGCAACCAAATGTCGCCACGTTGGCAAGGAAGCCCCGCTTGACCGCAACACGCTGGACCCTGGCGCATGGCCGCCATCTCGACCTTGGGCCGGGCGCGCAGGTGATGGGCGTGCTCAACGTCACGCCGGACAGCTTTTCCGATGGCGGGCGGTTTGAGGCGGTGGGTGCCGCGCTGGCGCAGGCCGAGAGGATGATCGCCGAGGGTGCCGCCATCATCGATGTCGGCGGCGAATCGACGCGCCCGGGTGGCCAGCCGGTCGGCAGCGACGAAGAACAGCGGCGCGTGCTGCCCGTGATCGAGGCGCTGGCGCAGCGCGGCGACACGCTCGTTTCCATCGATACCTACCGCGAGGAGACGGCTCGCGCCGCCGTCGCTGCCGGAGCGCACATCGTCAACGATGTCTGGGGTCTGCAGCGTGAGCAGGGCATCGCGCGGGTTGCCGCAGAGACCGGCGCCGGGCTGGTCATCATGCATACCGGGCGCCAGCGACAGAAGCTCCCTGACGTCATCGCGGACCAGTCCGCCTTCCTGACGCGCTCGCTGGACATCGCGCTGGCGGCGCAGGTTCAGCGCGGACAGATCGTGCTCGATCCCGGTTTCGGCTTCGCCAAGGAAACGGCGGAGGAGAATCTCGAGATCATGGCGCGCTTCGAGGAGCTCTCGGCGCTCGGGTATCCGCTCATGGCCGGCACGTCTCGCAAGCGCTTCATAGGCACTGTCACGGGTCGCGATCCGGCCGACCGCGGGCCCGGCACCGCTGCCACTAGCGTCATCCTGCGGCTGAAAGGCGCGGCGCTGTTTCGCGTCCACGACGTCGCAATCAATATCGATGCCCTGGCCGTAGCCGATGCTATGCTGGCGCTTCGATCCGAGGTTTGAGTCCGATGTACCTGATCCGCCTGAAGAATTGCGCCTTCTTCGCCCGCCACGGCGTGCACGACGAGGAGGAGATGCTGGGGCAGCGCTTCTACGTGGATGCCGTGCTGACGGTGGAGCCGGGCCGGGCGCTCGACGATGACGCCATCAATGCGACTGTCGATTACGGCGTTGCCTTCGGCGTCATCGAAAAGATCGTCACCGGGCGCCGCCGCTTGCTCATCGAGACGCTGGCGCGGGATGTCGGCCAGGCGCTGTCGGAGCGTTTTCCGCAGATCATGCGGGCCGAGATCACCATCCGCAAGCCGAACGCGCCGGTGCCCGGCGTGCTCGACCATGTCGAGGTCACGGTGGCGTGGCCGCAATGACCGGCCTGCGTGCCTACCTCAGCCTCGGCGGAAACATCGGCGAGCCGGAACAGGCGATGGGCGCCGCGTTGCGGGCGCTCGACGCCGAGCCGGCGATCGAGGTCACGGCCGTCTCGTCGCTCTACCGGACGCCGCCCTGGGGCAAGACCGACCAGCCCGACTTCCTCAATTGCGCGGCGGAATTGACCACCACGCTGTCGCCCCGCGCGCTGATCGATACCTGCCTCGCCGCCGAACGCGCGCTCAAGCGCGAAAGGCTGGAAAGGTGGGGGCCACGCGTCATCGACATCGACATCCTCACCTTCGGCGACGTCGAAATCGACGAGCCGGGGCTGCAGATCCCGCATCCGCGCGTGCTGGAGCGCGCCTTCGTGCTCGTGCCGCTGGCCGAGATCGCGCCAGGCATGCGCCTCGACGGACGCAGCGTCGAAGAGCGGGCGAGCGCCTTTGCGCAGACCGGGATCGAGAAGCTCGGCGCCGGCCAGAACTGGTGGCGGCGCTGACCGCGCCGGTTATTTCGCCAGGTAGACCGTCTTTGCCGAACCCGACCCGCCGGCGTAGCTCTCGAACGTCCAGAATACGTACTGGCGCTTGTTGGCGTTGTTGGCCGCATCGCTGGTCTTCTCGAACATCAGGATGCCCTTGTCGGTGCCGCTGGTCGGCGCGGTCGCCGTCAACGTCAGGCCGCCGTTCGCCTGAATCTTGCTGTCCGTGTCGGGGAAATAGAAGGTCACGCCCTCGGCGATCACCGTCGAGTTGGCGTTGACGATCATCGTGCCCTTGATGATGTGCAGGCCGGGTTTGAACGTGACCGTCGGGTTGCCGTTGAAGTTGACGTTGCAGTGCACCCCCGGATTGAGCGTGTGGCTGGAGCCATCCTTCGCGCCCGAGGTCTCGCAGCCCGGAGGGACCGTCGGTTCGACGAGCTTGCCCTTGTAGGGGTCGGCAGCCGCGGCGCAGTTGGTTTCCAGTTTCGAGATCGTGCCGCCGTTCTTGATGTAGTTGGTGCCCTTGACGCAGAGCTTGGCCAGATCAAGCGTCGAACCGGCGTTCATGATGAAGGCGGGGTTCTGCTGCGAATGCACGTGAATCTCGCAGCCCTTGGTGACGATCTTGGCGCCCGAATTAACCAGCAGCGCCTGTCCGGCATTGGCGAGGACCGTGATGCATGGCCCCGGCACGGACGCCTTTGTGAAGACAGCTTCCGAACGCGCGCCGACGGTAAAGTTGCCTCCCAGCAGGGCCGAGCCCAGCCCCAGGCCGGCCTCTACGGTGGCCGTGCCGATCAGGCGTCCATCGCCGAGCGTGAAGGCGGCGAGCGGGTACTTCGCACTCTCCGGATTGCCTTCGACGGTGGCCGCGAAATGTGCCTCCGCGGTCTTCGCCTGATCCTTGCTGGCGCTCGCGCCTGCCAGAACAGCGGCATCGAGGAGATTCTCCAGCTGCGCGCGCTCGCGCGTTCCGTCCGTGTATTCGGTCACGGCCGCGACCCCGGCCAGCATCGGCAGCATCGCCAGCGCGCCATAGACTGCGAGGTTGCCGCGCCGGTCGCCCGCGAATCTCTGCCATGTCGCCCGAAGTAGGGTCGTTCCCTTCAGACAGCTGCCGTTCGGGGCCACGGCGGACCCGGCCGCGTCTTTAGCGCAACTTCTCTACCATCTGACTAATACAGCAATTGCTGTTTTATCTATTTCATGCAGATACGCTTCAGACGCGGGCTGCCTTGTCCTCTTTCTCGTTCAAGGCGGCGGCGGTCTCCTCACTCATCGCCCGGCCTTTCTGCTTCGGCGTCGCCAGCGGCGTCGGCACAGGCTGCGGCAGGTTGCCCTTCATGAAGCCTCGGCCGGCCTGCAGGCCGCCCGTCATCTGCGCCTCGAAACGGGCTTCGTCGCGCTCGCGCACAT
>JBFXFO010000148.1:0-9927 GCA_050178915.1 Rhizobiaceae bacterium | reverse complement strand
GCGGCAAGGGCGACGAGGCGATTCATGCGGGCTCCGGGCATGCGAAGCGCCGCCCCTGCCGGCCGAAGACGGTAAAAGTTCGGCAGGGCGGTCATTCGGAAAAGTTCTGGACGCCGTACTTCGTGCGTATGGCTTCCGCTTCGGCCGCCCTTCCGGTGCCGTCCAGCGCTGCCGCAACGATGCCTGCCGCGTTTCGCGTGCGCTGGTGCTCCGGTCCGAAGCGGACGTCGAGGCCGGCAAGTGCCATCTCCGCCTCGCCCACGGCGCCTGCGAAATTGCCGACACGCAGCATGTGACGGGCCAGCACCGCATGCGCATTGAGCGTGGTCGTGTGCTCGGCGCCGTACACTTCCGCGTCGATCGCCAGCGCGCGCCGATAGCATTCCTCGGCGCTGTCGCTGTTGCCCAGCGCATGCTGCAGATGGCCGTAGCTGTTGAGCAGGTAGGACGTGGCGAAATGGTTCTCGCCGTGCACCCGGCGGCAGGTCGCCAGCGCCTCGTCGAACAGCACCTGTGCTGCGGCGTAGTCCTTCTGCCGGAACAGCACGTAGGCCAGGTCGTGGATCGAATTGATCGTTGTCAGGTCGTCCGATCCGAGCTGCCTGCGGCGGGTGGCAAGCGAGCGCTCCAGCAATGACCTCGCGCCGTCGAGTTCGCCGAGATCGCCCATCATGCGCGCCAGGTTGTTGCGCGTGTTGGTGGTGCGCTCCTCATCCTCGCCGAGCACCTTCTCGCGCAGCGCCAGCGCGCGCTCGTAGATGCTGCGCGCCAGCGGCGTGTCACCGCTGAACTCGTGCAGATAGGCGTGGTTGTGCAGCAGCCCGGCGGTCTCGACGCTCTCGGCGCCGAAGACGGTCTCGCTGCCGGCCAGCGCCTTGCGGTAGTAGCGGTCGGCTTCGCCGAAGGCGCCAAGCGCCGACTGCCGGTAGCCGGCGAGATAGCTGGTGAGCGACACCGTTGCCGGCGTCGGCGTGGCATCCTCGGCGAGGTCGAGCGCGATGGCGTCGAGGCGGCGGGCACGCGGCCAGAAGGCCGGATCGACCAGCGCCCGCGCCGGGTACAGCTCCGCCACCGCATGGCTCAGCCGGTCACGGATGAGATCGCGCCCGCCGGCATCGCGGCGCATCGACGCCACCTGCCGCACCAGCCGGTGCAGGCGGATCGAATCGGTGGTCAGCGCCGGATCGCGTTCGTCGGGGATCTGCTCGCGGTCGACCAGCGCGAAGGCGCGCAGCGTCGCGACCACCTCGTCGAGGCCGTCATCCTCCAGCGCCGCCGCCAGCGGTTCGCCCAGCGATGCGCGTCCTTCGGCGAACAGGAAAAGCGGGATCGCCTCGGCCGCCATCAGCGCCGCATGCACGATCAGGGGTTCGGCGGCCGCGTTCATCCGCGCCGCTTCCTCGATGGCCAGCGCGAAGGTCTTCGCCACCGTCAGGCCGTCATGATACTCCGCCGGCGCGTCGGGCTGGTCGTCGAGGAATTTTGCCGGCGAAGCAGCAAAGCGGCGGGCGTACTCGGCGAGCGATACATCGAGCCGCTCGCAGTAGGCGGCGGCCTGCTCGTGCGCCAGCGGCAGGCCGCCGAGCGTTTCCGACAGCGCCTCGGCGGCCTCCATCTCGCTGTGGCGACCGGTGCGCGCCACCAGATAGGCGGCGCCGATCTGGCGCGGCCAGAGCCTGATCTCCACCGGCGAGGCCAGGCCGCGCCACGCATGCGCGTTGGAGGTGAGCAGCACATGCGCGCGGCCGCCGGTCGGCAGGTACGGCTTCAGCGCCTTCGCATCGACGGCATTGTCGTAGATGAGCAGCAGCCCGTCGCCTTCCTGGCGCAGCCGCTCCAGCACGGCCGCCAGCGCGCCCTCTTCCTTGGCGTCGGCGTCGATCCATTTCAGCCGCACGCCGAGGCCGACGACGTCGGTGCGCATGGTCGCCTCGTTTTCCGCCCGGATCCACCAGGTGGCGCGGTAGTCGCCGGCATGCCGCTCGGCGTAGGCTGCGGCGAGCGTCGTCTTGCCGACGCCGCGCAGGCCGTGCAGCGCCGTGATGGCGACGCGGCCCTCGTAGCGCGACAGCGCCGCGCGCACCGCTTCGAGCGAATCCTCGCGGCCGAGAAAATGCGCCGGAACGCGGATCGGGATGTTCGACACCGCCACCTGGCCGGGGAACACGGCTTCCAGCACCGCCTCGCGCTTCGCCATGAAGTCGCGGAAGCGGTTGCGCGCCTCGTCCTCGGAGATGTTGAACAGTTCGCAGCGGCGGAAATGGTCGGCGAGCGTCGGCAGCTTGCAGTGCTTCACCACCACGAACAGCACGAAGCCCGGCCGCTCGCTGGCGGCCTGCCACAGCGCGGCATTGCGTTCGAGCCGCGAATAGGGCGCGCGCAGATAGTCGTCGGAGATCACGCACAGCACATGGTCGGCGGCCTCGTGCCGCCGCTCCATCCAGTCATAGATGTCCTCGCCGGGCTGCAGCTCCCACTCGTGGATGTGCGGGTCGTGCCCCTGCGCGGCGAGCTCGCGCCCGATCCAGTAGGCCCACTCGCGGTCGCTCGAGTTGTAGCTGACGAAGATATCGGCCAATGCGCACCTCGTTCCGGACCCGCGATCTAGAGCTGCGACGCCGCCGCCGCAAGCCTTGGCGGGGCTGCCTGCCATGCACCTCCGCCTCTTGCGCCGGCGCGGGCGGGCGGCGATGCTTGCACACCAGATTCACGCCGCAAGCATGACGAAACCCAAGCCTCCACGCACGATGCGCCTTTCCGAGCGGCATGTCGCCTGCCTCGCGCGCGTCATTCCCGATCCGGGCATCCAGCTGCTGCCGGGCTTCCGGGCGGCGATCGACGCCGATTACGACGCGCTCGTGGCCGAGCTGGTCGCCGGCGCTCCGGCGGACGGGTTCTGGGTCTTCGCCTATGGCTCGCTGATCTGGAATCCGGATTTCGACTTCACCGAAAGCCGGGTCGCGCTGGCGCGCGGCTGGCACCGGCGCTTCTGCCTTGGCTGGGACTATCGCTATCGCGGCAACCGCGAGCAGCCCGGCCTGATGCTGGCGCTCGACCGCGGCGGCCAATGTCGCGGCGTCGCCTTCCGCCTGCCGGACGCGGCGCTGGAGGCGAACCTGCAGCGCCTGCTGCGCCGCGAGATGAGCATGGTGCCGTCGGCCTTTCCGGCGCGCTGGATCACGGTGGCGACCGATGCGGGCCCGCGCAGGGCGCTGACCTTCGCGATGAACCGCAACAGCGGCCGCTACATCGCCGACCTGGACGAGGCGTCGATGGCCGACATGCTCGCCACGGCCTGCGGATTTCGCGGCTCGATGGCCGAATATCTGTTCTCCACCGTGCGGCAGCTGGAGACGCTCGGCATCCACGACCGCCATCTCTGGCGGCTGCAGGAGCTGGTCGCCGAGCGCATCGAGAAGACGTTCGGGATCTAGGCCCTACACCTTCTCCCAGACGTCGCTCCTTCCCGCCCGGAAGATCGCGTCGATGACCTTCTGGTTCTTCACCGAATTCTCCAGCGTGAAGACGGCGACGTCTTCGCCGCGCGCGGCGCGTGCAAAGGTCTCGACCTCCAGCCGGTACTGGCTGGTGCCGGGGAAGCGGAAGACGGACGCCTCGTCATGCCCCTGATTGTGCAGCTCGACGCGGTGATGGTCGTAGATGCCGGCATTGAACGGCGCGTGCACCTCGATGAAGCCGGTCTCGCCGTGGAACACCATGAACTGGCGCAGCGCCATCTGGGTCGAGCAGTAGAAGGTCAGGTCGAAATCGCCGAAATCGGCCCTGGTGACCGAGTAGATGTCGGTGCCGAACACCTTGTCGCGCTCGACCGTCGCCTGGATACGCGTCGGCTCCCTGCCGGTGACGAACCGGGTCGAGACGGTCGGATAGACGCCGATATCGGGCAGTGCGCCGCCGCCGAGCTCCGGCACGTTGCGCATGTTGTCCGGATCGACATTGTAATAGCTGAAGGCGCCCTGCACGTGCCGCAGCCGGCCGATGGCGCCACCCTGCACGAGCTCGCGCACCTTCATCCACTGCGGATGATAGGTGACCATGAAGGCCTCGCAGACCAGAACCTTGTTGCGGTCGCGCGCCTCGATGACCGGCTGGATGTCCTTGGCGTCGAGCGCCAGCGGCTTCTCGACCAGCACGTGCTTGCCGGCGTCGGCCGCCTTCACCGCCCATTCGACATGCTGCGAGGTCGGCAGAGGGATGTAGACGCCGTCGATGACATGCGAGGAGATCATCTCGTCATAGGAACCGAAGGCGTGTGGCGCACCGAAGCGCTGCGCCAGAGCGCGCGCCTTGCTGAGGTCGCGGCTGGCGATGGCCGACAGCACGCCGTTCTCGGAATCGAGGATGGCGGGAATGAGCTGCTCGCGCGCGATCTTGGCTGTCGAAAGGATACCCCAGCGAAACATGTGACCCCTCATATTTGTCTGACAAAAATCATAAACGGCACGGGGCCGGGATGGAAGCCGGCGCCTTGCTGGCGCCGCGCATGCGCGAGAAAGTGGTTCAGCCAGGGTTCATACGATGTCGTCCATCTTCCGCGCCGCCCAATTCATGAAGTGATCCACCAGGGAGATTCCGCATGCATCGCAGAGCATTTCTCACCACCGTGATCGGTGGCGGCGTCGCCGCCACGATGCTGCCCGGCGTCGCCGAGGCTGCGAGCTGGCTCCATCTCGGCACGCGCCGCGTCAATGGGCTTGCCGACGTCGACCGCATCCACGTCGGCGGCAACTGGGGCCGCTTCCGCCGGGTGCGCCTGCGCGTGCGCGGCAACGACCTCTTCCTCTATCGCATGGTCCTCGAGTTCGGGAATGGCGGCCGGCAGGAAGTGGGCGTGCGCGCCTTCATCCCGCAGGGTGGCTATACGCGCGCCATCGACCTGAGCGGCGACAAGCGCTTCATCCGCCACGTGACGTTCTTCTACGGCAAGCTGCCGAACGGCCACGGCCCGACCTTCGTCGAGCTTTACGGCCGCCGCTGATCGCCTGACCGAAACCAAAAGAGCCGGACGCGGCCCGGCTCTTTCATAGCGTGATTTCCGCTGCTCAACTGCGC
Organism: Rhizobiaceae bacterium; assembly: GCA_050178915.1. Classification (GTDB taxonomy): domain Bacteria; phylum Pseudomonadota; class Alphaproteobacteria; order Rhizobiales; family Rhizobiaceae; genus JBFXAF01. The sequence continues at coordinate 4,854 of JBFXFO010000148.1, read as the reverse complement.
AGCGTGCCGCCGGTCTGCTTCATCACGTTCTCTACGATGCGCCCGGCGAGCGCCTCGAAATCCTCGTCGGTGAGCGTGCGCTCCGTCGGCTGGATCGACACCTCGATGGCGATCGACTTCTTGCCTTCGCCGAGCGCCGCGCCCTCGAACAGGTCGAACACCGAGACGCCGGTGATCAGCTTTTTGTCGGCGGCGAGCGCCGCCTTGCTCACCGCGCCGGCCTCGACGCCCTTGTCGACCACGAAGGCGAAGTCGCGCTTCACCGACTGGAACGGCGACAGGTCGAGCCGCGGCTTGGTGCGCGTCGGCTTGGCCTTCGGTTCGGGGATCGTGTCGACGAACACCTCGAAGCCGGCCAGCGGACCGGACGCGTCCAGAACTTCGAGCGCGCGCGGGTGGAACTCGCCGAACGTGCCGAGCACGGTCTTCGGACCGAGCTTGATCGTGCCGGAGCGGCCCGGGTGGTACCAGTCCGGCCCGCCCGCCTCGATCTGCAGCTTGTCCACCGGAGCACCGCAGGCTTCCAGCACGGCAAGCGCATCCGCCTTGGCGTCGAACACGCCGACTGCCGTCGCGGCGCCAGCCCAGTGGCGGCCGCTGCCATCAAGCTTCGCCGTGCCGCGCCGCACACCGGCCGCAACGCGCCGCTGCGTTTCGGGCGTGTCGCCCTCATAGGTGCCCGACACCTCGAACAGCGCCACGTCGCCAAAACCGCGCGCCGCGTTACGCTGCGCCGCGGCGACGAGTCCCGGCAGCAGCGACGGCCGCATGTCCGACATGTCGGCGGCGATGGGATTGGCGAGCTTCAGCGTGGTCCTGCCGCCACCGAACAGCTTGGCGTGCGCCGCCGGAATGAACGACCACGTGACCGCTTCCATCATGCCGCGCACGGCGAGCGCGCGCTTGGCGGCCCGTGTGCGCACCTGCAGCGTCGTCAGGATCTTGGAATTGACGGCGGCATGGCTGCCGAGCGGCTGCGGTGCGATCGCATCGACGCCCTTGATGCGCATCACTTCCTCGACCAGGTCGGCCTTGCCGTCGACATCCGGCCGCCAGGACGGCACCAGCACGTCGGCAACGTCACCGGCGCTCTGTGGCGTGAAGCCGAGCCGGCGGAGGATCGCGTGGCTTTCCGCCGTGGGCACGTCGATGCCGGTCAGCCGCTTCACCTCGGAAGCGGGGAACGACACGCTCTTCGCCACATGGCCGGCATAGCCGACGATTTCGGTCTGCGCCGGCTCGCCGCCGCAGAACTCCAGCACCATGGCCGTTGCCAGTTCCAGCCCGGGCGTCATGAACTCCGGGTCCACGCCGCGCTCGAAGCGGTAGCGTGCATCGGTGATGATGCCGAGCGCCCGGCCGGTGCGGGCGATGTTCAGCGGCTCCCACAGCGCCGATTCGATCAGCACGTCGGTGGTGTTCTCGTCGCAGCCCGAATGCTCGCCGCCCATCACGCCGGCGATCGATTCGACGCCGTTGTCGTCGGCGATGACACACATCTCCGGCGTCAGCGTGTACTCGCGCCCGTCGAGCGCCAGCACCTTTTCGCCTGCCGTGGCGCGCCGCACCACGAGGTTGCCGGCGACCTTCTTCGCGTCGAACACGTGCAGCGGCCTGCCGCGGTCGAAGGTGATGTAGTTGGTGATGTCGACCAGCGCGTTGATGGGGCGCAGGCCGATCGCGATCAGCCGCTGCTGCAGCCATTTCGGCGACGGCCCGTTCTTCACGCCACGCACCAGCCGCAGCGCGAAGCCGTGGCAGAGTGTCGGCGTGTCGCCGAACGCCAGCGCCACCTTCACCGGCGTCTCGCCCTTGCCCGCAACCGGCTCGACCGGCGCGGTCTTCAGCGTGCCGAGGCCGGACGCCGCGAGGTCGCGCGCAATGCCGTGGATGCTGGTGGCGTCGGGACGGTTCGGCGTCAGGTTGATCTCGATCACCGGGTCGTCGAGATGCGCATAGGTCGCAAACGCGGTGCCCACCGGCGCGTCGGCCGGCAGGTCGATGATGCCGTCATGCTCGTCGGAAAGCTGCAGCTCGCGCTCCGAGCACATCATGCCATGGCTCTCGACACCGCGGATCTTGCCTACCGCAAGCGTCACGTCGATGCCCGGCACATAGGTGCCCGGCGCAGCGAAGGCGCCGATCATTCCGGCGCGTGCGTTCGGCGCGCCGCAGACCACCTGGATCGCCTTGCCGTCGCCCGTGTCGACGGTCAGCACCTGCAGCTTGTCGGCGTCGGGATGTTTATGCGCCGTCAGCACCTTGGCGATGACGAACGGCTTCAGCGCCGCCTTGTCATCGACATGCTCGACCTCAAGACCGATCGCCGTCAGCCGCTCGACGATCTCGGCCAGCGAGGCGTCGGTCTCGAGATGATCCTTGAGCCAGGAAAGCGTGACTTTCATGAAACAATCCTCGGCCTAGCTGCTCAATCCGCCGAACAGCGTCGGCATGTCGAGGGGGCGGAAGCCGTAATGCGACAGCCAGCGCACGTCGGCCTCGAAGAAGGCGCGCAGGTCGGGCATGCCGTATTTCAGCATGGCGATGCGATCGATGCCCATGCCCCAGGCAAAACCCTGATACTCGTCCGGGTCGAGCCCGCCATGGCGCAGCACGTTCGGATGCACCATGCCGCAGCCGAGAATCTCCATCCAGTCGGAGCCCTCGCCGAAGCGGACTTCGCCCGGCCGCGAGCGGTCGCACTGGATGTCGACCTCGAGGCTCGGCTCGGTGAACGGGAAGAAGCTCGGGCGGAAGCGCATCTTCACGCTCGGCACCTCGAAGAACGCCTTGCAGAACTCCTCCAGCACCCACTTCATGTTGGCGACGTTGGCCGACTTGTCGATCACCAGTCCCTCGACCTGGTGGAACATCGGCGTGTGCGTCGCGTCCGAATCCATCCGGTAGGTCTTGCCGGGGATGACGATGCGGATCGGCGGCTTCTGCGCCTCCATGGTGCGGATCTGCACCGGCGAGGTGTGCGTGCGCAGCAGCTTTGCCGGCGCGCCGTCTTCGGCCTGCAGGAAGAAGGTATCATGCATCTCGCGCGCCGGATGACCTTCGGGGAAGTTCAGCGCGGTGAAATTGTAGTGGTCGGTCTCGATGTCCGGCCCTTCGGCGATCGCAAAGCCGAGGTCGCCGAAGATCGCGGCGATCTCGTCGATCACCTGGCTGATCGGATGGATGCGGCCACGCTCCGCCGGGCTCTGCCGCACCGGCAGCGTCACGTCGAGCGTCTCGGCCTTCAGCCGCGCCGTGATGGCGACGTCGCGCAGCGCCGTCCTGCGCTCGGCCAGCGCCTCGGTGACCCGGTTCTTCAGACCGTTGATAGCCGGACCCTGCACCTGCCGCTCTTCCGCCGACATCGAGCCGAGCGTCTTCAGCAGCGCCGACACCGAACCCTGCTTGCCGAGCGCCGCCACGCGCACCGCTTCGAGCGCCTGCTCGTCCGGCGCGGCGCCGATGTCGGCGAGCAGGGAGGCTTCCAGAGTGTCCAGCTGCATCATCGTTCTCTGTTTCGAGCACTGCCCTGGCAGTGCGCACCCCAAAAGAAAAACCCGCGCCAGCCCTGCCAGCGCGGGTTTCCCAAATCAATAGACTCGAATGCTTGGGAAGCGCTGGCCTTAGGCGACAGCGGCTTCAAACGCACCCGGCGTGGTGTCCTTCAGGTACTCGAGCGCCACCTTCGCCTTGCCGACCAGCACCTCGAACGCCTGCGGCTCGTGGATGGCCATGTCGGACAGGACCTTGCGGTCGATCTCGATGCCGGCCTTGTTCAGGCCGTCGATGAAGCGGCCATAGGTGAGGCCGTGCTCGCGCACCGCGGCGTTGATGCGCTGGACCCACAGGGCGCGGAAATTGCGCTTGCGGACCTTGCGGTCGCGATAGGCGTACTGCTTCGACTTCTCCACCGCCTGCTTGGCGATGCGAATGGTGTTCTTGCGGCGGCCGTAGAAGCCCTTGGCGGCTTTCAGGACCTTCTTGTGCTTGGCGTGGGCAGTTACGCCCCGTTTGACGCGTGCCATCTCATGATCTCCTTAATCGTTCCGCTCGGCTCAGATGCCGCCGCCGTTAGGCAGGAAGTTCTTGACGACCTTGATCCCGTCGGGCTTCGCCAGCACCATGGTGCCGCGGGCATCGCGGATGAACTTGTTGGAACGCTTGATCATGCCGTGGCGCTTGCCGGCAGCGGCGGACTTGACCTTGCCGGTGCCGGTGATCTTGAACCGCTTCTTGGCGGCCGATTTGGTCTTCATTTTGGGCATTTTGCTAACTCCTGACGGGCCTTTGCAGCCCTTGTTTCGAGGTGCCGGTCGCGCCTGCGGCGCGCCTCGCCTCTTGTTGTTTTGTTCCCGCAGCCGACCAAAGCTGCGGAAAGCATGCAAAACCGCCACGGCATGCCCTGCCGGGCGGTTTGAACGGCGGCCATATACGGCAAAGCCGGCTCGCGCGCAACACCTCGGACCATTTCCATCTTCACGACAGCGATTCCGATTTCCCTCGCGTCATCTCCGTGCGATGGTCGCTGACCGCATTGGCAGCAGCGCAGACGATCCTGGTGGGGGCGATCATGGGCTGGTGGAAGCGCAGTGCATTCTTGTCCATCGCCGTCGTTCTTGCCGGGCTGGCCGCCGGGACGGTTCGTCATGCCTATGCCGACGGGCCATACCTGACGCGTACGGAGACGGTCCTCGACGATCCGAAATATTTCGCCGGCCAGTGGACGATCACCGACGGCGCCATGAAGCTCGGCCTCAACGACGACCTCTACTGGGTGCAATTCAACTGGTCGCAGCCTCCGGCGGTCATCGATTCCGCCGGCTTCGACATAACGCTCAATGTCGCCGGGCAGGT
>JBFXFO010000147.1:0-9952 GCA_050178915.1 Rhizobiaceae bacterium | reverse complement strand
CCCGGCGTCAGATTGTCGATCGCGGAGAGGATCTTTGCGCGCTCCGACACCTTGGTCGGCATCAGCACGGTGCCGGCATCGCCCGCATAGGTGACGATCGAGATCGTGTCGTCCTGCTGCAGCTTGGAGATCAGCAGGCGGAAGGCCGACTGCACCAGCGGCAGCTTGTCCGGCTCGTTCATCGAGCCCGAAACGTCGAGCAGGAACACGAGGTTGGCACGCGGCTGCTCGACCTGCTTCAGCTCGTAGCCCTTGATCGCCACATGCATCAGCTGGTTGCCGGCATGCCACGGGCTCGGCATCACCGTCACCGTCGTGTTGAAGGGCGTTTCGGGCGTATCCGGCCCCTTCCAGTCATACGGGAAGTAGTTGACCATCTCCTCGACGCGCACCGTGTCGGCCTGCGGCACGAAACCCTGCTTCAGAGAGCGGCGCGCGAAGGAGTATGAGGCCGTATCGACGTCGATCGAGAAGGTCGAGACAGGGTCGGTCGTGGCCGAGCGCACCGGATTGGTCTTGAACTCTTCGAACCGGTCGCGGTTCTCGACCTCTTCCGGCATCGGTTCCGGTGCGTAGGACGGCGCGGCCTGGTCGGCCATCAGCTTGCTGCCGCCAGCCATGTTGGTGGCGACGCGGCCGCGCGGCGCCGGCATGGCGACAACGCCGCTCTCGGCCTCGCCGCCGACCAGCGCATCGACGGTCGCCGGTGCAACCGGCTTGGCGGACTCCGTCACGGTGGTCGTATTCGGCTCTTCGCGGGCAAGCTGGCCAAGTTCGAGCGACCGCTCGGCCGTCAGATCCTGGTCGCGCCCCTGCTCGTCGTCGGTGACGATGGTGGTCTGCTGCTCCTGCTGCGGAGCAGCTTCGGTCTTCTTCTTTGCCTCGCTCGGCTTTGCAGGCTCGAGCTTGGTGGCTTCGACCCGCGTGCCGGTCTCGGTGATCTTCGTGTCGGGTTCCGGAAGGCGCGGCGAGAAATCCTTCACCAGGTAAAGCGCGGTGTAGCCTGCGATCGGCAGGGCAACGAGCCCGGCAAGCGCCGGCGCGGCAATCATCTTCTTCTGCATCGTCTCACTCCAGAGCTTGTGTAGACGCTCGGTAAGACGAGGCTTGGCAGCCGATCCTTGGGGGGCCGCCGAAACTTTTTTCAGGTCGCATGCGGCGAGCGCCGCATCCACGGCACGCGCACGCGCCTCGGCGCGCGGCGCCGGGTTGCGCACGTTGCGCAGGCCGTCGAGATCGTTGTCGTCGAACATGTCACTCATCCTCGGCAGAACGCATGAGAACCTTCAGCCGTTTCTTCGCTTCATGGACGTGCCAGGAGACCGTAGGCTCCGCCACGCCTAGAACGTCGGCAGCCGCCGCATGCGACATGCCTTCGCCATAGACGAGCAGCACGGCGTCGCGCTGCTTGTCCGGCAGCTTGCGGACCGCCGCCCAGAGGCGGTCTGCCTGCGCATCCGGTTCCGCCGGCACGCTCGCTTCCAGCGACCCGGTCACTTCGAGGTGGACGCCGTAGGCGCCTGTCCGCGCCGAATCGCGCACCGACTTGCGCTTCAGGTCGCGCACCGCATTCAATGTCATGGCGTAGAGCCAGGTGGTGAACGCGCCGCCGCCCTTGAAGCCGGCGATCGCCTTCGCCAGCCGCACGCACACATCCTGCGCCACGTCTTCCGCGTCGGTGCGATTGCCGCACCAGCGCCAGGCCACGCCATGGACAAAGTCATAGTGCCTTTCGACGAGTTCGCCGAAAGCATCACGGTCGCCGTCGCGCGCCCGCCCGACGAGTTCGGTGTCGGAGGCTTCGCTTTGCTCCAGCATCATCGCCATCATCGTATCTGAGACGACGCGGCTATGGCGTTCCTTGGGAGGGATGCTCAACTTTTTTCGGGCGCCGTCGCCATGAGGCAAGCCGGGCGCCCGCTCCGGCTGCATAATGCTTTGCATGGGCGCGCTGATAGCGCCCTCAAAATGAATGCTGGATGAGGGAGAGGTTCATGCGCTGGATAGGAGCAGCCACCCTGGCTGCAGCAATGGTCTTGGCGGGGGCTGCGGCCGCGGCCGACATCAAGGTCATCAACGACAAGGCTGCCTTCCCCGAAGGCCCCGCCTTCATCGACGGCAAGCTGCACTATGTCGAGTATGGCGGCCACACCATCGACGTCTGGGACGGTGAGAAGAACACGGTGCTGTGGAAGAGCGAAGGCTGCGGCCCTTCCGCGGTGCTGCCGCTCGGCGACGGCGACCTGATCGTCACCTGCTACGACAACGGCACGATCGCGCGCGTGTCGCGCGACGGCAAGACGGTCGCCACCTACGACAAGGACTCGAAGGGCGACAAGCTGCAGGGTCCGAACGACATCGCCGCCGACGGCAAGGGCGGCGTCTTCTTCACGGCCTCCGGTCCGTGGGAAGCCGGGCCGATCGTCGGCAAGGTCTATCACCTGACCGCCGACGGCACGATCGCGCCGGTCGCCGACGACCTGCACTACGCCAACGGCGTTGCGCTTTCCGCCGACGGCAAGCGCCTCTACGTCAACGAGTCTGAGGCCGGACGCGTCATCTCCTTCGCCGTCGCCGACGACTTCACCCTGTCCGACCGCCGCCTCTTCGCGCGCGTCGGCGTCGTTGACGAGAAGTCCGGCATCGGCGCTTACCCTGACGGCGTGAAGCTCGGTCCCGACGGCAACATCTGGATCGGCCAGTATTCGAGCGGCCGCATCGTCGTGGTCGACAAGGACGGCAAGTTCGTCAAGGCGATCGACGTCCCCTCGCCCACCGCCCCGAACCTCACCTTCTCGCCGGACGGCAAGACGATGTTTGTCATGTCCGTCGACGATACGGCCAGCGCGCCCTACTGGGGCAAGGTCTACGCCGTCGGCCTGGAATAGCGCGCCAACGAAAAAGGCGGGACGCTCTGCGCGTTCCGCCTTCCGGTTCGGATCGCGTGAAGCGAGCCTACTGCCCGTCGTCGAGGGCGCCCTGCTTGAGAAAATCCTGCGCCAGCGCGATCGCAGTGCGCCGGTCGGCTTCCGCAGCCAGCGCGAAGGCCTCTTCCTGCATGCCGCGGATCCACGGCTGGTCGATCGGGTTGGCCCGCTCCAGCGCGGCCGTCATCATCGCCAGCCCGCGCACGACCTTGCCGCTCTCGAACAGCAGCTGGCCAAGCGTCGCCTGCGCGCCGGCATGGCCCTTTTCGGCGGCCAGCTGCAGCCACTGTCCCGCGCGCTTCACGCTCCGCTTCACGCCGCCATCGCCACGCAGGAACATGCGACCCATCTCGAACTGCGCCGTCGGGTTGCGGTAGTTGGCGGCGGCGCGCATGTAATACTCCTGCGCAGCGGCGGTATCGGGCTTCACCGGCGTGCCGTCGATGCCGGTCTTCAGGTAGTTGCCGAGCGCCACCAGCGCGTCCGAGACATAGCTTTCCTCGGGACTGCCGGGCTCGACGTCCTGCGCCGCGATCTCGGAGTAGAACTTGAAGGCCTCATAGTCGTCGCGCGCCACGCCATCGCCTTCGGCGTACATGCGCGCCAGCGCCCAGCTCGCGCCCAGCTGGCCGTTCTCGGAGGCGTAGCGATAGGCCTCGATGGCCTCCGCCTTGTGGCCGCTCTTGTACGCGGAGAAGCCGAACTTGAAGACCGCCCACGGGTTCGAATCGGCCTTGATGCCCGACGTGGTGTCGAACGTCTTCTCGTCGAACGCATAGGCCGGCACGGCGGCACTGCATGCCAATGCGACGACAGCCGCCAACGCGCCAACGCGCACGAACTCAGAAATCCGCATCGCAGTCTGTTTCTTTCACCCTGCCGAACTGGATGGCAGAGCCCTCGTAGAAATCGCAGTTCGTCACAGCCTCGAACCGAGCCTCTTCCGCATGGAAGCCCCACGCCGGATTCCGCCCTGCGGAAGCCTTCGTGCCCACCATTGTGTTGCCCGCGCCGCCCGGCGCGATCGTGCCGCTGAGACCGACCTGGATGCCGGCGGAAACGATTCCGTCCGGCAGGTCGCGAGACGAAATGTGCGCAGCGTTTTCGGCCAAAGTACGGCCACCCCGGAATGCTCCGGACAGCACCGTCCGGCGCTGGTCGGTGGGGATGCGTGCGGCCGTCGCCGGCCTCGGCTCCCAGGGGCTGAAAACTGCTGTCGCGTCCATCGTGGTCCCTGCCGCGGGCGGGCGGCCATTTCCCCTCCCGCCGACCCTCTTTTGTCGGAGCCTTGCAGAAGGAGGCTTCGGCGTGCGCTGGGTTTATGGCGGGAACTGGGCAACCCCAGCCGTTCAAAACTGTAGCGCATTCGATGTTTCCAGAGTGTTGCTGAATCGTCACAAACAGAACACCGCGTGAAACCGTGCGCGCATGCAAAAAGGCCTCCGGCGTTTCCGCCGGAGGCCTCGATCTCCGCGCTGCCGGATGCTTATTCGGGCAGCTTGCGCACGGCCCCCTTGTCGGCGCTGGTCGCGAACGCAGCGTAAGCCTTGAGCGCCGTCGTCACGTTGCGCTTGCGCGCCTCGGCCGGCTTCCAGCCCTTGGCGTCCTGCTCCCTGCGGCGCTGCGCCAGCTCGTCGTCGGAGACGAGCAGGTTGATCGTACGGCCGGGAATGTCGATGGCGATGGTATCGCCGTCGCGCACCAGCCCGATCGTGCCGCCCGTTGCCGCTTCAGGCGACGCGTGGCCGATCGACAGGCCGGAGGTGCCGCCCGAGAAGCGGCCGTCGGTCAGCAGCGCGCAGGCTTTGCCGAGGCCCTTCGATTTCAGGTAGCTGGTCGGGTACAGCATCTCCTGCATGCCCGGCCCGCCCTTCGGACCCTCGTAGCGGATCACCACCACGTCGCCCGCTTTCACCTCGTTGCCAAGGATGCCCTTCACCGCCGCGTCCTGGCTCTCGAACACTTTCGCCGGGCCGGTGAATTTGAGGATCGACTCGTCCACGCCCGCTGTCTTCACCACGCAGCCGTCGAGCGCGATGTTGCCCTTCAGCACGGCGAGACCGCCATCCTTCGAGAACGGATGCTCGGCTGAGCGGATCACGCCCTTCTCGCGGTCGAGGTCGAGATCGTCCCAGCGGCGCTCCTGGCTGAACGCGGTCTGCGTCGGCACGCCACCCGGCGCCGCCATGAAGAATTCGCGCACCTTGGCGCTGCTGGTGCGGGCGATGTCCCAGTGGTCGATCGCGTCGCCGAGCGTGGTGCTGTGCACCGTCGGCTGGTCGCGGTGGAGCAGTCCGGCTTTGTCGAGTTCGCCGAGGATCGACATGATGCCGCCGGCGCGGTGCACGTCTTCCATGTGCACGTCGCTCTTCGCCGGAGCCACCTTGCAGAGCACCGGCACGCGCCGCGACAGCGCATCGATGTCGTCCATGTCGAAGTCGATGCCGCCCTCATGCGCGGCGGCGAGAATGTGCAGCACCGTGTTGGTCGAGCCGCCCATGGCGATGTCGAGCGCCATGGCGTTCTCGAACGACTTCTTCGACGCCACCGTGCGCGGCAGCACGCTGGCATCATCCTGCTCGTACCAGCGCTGGCAGAGATCGACGACCAGATGGCCGGCTTCGACGAACAGGCGCTTGCGGTCGGCGTGCGTGGCGAGCGTCGAGCCGTTGCCGGGCAGCGACAGGCCGAGAGCCTCGGTCAGGCAGTTCATCGAATTGGCGGTGAACATGCCCGAGCACGAGCCGCAGGTCGGGCAGGCCGAGCGCTCGATGATCTTGACATCCTCGTCATCGACCTTGTCGTCGGCGGCAGCCACCATGGCGTCGACGAGGTCGAGCGCGACCTGCTTGCCTTTCAGAAGCACCTTGCCGGCCTCCATCGGCCCGCCGGACACGAAGACGGCCGGAATGTTGAGCCGCATCGCGGCCATCAGCATGCCGGGCGTGATCTTGTCGCAATTCGAGATGCAGACCATGGCGTCGGCGCAGTGCGCATTGACCATGTATTCGACACTGTCGGCAATAAGTTCGCGCGACGGCAGCGAATACAGCATGCCGTCATGGCCCATCGCGATGCCGTCATCCACGGCGATGGTGTTGAACTCCTTCGCCACGCCGCCCGCAGCCTCGATCTCGCGCGCCACCAGCTGCCCGAGATCCTTCAGGTGCACGTGGCCGGGTACGAACTGCGTGAACGAATTGACCACCGCGATGATCGGCTTGCCGAAATCGCTTTCCTTCATGCCCGTCGCGCGCCAGAGGCCGCGGGCGCCGGCCATGTTGCGGCCGTGGGTGGTGGTGCGGGAGCGATATGCGGGCATGTGGCGTTTCCTGGGAAGCTTGGCTTCGGGGGTTATGCACCCGATGTTCTAAACCGTTTCCCAAGGGCCAGCAACACAAAACCGTACCGTACGGTACGGTACTGCAATAGTGCGCATATTCCTCTCCGCGCGAGGCGTGGAGAGGAATCCGGTCTGGGTTCAGGCTGTCCCGGCGATCCGCGACAATGCCACGGCGAGGCGTGCTTCCTGGTCCTTGTATTCGGCCAGCTTCTCGCGCTCCGCCTCGACCACCTCCTCCGCCGCCTTGGCGACGAAGTTGGGGTTGTCGAGCTTCTTGTTGATGCGCACGATCTCGTCGTTGACCTTGGCGAGTTCCTTGCCGAGCCGCGCGGCCTCCGCCTTGACGTCGATCAGGTCGCCGAGCGGCAGGCAGAACGTCGCCTCGCCGACGACGATCTGCGCCGAAGCCTTCGGCGCCTCGGTTGCGGAAACGATGTCGCCGACGCGTGCCAGACGGCGCAACGCGTCTTCGTGGCGCGAGACACGTTCGCGCGTTTCATTGTGGGCACCGACGACATAAAGCGGGGCCACCGCAGCAGGCGGAACGTTCATTTCCGACCGCACCGAACGGATTCCGGTGACCAGATCAATCAGCCAATTGATCTCAGCTGCCGACTCTTCATGCTCGAATGCCGGCTGAGGCCACGCAGCGTGGCAAAGGAGGAGATCACGCCCACCACTGTCGGCAGCCGTCTGAGCCCACAGCTCCTCGGTCATGAAAGGCATGAACGGGTGGAGAAGCTTGTAGATCTCGTCCAGCACGAAGGCCATCACGGCCCGGCACTCGACGTGGTAGTGGCCTTCAGCGCCGTTGAACACGGGCTTGAGAAGTTCGACGTACCAATCGCAGAAAGTGTTCCAGACAAAACGGTACGCTGCGCCCGCCGCGTCATTGAAGCGGTAGTTCGCGATACCCGCGGTGATCTCACGCGACGCTCGTGTAAGCTCGGTCAGAATCCACTTGTTGATCTCCATAAGGCCGGGGTCGCTAAGGGAAATAGCGTCGTTGCGCGCGACGCCGTTCATCTCGGCGAAGCGCGTGGCGTTCCAGAGTTTGGTGCCGAAATTGCGGTAGCCGGCGATGCGCGCCGGGTCGAGCTTCACGTCGCGGCCCTGCGCCGCCATGATCGCCAGCGTGAAGCGCAGCGCGTCGGCGCCATACTCATCGATGAGGTCGAGCGGGTCGATGACGTTGCCCTTCGACTTCGACATCTTGGCGCCGGACTTGTCGCGCACCAGCGCGTGCACATAGACCGTGTGGAACGGCTCCTCACCGGTGAAGTGGATGCCCATCATCATCATCCGGGCGACCCAGAAGAAGATGATGTCGAAGCCGGTCACCAGCACCGAGGTCGGGTAGTAGGTCGCCATCTCCGGCGTCTTGTCCGGCCAGCCCAGCGTCGAGAACGGCCAAAGCGCCGAAGAGAACCAGGTGTCGAGCACGTCCTCGTCGCGCGTCAGGATCTCGCCCGGACGGCCGTTGGCGAGCAGGTCCTCGACCACCGCCTTCATCGGACCTTCATGCGCGAGGTAGTACTGCACGGCAGCACCCAGCGCTTCCTCTTCGGTGCGCTCGACGAACACGGCGCCGTCCGGTCCGTACCAGGCCGGAATCTGGTGACCCCACCACAGCTGGCGCGACACGCACCAGGGCTGGATGTTTTCCATCCAGTCGAAATAGGTCTTCTCCCAGGTCTTCGGCACGAAGTTCGTGCGGCCTTCGCGCACCGACGCGATGGCCGGCGCGGCCAGCGTCGCGGCGTCGGCGAACCACTGGTCGGTCAGCATCGGCTCGATCACGACGCCCGAGCGGTCGCCGAAGGGCTGCGTGATCTTCTTCTTCTCGACATACGGAGCGTCGTTGCCTTCGGCGTCCTTTGTGGTGACCGCGAGGCCGTCTGCGTTGATCGCATCGATGATCGCCTTGCGCGCTGCCATGCGGTCGAGCCCGCGATATTCGTCGGGCACGAGGTTGATCTCGTCGACCTCGGACTCGCTCGGCAGCATGCCCGAGCGCGCGATCTGCATGGCGATTGCCGCGCCCTCCGCATAGGGCGCGCCATCCGTGCGCATCGCCGCCACCGTGTCCATCAGGCGGTAGAGCGGAATGTTGTTGCGCTTGGCGACCTGGTAGTCGTTGAAGTCGTGCGCGCCGGTGATCTTCACCGCGCCCGAGCCTAACTCCGGATCGGGATACTCGTCGGTGATGATCGGGATCAGCCGGCGATGCTCCTTCGGCCCGACCGGGATCTCGCACAGTTTGCCGACGATCGGCGCATAGCGCTCATCCGACGGATGCACGGCAACCGCGCCGTCGCCGAGCATGGTCTCGGGCCGCGTCGTCGCGATCGAGATATAGTCGCGCTCCTCCTGGAACGTGACGTTTCCGTCGGCATCCTTCTCGACATAGGTGTAGGTCTCGCCGCCGGCCAGCGGGTACTTGAAGTGCCACATATGGCCGTCGACTTCCTTCGCCTCGACCTCGAGGTCGGAGATCGCGGTCTCGAACTTCGGATCCCAGTTCACCAGCCGCTTGCCGCGGTAGATGAGGCCCTGCTTGTAGAGCGTGACGAACACTTCGAGCACGGCCTTGGACAGGCCCTCGTCCATGGTGAAGCGCTCGCGCGACCAGTCGCAGGAGGCGCCGAGCCGCCGCAGCTGGTTGAAGATCAGGCCGCCGGACTCCGCCTTCCACTCCCACACCTTGTCGACAAACGCTTCGCGGCCGAGCATGCGGCGGTGCATCTGCTTTTCCATCAGCTGCCGCTCGACCACCATCTGCGTGGCGATGCCGGCATGGTCCATGCCCGGCTGCCACAGCACGTTCTTGCCGCGCATGCGCTCGAAGCGGACCATGATGTCCTGCAGCGTGTTGTTGAGCGCGTGCCCCATGTGCAGGGAACCGGTCACGTTTGGCGGCGGGATGACGATGGTGAAGGCTTCCGCCCCCTCATTCGCGCCAGCACCGGCGGCGAACGCGTCGGCGCTCTCCCACGCCTTGGCGATCCGCGGTTCGACGGTCTTTGCGTCGTAGGTCTTCTCGAGCATGGAAATGCTTGTCCGGCTTCTTGGGGAAGGCCCGGTGTAAACCGGAACGGGTTTGGCAAGTCAACTGCAACGCCTTGCCGACGCATGTGTTGCGCCGCCTGTTACGAGCGGCGGCGGGCGCGGCACACGCACGAAACAGAATCGCAGGAGAAGCGCACCGTCAGAAGAAGAGCATGACCATGACCAGCACCAAGCCCGCCTTCCGCGAAACGCTGCCGACCCGCCTGCAGCCCGCACGCGCCGTCGAGCGCACCGCCACCCTCCCCGTGCCCGGCCCGTTCGAGCCGGCGGGCGAAAGGCCGGCGCGCGGCAATGACATGGTGCGCGCCGTGGCGACCGGCATGCTGGTCATGTACCCCGTGGCCGCGATCGTGGTTGCGGTCGTCGCCACCAGCCTGCTGCTTGGCCTCGGCGCACCGGCCTAGGGCAAACGCGATTCAGCCCAGCCAGGGCTGAATCATCCGGGCCGCCGGAACTGGCGACGTTCCAGTTCGCAAACCTGCCGGCAGACGCAGCCTTCGAGGTGATCGTTGACCAGCCCCATCGCCTGCATGAAGGCGTAGATCGTCGTTGGCCCGACAAAGCTCCAGCCGCGCTTCTTCAGCTCACGCGACAGGTTGATCGAGGCCGGCGA
>JBFXFO010000146.1:0-10184 GCA_050178915.1 Rhizobiaceae bacterium | reverse complement strand
TTCTGCTTCGGCGTCGCCAGCGGCGTCGGCACAGGCTGCGGCAGGTTGCCCTTCATGAAGCCTCGGCCGGCCTGCAGGCCGCCCGTCATCTGCGCCTCGAAACGGGCTTCGTCGCGCTCGCGCACATCGGCGATGGTGTCGGTCGCGGTTTCGGGATCGATGCCCAGCGCTTCCATCGTGAACCGGCTGAAGGTGAGGGCGGACTCGAACGTCTCGCGCAACTGGTAATCGACGCCGGCCTGCACCAGTCGCATGGCGATGGCGCGGTCGAACGAACGCGCAAAGACCGGGGTCAGCGGAAATTCGGCGCGCAGCAGTTCGGCGATCGAGACGGCTGCTTCGCCCTTGTCGACACAGATCAGCACCGCGCGGGCCTTGCCGGCACCGGCTGCGTGCAGGATGTCGAGGCGCGTGCCGTCGCCGTAATAGACCTTGAAGCCGAAATTGGCCGCCGCCTGGATCATCTCGACGTCATTGTCGATGATCGAGACATCGATGCCGCGCAGCAGCAGGGGCTGGCTGGCGATCTGGCCGAAGCGGCCGAAGCCGATCACCAGCACGCTGCCGGTCAGGCCTTCCGCCTGCTCCACCCCGTCGAGCGAAACCGCCTCCTTTGGCATCAACACCTTCATCGCGGCGGTGGCGAGCGGCGTCAGCACCATGGAGATGATCACGATGGCGGTGAGTGTGGCATTGCCCTCGCCATCGATGATGCCGACCGCTGTCGCCGCCGAATAGAGCACGAAGGCGAACTCGCCGCCCTGCGCCATGATGACGGCGCGCTCGACACTCTCGCGATGCGACGCCTTGGTGAGCCGCGCCACGACGTAGATGCCGATGCCCTTGATGGCCATGTAGGCGATTACCGAGCCCGCCACGAGCAGCCAGTTGGCGGCGACGACCGACAGGTCGAGCGACATGCCGACCGCCATGAAGAACAATCCGAGCAGGATGCCGCGGAAAGGCTCGACGTCCGCCTCCAGCTGATGGCGGAACGTCGATTCCGACAGCATGACGCCGGCAAGGAATGCGCCCATCGCCATCGACAGTCCGCCGAGGTCGAGCGCCATCGCGGCGCCGAGCACGACCAGCAGTGCCGCCGCGGTCATCACCTCGCGCGCATGCGCGTCGGCGAGGATGCGGAAGAGGGGGTTCAGCAGATAGCGCCCGGCGACAACGAGGCCGACGATCGCGCCGAGGCCGATGCCGATGTCGGCCAGCCGGTCGACGAGGCTCGTCTCCGGCGCTGCGGACGGCGCAAGGAAAGCGACCAGTGCCAGCAGCGGCACGATGGCGAGATCCTCCAGCAGCAGGATGGAGATCATCCGCTGGCCCTTTTCGGAGGCGAGGTCGCCCCGCTCTTCCAGCAGTTGCATCACGATCGCCGTCGAGGTGAGCACGAAGCCGGCGCCGGCGATGAGCGCCTGCGACGTGTTGAAGCCGAGGGCCAGCCCGGCCAGCGTCAGCAACGCGCCGCAGAGTCCCACTTGCAGAACGCCCAGCCCGAAAATCTGCTTGCGCAGGCTCCAGAGGCGCGACGGGCGCATCTCCAGCCCGATGATGAAGAGGAACATCACGACGCCGAGTTCGGCCACGTGAAGGATCGCTTCCGCCTCAGCGAACACCCGCAGGCCGAACGGCCCGATCACGAGGCCGGCGGCGAGGTAGCCGAGGATCGACCCGAGCCCCAGACGCTTGAAGATCGGCACGGCGATGACGCCGGCGCCAAGCAGCGCCACAACAGGCAGCAGTTCCACGCCGGTCGATGCTTCCGCAGCCATGCAATCCCCCAGCCTTTGGTGGCAGGCCAACGACTATGCGAAGGGGCGGGGCGGAACGCAACCTGACCGGAAGGCGGTATGCCGCGTGAAGGCGGGCGTTGCCATGCGCAGTGTTCCGGTGAATGATGACGTTAGGGAAAGAGAAGCTGGGGGCCGCCATGCGTTTCGTCATAGTCTTCATGTTCATGCTGCTCGGGGTGATGGAAGGGCAGGCTGCCCAGGTGAGCAAGTCGCAGCGTGAGGCGATCATTTTCGTGACCAACCTCAGCCAGGGTAACAGCCTCGAAAGCGCCTTCTACGACGTCGTCGAGTTTGGGGCCGCGGTGCTGGCCCAGGGCGCGCTCTCGCCGGTTTACCGGAACGTCTTTACCATCCAGGGCAACGGCGCCACGCTGTCGGCGCTGCGCCTCAACCTCAACACGATGACCGCCAAGCCCAGCGTTCGCGCTGTCGACCTGATCTTCGTGACGCACGGGCTCAGCGACCGCGTGCTCTTCGCCGACGGACGCCGCACGATGAACGAGGTGCGCGACGCCATCCTCAGCGACCTCTCGCCAGAGCAGCGTGCCAAGCTGCGCATGCTTTTCTCGACGGCCTGTTTTGGCGCCACGCACAGGGCAAAGTGGCGCGAGGCAGGATTCCGGGTCGTATCCGGTTCAGAGGGAATCTATGCCGACTCGGCGCTGAGCTACCCGGCATTTCTCGGAGCATGGGTGGCGGGCCAGAGCTTCCGCAACGCCATCGGCATCGCCAACGGCATCGATCCGTTGCGCCTGAACGACAATGCCGCCAAGGCGTGGTTCGAATCGAAGAACAAGCGTGACCTGGCCAATCAGGTCAACAGCAACCGCGTCATCACCGGCAGCAACGGGCTGACGCTGGGATCGATCTAGTCCGAGCCTTGCAGCGAGCGGTCAGTCGCGGCTTGCCACCGAGCCGACTGCGGTGCCATCGACGCGTCTCAGGCTGATGCCGATGACCGGAACCATCTGCTTGTCGACGGACACGGAGATGGTGACGTTCATGTCGTCCTCGCCCTTCAGCTTGGCGAGCATCACGCCTTTGAGCTGATTGCGGATCAGCGACATGATCACCTTGTTGTCGTCGACGTTGCCATAGGTGACGTCGAGGCCTTTGCCCTGCGAACCGTCGAGGAAGGAGCCGCGATAGCCTTTGCCGGTCTTCTCGATGGTGGC
The DNA here is from genome assembly GCA_050178915.1 of Rhizobiaceae bacterium. Taxonomy (GTDB): domain Bacteria; phylum Pseudomonadota; class Alphaproteobacteria; order Rhizobiales; family Rhizobiaceae; genus JBFXAF01. Next base: position 7,207 of record JBFXFO010000146.1, on the reverse strand, counting down.
CGACATCTTCTGGGTGAAGACGCCGACGCGGCAGCCGCCGTCGAAGATGAGGCCGATCTTGCCGTCAGGCGTCGAGCCCTGGAAGGTGCAGGTGAATTTGGTGCCCTTGTATTTGCCGGCAACGATCTCGCCCGGCCCGCGCCATTCGCCAGACACGCCCTGGAAGAACTTCTTGTCCTTTTCGGAAGCATTGCCGACGCCGGCCAGCCCGGTGTTTGCCGTGGCGGCCAACATCAGGGGCAGGACGGCGGACATGAAAACGCGCTTCATCGATTGGACCCGGCTACAGAGGGAACGGCACTGGCGGGAACCATGAACAAGAATGGTTAATGCTTGGTCACCCGCAAGCACACGACGGGCAGACAATGCGATATGAAAAGCCGGGCCTGCAAGTCTATTCGGGAGTGTTCTGCGGTCCGGTCTTCGAGCGTCCGGCGAAGCTCGTCAGCGCCGACATGAAGTCGCTGAGGCCAGGCTTCTTGACGGCGTTGAACGGAAGCGGGCGCGTCGCCTCCATGGCGGCGAGACCGATACGCGCCGTCATCATGCCGCTGATCAGGCCCTCGCCGAGTTTGGCGGACAGTCGCGCCGCCAGGCCGTGCCCGACGATCTGCTGCACAAAACTGTCGCCGGCGGCGATCGAACCGGTCACCGCGAGGTGCGCCAGCACGCTGCGGGCGATGCGGAAGAAGCCGAGTGTCCCGGGCCGCCCGCCGTACAGCGCCGAAAGCCGGCGGATCAGCCGCGCTGCCTCGAACGCGACGTAGGCAATGTCGACGAGCGCGCGCGGACTTACCGCTGTCACCAGCGAAACGCGCTTGGCGGCGTCGAGCACCAGCGTCTTGGCGCGGGCGTCGAGCGGCGCCAGCACTTCGGCCTCCGCGATGCGGATCAGGTCGGAGCCGTCGATGATGTCGTGCTCCATCTCCGCCAGCGCCCGCCGGCCGGCGGCGGTGTCGGGATTGAGCGCGACCAGCCGCGTCAGGTCGGTGACGACGCCGCGCGCTGCCTTCGCGTCATCGCGCAGATAGGCCTCGGCCGCTCTTCGACGCAGGCGCTCGACGGAGGCGAGGCGTGACAGAGCGACTATCTCGCGAACGATGATGACCAGCAGCGCCAGCGCACCGATGCCGGCGACGCCGAGCGCCAGCCAGCCGAGCCAGTCGGCGCGCGCGAAGAGGTCGCGGATCAACTGGTCTACGAGCAGCCCGACGCCGAGGCTGACGATGATGCCCAGCGCGCCAAGGAAGATGGCGGCGAGTCGCGACCTGCCACGCGGTGCCGTCGCTGGCGGCGGCAGCGACGTCTCGGCATCCGGCTCGGCGAACACGTCGATCTCGGCGGGCACGACGACAGCGTGCGCGGCGGCCACCGCGCGCGGCGCGCGGCGCTTTTCCTCAGGCTGTTCGACCGTCTTCGCCGGTGCCATTTCCGGATCGATGCGGAATGCGGCCGGTTTGCGCTGGGTCATGCGAGTTTGTCTCCCAGCAGGAATTGCAGCGCCCGGTCTAGGCGGATGTGCGGCAGCGATAGCGTCACGCCTTCGGCCGTGCGGTCGAGGCGTGGCGGGCGGAAGCGCACGAAGCGCACCGAGGGTGCATCGCCGGCTCCGAACAGCGCCTCCGGCTTTGCCGGAAGGTCGCCGGGAAATACGCCGGTCTCCGTCGCACCGTCGAACGTCTCTGCGCCGATTGTTTCGCCGGCAAGCGGTGTTCCGATGATGACCGGCAGCGTCTCGCGGCCCTGCTTCACGGTGCCCTCGCGCGTCGCGCGCACCGCGGCCATGGCAAGCACCTCGACCTCCGCACCGGTAAAGTCGGCACGCTTGATGGCGCGGTCGGCCAGCCGGCGCACGATCGCCTGCAGCCGGTCGTGGCTTTCGTGGTGCAGGTGGTCGGCCTTGGTGGCGGCAACCAGGATGCGGTCGATGCGGCGTGAAAACAGGTCGGAGAAGAAGCCGCCGCTGCCGGACCGGAAGCAGGCGAGGATTTCCGTCAATGCGCGCTCCAGGTCGGCGACGGCGGCCGCGCCTGCATTCAGCGCCTGCATCGCATCTATGAGGACGATCTGCCGGTCGAGCCGCGCGATGTGCTTGCGGAAGAACGGCTTCACCACATGCGTCTTGTAGGCCTCGTAGCGACGCTCCATCATTGCATGCAGCGAGCCGGAACGCGGCCGCGCACCGGCCTCCAGCGGCAGCGGCGAGAAGGTCAGCGCCGGCGATCCCTCGAGGTCGCCAGGCATCAGGAAGCGCCCGGGGGGCAGTGTCGAAAGGGCGCGGCCGTCTTCCTTGCAGGCCTTCAGATACGTCGCGAAGGCATCTGCCAGCCGGCGCGCCAGCATCTCGTCGGCTGGCGCCTTGGCGTCGATGCCGGCGGTCAGGGCCCGCCATTCCTCCGAAAGCTCGGCGCGAACAGGCAGCGTCGCCAGTTCCAGCGCCTCGCCCGAGAATTCCGCGTAGTCCTTGGCGAGCAGCGGCAGGTCGAGCAGCCATTCACCGGGGTAGTCGACGATGTCGATGGACAGCCGTCCGCTCGAAAACAGGCGGCCCCAGTATGATGCCGACTCGTATTCGAGCGTCAGTCGCAGCTCGGAAATGGCGCGCGTCGATTCCGGCCAGACGCGCTGCGTGACGAGGGCGTCGATGTGGTCTTCGTACTCGAAGCGGGGAACGGCGTCGTCGGGCTGGTGCTCCAGGAAGGCCTTGGCGATGCGGCCCGATTTCTGTGCTTCGAACAGGGGCAGCCGGCCACCATGCACCAGATTGTGGACGAAGGACGAGATGAACACCGTCTTGCCGGCGCGCGACAGGCCGGTGACGCCGAGCCTCAGGGATGGCGATACGAGCCCGGTGACACGCTCGGCCAGCGTGTCGAGCGAGATACGGGCTTCGTCGGTGAAAGTGGTGAGGGAGCTTGCCAAACCGGGTTCCGCGCGCAGACCGCCACGATATAGGCGAGGGGATCGCCGTTTGAAATGCCGGGCGCCGGAAGCCTAGTGGGCGGCAGGGACCAGGAAGGCTTCGAGATAGCCCTTGCCGGGCGCGGCGTCGGATAACGGGCCATCGAAGCGAATGACGGCGAGGCCGGAGGTGGGAAAGCCGCTGGCGAGGGCGTCGCAGGCAGCCGCTTCACCTTCGGCCGAGAGGGCGAAGCCGAGGTCCTCCATCATGGGGTTGTGGCCGACGACGAGCAGCGATGCCACCGGCATCGCGGCCTGCACATGCTCCAGATACCCGGCGGCGTCGGTCGCGTAGAGGCCGTCGAGGTAGTTGACGGGCAGGTCGGGAAGCACGCGGTTGACTGCTTCCAGCGTTTCGCGTGCGCGCCGCGCGCTGGAGCAGAGCACGAGGTCCGGCACCATGCCCTGCTCGCGCATTGCAGCCCCGGTCGCCTCCGCGTCGGTCCATCCGCTTGCGTCGAGGGCGCGATCGAAGTCGCGCACCCCCGGCGCGGCCCAGCCGGCCTTTGCATGGCGAAGGAGGAAGAGTCTGCTCATTCCGCGCGGTTCCTCCGGTCGCTCGAGATGGCACGCGCGATCCGTTTAGAGCAATTCCAGCAAAAGTGTGAGCGGTTTTGCGTGCGGAACTGCGTGAAATCAAAGTGATAGGGCGCTCCGCCGATTCAGCGAGCCGAGGGAACGCCATGGCGCGGACAGCGCCGCGCGGCCTGGGCCCATGCTTCTGCGCGTTCGTCAAAATTCGGCCATCCCGATGTCAGATCGGGCGCGGCACGAAGCATGTCTCACGCTTTAACAATCACGTGACGTGGTCAAGCATCGATCTTGTGCGGGCAGGTGCCCCCGAATATATAGGCCCGCAAAATTTATGGTGGTGGGGTGAGTCGCATGAACGATCTCTTGGACGCCAACTACATGCCGTCAGACGACGAGCCGTTTATGAATGAACGGCAGAAGTCCTACTTCCGGTCGAAGCTCGTATCCTGGAAGAACGACATACTTCGCGAAGCACGCGAGACGCTTGAAATCCTGCAGCAGGAAAACGCCAATCACCCGGATCTCGCCGACCGGGCATCATCCGAGACTGACCGCGCCATCGAACTCAGGGCGCGCGACCGGCAGCGCAAGCTGATCTCAAAGATTGATGCCGCGCTGCAGCGCCTCGACGATGGCACCTACGGCTACTGCGAAGAGACCGGCGAGCCGATCTCGCTCAAGCGCCTCGACGCCCGACCGATCGCGACCTTGTCGATCGAGGCGCAGGAGCGCCACGAACGGCGCGAGAAAGTCTATCGCGACGACTGAGACTCCTTCGGGAGTTCGGATAAGCAAGGCAAAAGGGCCGCCTGCCGCAGCCCTTTTGCCTTGCTGGCTGTCACTCTGGTGCCGCCGTCTGCCGAGGGTGGCCCTACTTGCGTCGGCCGCCGGTCAGCTCGCCGAGCAGCTTGTTCATCTCGTCTTCCAGCGAGACGTCCTGCTTTGCCTGCGGGTACTTTGCGCCGGCCATCGGCTCGTCGAGCGAGAGGTTCAACTCGTCGACCAGCGCCTTGTCGATATCGACCGTCTCGGCACGGGCCGGTGCCTTGCCACGCTCCTGCATGTCGCGGGGCAGGTAGGTGTCGCGCGTGGTCGATGACAGCGTCGGCTCGGGGCGGGGCGGCTCGATCCGGGCGGGCGCGGCGCGCGGCGGAGCGGCAGGCCTCGGCTCAGGTGCCCGCGGCGGTGGCGGAGCGGCGCGCGCCGGGCGCTCCGGTTGAGGCGGCGCGCTGGCGATGCGAGGCTCGCGGGGCGGCTGCGGCCGTGCCGGCTGCGCTGCCTGCCGCTGCTGCGGCGGGTGCGGAGCCGCTGGCGCTTCCGGCGGACGCTGAACCTGCTGCTGCTCATACGCGGCGATATCCTGCGGCGGCGCCGGGCGACGCTGTTGCTGGCCGAAGCGGATGTTCTGCTCCACCACCACATCCGTCGGTCCGCCGATCAGGATCAGGTGCTCTACGTCATCGCGGCGCACCAGCACGAGGCGGCGATGGCTGTCGACGGCGGTCGCGTCCATCACGGCCAGACGTGTCTTGCGGTTCCGCCCGCCGACCACGAACGTACCGAACGTCATGCCGCGTACCTGCCGGACGATCACCAGCAGCACGACGAGAATCACCAGAGCCAGCAGTGTCCAGAACACGGCTGGGGCGAAATCCGGCCCGGCGATTTCGTCCAGCCAATCTCTCATGCCACCCTCCCGAGTTGCGGCAGACTAGCCCGCGCGCGCAACGGACGGCAAGCGCGAACGGCCCGCCATTCACGGGGTTCTGGCGCGCTCGTGACGGCAGTGCCGGCGAACCGCTTCGCTTTTGCGGGCGGCAGGTCTTTCCGGCCCGGAGAGAATATGATCCAACCGGCAGGCTTGCCGGACTCAATGGGGGATCTGGGGGAGAATCTGGGTGCAGGAGCGCATGGCGAAGCCAGGCCGCAACGAGATCAATCCGGCGCCGATCGTGGACCAGAGCCTGCGGCCCGGCGCGATCACGCGCCTGATCGTCTTCATCATCGTGCTGACCTGTGCGTCGATCGTCTTCGCCATCTTCCGCGAACGGCTCGGCGACCCGTTCCTGCTTGGCATGCTGGGCGTGCTGGCGATGATCGGCGTTGGCTACCTGTTTGCCACGGCCATCGGCTTCGTCCAGATCGCGCCGCGTTCGACCGCCGACGAGCTGTCACGGGCGCTGGTCGATTCCATGGGTCAGGGGGTCGTCGTCACCGACACCAAGGGCCGCGTGATCTACGCGAACCGCGCCTATGCCGACATGACCGGCGCCACCGGTGCGGCCGACGTGAAGACCGTCGAGGGCCTGCTGTCGGATTCGGCCGAGGCCGCGCCCGTCATCATTCGCCTTTCCTCGGCGCTGCGCGACGGGCAGGCCGCCGACGGCGAGTTCCGCACGGCGCAGGCGATCCGCCCCGGCGCCGAAGCTGGCGCGCGCTGGTATCGGGTCCGCGCGCGCACCTTTTCCGTCCCGGGCCAGCGGCTGCCCCTGCAAGCCTGGCAGATCGCCGATATTTCGATAGAGCGCGCCGAGCAGGAGCGTTTCTTCCTCGACCTGCAGACGGCGATCGATCACCTCGACCACGCGCCGGCCGGATTCTTCTCCGCCGATGCCGACGGACGCATTACCTATCTCAACGCAACGCTGGCCGAATGGCTGAAGATCGACCTCGCGGCCTTCACGCCGGGCACCACGTCGCTGGCCGAAGTCGTTGCGGGCGACGGCATGGCGCTGCTTCGCTCGGTCAAGGCCGACCCTGGCACCACGCGCAATGCGGTGGTCGATCTGGACATGACGACGGTGACCGGCGAAGCGCTGCCGGTGCGCATGATGCACCGCGTGGCGGCGACGCGCGAAGGGGCGCCCGGCGCCACGCGCACGATCGTGCTCAACCGGGCCGAGGGAGAGGATGCGTCGGCCGACCTGCGCGCCGCCGAAGTGCGCTTCACGCGCTTCTTCAACTCGACGCCGATGGCGATCGCCGGCGTCAACAAGGACGGTCGCATCCTGCGCACCAATGCGCCGTTCGTGTCGCTGTTCTCGTCCGTGGTCGATCGCGATGCCATCGATCGCCGCATCCGTCTCGACACGGTCATCCATACGCGTGACCGCGCCTCTTTCCAGGCCGCGCTCGACCGCGCCAAGCAGCGGCAGGCCGACATCACTCCGATCGACACCGTGTTGCCGGGGGACGAGGCACGGCACGTGCGCTTCTACGTCAACGCCATCGCCGACGGCGCGGGTGGCGAGAATGCCGAAGAGGCGGCGATCGTCTACGCCGTCGAAACCACCGAGCAGAAGGCGCTCGAAGGGCAGATGGCGCAGAGCCAGAAGATGCAGGCGGTGGGACAACTCGCCGGCGGCATCGCGCACGATTTCAACAATGTGCTGACCGCCATCATCATGGCGTCCGACCTGTTGCTGACCAACCACCGGCCGTCGGACCCGTCCTTCCCCGACATCATGAACATCAAGCAGAACGCCAACCGCGCCGCCTCGCTGGTGCGGCAGCTGCTGGCCTTCTCGCGCAAGCAGACGCTGCGGCCGGAGGTGATCAGCCTGACCGATGTGCTGGCCGATCTGCGCATGCTGCTTTCGCGCCTCGTCGGGCCGGAGATCGGGCTCAAGGTCGAGCATGGCCGCGACCTATGGCCGGTGAAGGCAGACCTCGGCCAGTTCGAGCAGGTGATCGTCAACCTCGCCGTCAACGC
>JBFXFO010000145.1:0-10299 GCA_050178915.1 Rhizobiaceae bacterium | reverse complement strand
GACCATTTCACCCCTACACAGGCTTCATGATCGTCGGGATGCCGTCGTATCTGGAGTGGTCGTTCTTCGGCATCCGGGAAGACAACAGGATGGGCCATTGGACGCTTCGCTACCAGCCAGAGAAGCGGAAGTTCATCACGATGATGTCGGGCTGCGGCGACCAGTCGGAGCGCAACACGCGCTTCAACGTCGGCGGGCCGGTCGAACACCCCGATGCGTTCGTTCCAGACAAGCCGATGGTCTACGGCCGCACGCTGACAGACATTATGAAAGCGCGGCTCTCGGCGGACGACATTGGTAGTTGCGCGGCTCTGTCGTTGGGATCTCGCCCGTGACGAAGCTCCCCCGCATGACGCCCGAGATCTTGGCCCGAGACTACCTCCGCGCACGCCGAGACCGCTACGTCGGCGACGCCGTCATCTTTCGTTGGCTTCGTCGGGGCCGGAAGTTCCCGCGCACGAGTTACCACCTCCGCTTTCTGCTTGAGGAGCGCAGGTTCGTGCTCCACGTGGTCACGATCTCATCGAACAAGCGGGCTGCGACTCGGTCGATCGCGGCCGTGACAGATCCAGACAGGGTGGCGGTGTTCCGGGATCAGCTCACCGCCCAGCAGCTCGCTGACTGCACCGCAGCCGCTATCGCGAGGGGGAGCCGGTGATGACCCCGGAGTTCGTAATCGCCAACTTCACGCGGGCGAAGAAGACGCACGGCAAGCTGGAATGGAGGTTCAAGCCCAAGGTCGGGCGGAACCGTTGGTGCTATGTCATCAGGTTCGACGCCGAGAAGCGCGAGTTCGATTCCCAGATCAACTCCTCCAACCCGGGCACGCGGCCGCGCCGCACCGTCAAGAAGATGTCGCGGGAGATTACCGAGGCGCTGCGGATGGCTCTGCCCCCGGAGGCGCTGGCGCTGTGTGCGGCCACTTCCCTCGCCAGGAGCGCCGGATGATCATCACCGATCGCTTCCTCGCGACCCACAAGAAGCCCGCCGCCGCCGGCAAATTCTGCTGGCGCTTCATGTCGAAGGCGAACCCGCACGAGTACTACGAGCTCAACTTCCTGCCGTCGCTACGGCGATTTACAGCGACGCGCGTCCAGTACGAGCGCGCAGGACATGTCGCGCGAGCCCTCAGCGAGCGTGACGCCCAGAAGCTGAGGCAGCAACTCAGCGAGGAAGACGTCATCGCCTGCACGATGGCTGCGCTGGAAACTAGGAGCGCCCGATGACGCCAGAAATCGCGCTCCTGAAGGCGAAGTCCGATCTCTTTTTCGACCACATGTTCTTCGGCGCCCTGCTGTCGCAGCTCGAGCAAGTCGAAGACCCGTCAGTCCAAACGATGGCCACCAATGGCCGTCAGCTTCGCTACGCTCCGGACTTCATCATGCGGCAGAGCCGCGCGCAACTGCTCTTCATGGTGGTCCACGAGGTCTACCACAACGCCGCCGAGCACCATCTCCGGCGCGGCGCGCGGAACCCGATTCGATGGAACATGGCGTGCGATTACGCGATCAACCTCGACCTCGTCGAGGCCAAGGTTGGCACGCCGCCGGCCGGTGTTCTCCTCGACGCACGCTTCGCCGGCATGTCGGCGGAGGAGATCTATCGCATCCTCGATGAGGAAGACCCGAACGGGAAGAGGCTCGGCAAGCATCCCGACCCAGGCGGGTGCGGTGGCGTGTTCGACGCGTGCGCGCCTCACGATCAAGCCGGCATCGCGAAGGCCCGAGCCGAAACGCAGACCATGGTGCGTGCAGCCGCGCAGGCGGCATCAGTGAAAGGCATCGGCTCGCTACCGGCCGGCATCCGCCGGATCATCGACCGGCTGACGAAACCGGTGATCGATTGGCGGCAGGTACTTCGCCGTTTCGTCGACGAGTCGAACACGCGGGACTTCTCGTGGACACGGCCGAACCGGCGCTTCCTGTCCCGGCGCCTGATAACGCCCGGCCAGTTCTCGGAGGCGATCTCGCATCTGGTGGTGGCGATCGACACGTCGGGATCGATCGACACCAAGGCGCTGACGGCGTTCTGCAGCGAGGTCAACGGCGCGTTCGGTGACGGAATGATCGACCAGGTGACCGTCGTCTACGCGGACGCGGAGGTGAACCATGTCGAGGAGTTCTATGCCGGCGACGAGGTCGCCATGGTTCCGGTTGGCGGCGGTGGCACCGCGTTCTCCGACACCTTCGAGTGGATCGCGAAGAACTGCCCGTCCGCGTCGGCGGTGATCTACTTCACCGATCTGATGGTCTGGGATTTTGGCAAGCCGCCGGCCACGCCGGTCCTTTGGGCGGTGTACGGGCCGAGCTCGAGTTTCGATGATCTGGCGGCGAAGACGCCGTTCGGTGAGGCGATCAGCTTGGCCGAGCACCTTGAGGTCGGCGCATGAAGACGCTGACGATCACGAGAGCCGAGTTCTCTGCGTTGCCGGAATACAGCGCCACGCTGCCGACTGGCACCACGCCGGGGAAACGCTGGCGCCGTCACGACGGCGCGCACGATGAGGATTTCCTCGCGTCTGGCGGCCAGCCGATGTGGCTCATCGGCGAATACGGGGAGGTCTCGGCAGACGGCAAATCGGTGGCACTGCATTGGTATGTGCCGCTGGTGGTCATCCCGGGCAGCGACATGGTTTCGGGAGAGATCGCGTGATCCCTCAGCGCGTTCACCGATACGAGATCCCGGCCGAGCAGGTGATCGAGGCGCTGCTCGGCAGCGCGGTCGGCGAGGGCGATGGCTGGCGCCTGCGCATCGAGGGCGACAACCTCGTCGTCGACATCATCGAGCCGGTCTCGAACATGCCTGCGGCCGCGCCGACCTTGGAAGCTCCCTTGGAACCCGCCGCACCGGCAACTCCCAAGGTTGAGGAGGAGCGCAAGGGCGGCCAGCTCGCCAAGAAGGCCGGCATCCTCTGCAATGAGCGGGCGTTTCAGGTCTGGGCTGAGGTCGCCACGCCGGACGCCGCCAAGGCGTTCATCTACCGGCGCTGCGGCATCGGCAGCCGTGTCGATCTCGACTACGAGGAGGAGCCGGCGCGTATCTTCCGCGAGATGGCGCGGGACTACGACGTCTGGCTCTCGGCACCGGAGTAGCAGGTGTCCAAGTCTCGAATCACCCTGCTGCCGCCATCGCTCGCACCGCGCGGACTCTCCCGGCCTCAAGCGGCCGAGTATGTCGGCGTTTCGACGTCGCTGTTCGACGAGATGGTCCGCGACGGGCGCATGCCAAAGGCAAAGACTATCAACAGTAGGACGATTTGGGATAGGCTCGAAGTCGACCGAGCATTCTCCAATCTGCCAGGAGGTGAGGCAGGCGGGGATGGCGAGTGGGATGTCGAGACCTGATGCCGCGCAAACATGGCCTGCGAAAATACGTCCAGTTCGATGACACGGACGGAGGGCACCGCTTCTATTTCCGGAAGCGAGGCCAGCAGAAGATCCGATTACCGGACGAATACAACAGCCAGGAATTCGTCGCCGCCTACATGGCGTGCCTGGCGGGCGCGGCGCTACCTGAAGAGCGCGGTCCTGCCCGCGTCGCTCACGGAACGCTCCGATGGCTCTGTGATCAGTACTATCAGTCCGCCGAATATAAGCTGCTCGACGCTCGCACGCGGCGCGTGCGCAGCCAAATCCTCGCCGCGTGCTGCAAAGAGGCGACGAAACCAAATGGCGACAAGCAGATAGGCGATATGCCTCTGTCGCATTTCACCGTGAAGACGGTGCGGACTATACGCGATCGGAAGGCTGAGAAGCCCGAAGCGGCCAATAGTCGGGTGAAGGCGCTGAGGCAGGTCTTCGCGTGGGCGATCAAGCCGGACGTCGATCTCTTCAGGACCAATCCGGCCCGAGACATCGCCTACTTCCGTGGCATGGCCGGCGGCTTCCACTCTTGGACGATTGACGAAGTGGAGCAATTCGAGGAGAGGCACGCCATCGGCACGAAGGCCAGACTGGCGATGGCGCTTCTGCTCTACACCTCGCAAAGGCGGAGTGACGTTGTGCTGTTCGGTAAGCAGCACTGTCGGAACGGCGTGCTGAGGTTCACCCAGCAAAAGAACCGCAACCGGAATCCGATCAAGCTCGAGCTGCCCATCCATCCGCGGCTGCAGGAGATCATCAACGCGTCGCCCTGCGGCGACATGACCTTCCTCGTCACCGAATTTGGGAACGGCTTCACGGCCAACGGGTTCGGGAACTGGTTCCGGAAGAGGTGCAACGAGGCCGGCCTGCCGCACTGCTCCGCGCACGGCCTGCGCAAGGCGGCGGCGACGCGGATGGCGGACAAGGGCGCGTCAGAACACCAGATCATGTCGGTGACCGGACATCAGACCTCGAAGGAGGTCACGCGATACACGAAAGCGGCCCGCCAGAGGGTGCTCGCGAGATCCGCAGTCGAGATGCTGGGGGACGATCCCGACGAGGGCTGAAGCAGGAACAAATGTGTCCAGAAAATTGGCCCGGTGCCGAATAGTTGGACACAACGGGGCAAAAAATCGAATGAAATCAGTGGGGGAAAAGGCCTCTGGTGCCCAGGGGTGGAATCGAACCACCGACACTACGATTTTCAGTCGTATGCTCTACCAACTGAGCTACCTGGGCATGCTCTCGATGTGCACCGGAAAGCGCCGGCGGGGTTGGTCGACCGCCTGAAAGCGCCGGCCTTATAGCACGTGATTGCCGCCTGTCCAGCGCCTGCGATCGGATTGTCACGAAGCGGTGCGGAAGCTGGCCGAAAAGGCGCAGCCACGCAGCCTAGCGCTGCTCGTCAACGTCCTTGTTATCGTCATCTTCGGTGACGGGAATGGCGTAGGCGCCGGACAGCCAGCGGTTCAGGTCGACCGCCTTGCAGCGCGGCGAGCAGAACGGGTAGTTTTCGCGCGTCGACGGCTTGCCGCATTCGGGGCACGGTTTTGCCGCCCGCAGTGGCATGATCTTGCCTTCCGCGCCGCCCGCCATGGTTAGCTCTTCGGGCCCGAAATCCAGTTGAAGTGGACCGAGAATCCTTCGCCGGTGAGCAGCCCCACCGTCTCGTAGAGCGGCAGGCCGACGACGGCGGTGTAGGAGCCGACGAGCTTGACCACGAAGGAGCCGGCGAGCCCCTGGATGGCGTAGCCACCGGCCTTGCCGCGCCATTCGCCGGAGGCGAGGTAGCTCTCCATCTCGTCGCGCGCCAGCCGCTTGAAGCGCACGCGCGTCTCGACCAGCCGCTGCCGCACCTTGCCGCCCGGCGTGATCAGGCAGATGCCGGAATAGACGCGGTGCGAGCGGCCGGAGAGCAGGCGCAGGCAGTTCGACGCCTCGTCGATCATCTCCGCCTTGGGCAGGATGCGGCGGCCGACCGCCACCACCGTGTCGGCAGCCAGCACATAGGCGCCGGCGACGTCAGGATCGTCCTTCAGCGCGGTGCGCGCCTTCTCGGCCTTGCCGCGCGCCAGACGCTTGGCGAGCGAGCGGGGGTGCTCGGCGCGCAGCGGCGTCTCGTCGATGTCGGCGGGGAACAGGCGCTCGGGCTCGATGCCCGCCTGCTGCAGCAACTCGATCCTGCGCGGCGAGCCGGAAGCCAGAACGAGCTTCTGGAAGATGCTCACAATGTCACCGTCGCGTCGCGCATGGCAGTCGGACGCCGGTTACTTGAAGCGATAGGTGATACGGCCTTTGGTGAGGTCGTATGGCGTCATCTCGACCAGCACCTTGTCGCCCGTGAGCACACGGATGCGGTTCTTGCGCATGCGGCCGGCGGTATGGGCGATGATCTCGTGCTGGTTCTCCAGCTTGACGCGGAACATGGCGTTGGGCAGCAATTCCGTGACGACACCTGGGAACTCCAGGACCTCTTCCTTGGGCATTCGGTACCTTTGGCTGTAGTGGAAGGCTTCCGGCAGTGCCGGAACAGGGCGCGTTACCTATAGCATTGTCGCTCGTTTGTGAACACGCTTCCTTGGCTGCTCAGCCGCGCCAGTGCAGAACGCAGATCAGCGTGAAAAGCCGCCGGGCCGTGCCGAAATCCACCTCGATCTTGCCGTTGAGCCGCTTCTGCAGCGTCTCGGAGCCTTCATTGTGCAGGCCGCGGCGCCCCATGTCGATCGCCTCGATCTGGCTCGGCGTCGCATTGCGGATGGCGGCGTAGTAGCTCTCGCAGATCATGTAGTAGTCCTTCACGATGCGGCGGAAGGGCGTCAGCGAGAGGATGTGGGTGACGACGGCCTCGCCGTTCTCGCGCGCGATCGCGAAGACCAGGCGCTGCTCTACAAGCGACAGCTTCAGCCGGTAGGGGCCGGTTCCGGGGTCATCCACCGGCGCAAAACTGTTCTCCTCGATCAGGTCGAAGATCGCCACGGCGCGCTCGTGTTCGACATCCGGCGTCGAGCGGCCGATCGTCTCGTCGAGCTCGACGTCGATCAGCTTGCGGGAGGCCTCCGTCGCCGGCATGCCGGGCCTATAGATTCAGCCGGATGGCGATGGAGCGGGCATGCGCGCCGAGGCCTTCGGCCTCGGCCAGCGTGATCGCGGCCGGCGCCAGCGCGCGCAGCTGTTCCGGTCCCACCTTGAGGATGGAGGTGCGCTTCATGAAGTCGAGCACCGACAGGCCCGACGAGAAGCGCGCCGAGCGCGCCGTCGGCAGCACGTGGTTGGAACCGCCGACATAGTCGCCGATCACCTCTGCCGTGTGCCGTCCGACGAACACCGCGCCAGCGTTGCGCAGGCGGGCAAGGAAGGTTTCCGCATCGTCGATGGCAAGCTCGACATGTTCGGCCGCGATGCGGTCGGCGAGCGGCAGTGCTGCGTCGAAGTCGGGTACCAGGATGACGGCGCCGAAATCGCGCCAGCTGGCGGCGGCGGTTTCGGCGCGCGGCAGCGTCTTCAGCTGGCGTTCGACCGCCGCCTCGACGGCGCGACCGAAAGCGGCATTGTCGGTGACAAGGATCGACTGCGCGCCGGTATCGTGCTCGGCCTGCGCCAGCAGGTCGGCGGCCACCCAGTCGGGATCGTTGGAGCCGTCGGCGATGACCAGCACTTCCGAAGGGCCGGCAATCATGTCGATGCCGACAGTGCCGAACACCTGCCGCTTGGCGGCGGCGACATAGGCGTTGCCGGGTCCGACGATCTTCGCCACCGGCCGGATCGTCCGGGTGCCATAGGCCAGCGCGGCGACGGCATGCGCCCCGCCGATGCGGTAGATCTCCGAGATGCCGGCAAGGTCGGCCGCCACCAGCACCAGCGGATTGATGACGCCGTCGGGCGAGGGCACCACCATGACGATCCGCTCGACCCCGGCGACCTTGGCCGGCACGGCGTTCATCAGCACCGAGCTTGGATAGCTGGCGGTGCCGCCCGGCACGTACAGGCCGACAGCCTCGATCGCCGTCCATCGCGACCCGAGTTCGACGCCGAGCGCATCGGTGTAGCGATCGTCCGCGGGCTTTTGCCGCTGGTGATGCGAGCGGATCCGGTCGCGCGCGAATTTCAGCGCATCGACGGCTTCCGCCGGCGCCTGCTCATAGGCGCGCATGATGTCATCGGCCGAGACCGCCAGCCCGAGCCTGTCGAGATCGGCGCGGTCGAAGCGGCGCGTGTAGTCGACCAGCGCCGCGTCGCCTTCGGCGCGCACCCGCGCGATGATGGCGCGCACCGCCTGGTCGACATCCTCCGAGACTTCCCGCTTGGTCGCGAGGAAGGTGGAGAAGCGCGCTTCGAAATCGGCGCTTGCATGGTCCAGCGTGATTGCCATGCCGGTCAGGGCCTGTGGCGCGGCCGCGAGCCGGCCTGCCAGGCGCCGCCGGTGTCGGCGAGCCGCGCCTCGATGCATTCGACCTCGAGCCGCAGCGTTGCGCCGGCGGCAAAGGTCAGGTCGATGGTGCCGGCCGGCTCGGTGGCGGCGGGGGTGAACTGCACCGCGAGCAGCGACAGCACATGCTCGGTGTCGTGCTTGTCGATGCCGGAGGTGCGCGCCGAAAGCACGCGGTCGAAGTGCAGCAGGCTCTTGCGCCGTTCATTGTGCTGCCGGAAGACGCCGCCGGCCTTCTCCCAGACGAAGCGGTTGACGGCCAGAGTGAACTGCTTCTGGCGCGGCGAATAGTGCAGGTCGCCGACCTTCAGCACCGCGTCCTGCGCATGCGCGGACACAATCTTCAGGTCTTCAGAATCGAGCGCGACGAGTTTCAGCGCATCCATGAGCTTTTCCGGCGTTCAACTGCCGGTTTGCTCTAGGCGGTCTTTTGCGGCGGTGCAACATCGGGGCGGCCGAACGCCGCCCATTGCTGCGATTGCGCTTAACCGGAGATGCGCTCGATCATGGCGCCGCAGCCCGACAGCTTCTCTTCCAGCCGTTCGAAGCCGCGGTCGAGATGGTAGACGCGGTTGACCAGGGTCTCGCCTTCGGCAGCCAGTCCGGCGATCACCAGCGACACCGAGGCGCGCAGGTCGGTCGCCATGACGGGCGCGCCTTTCAGCTTCGATACGCCTTCGACCACAGCCGTCTGGCCCGCCAGCGTGATGTGGGCGCCGAGGCGGGCAAGTTCCTGCACATGCATGAATCGGTTCTCGAAGATCGTCTCGGTGATGTGCGACTTGCCCTTCGACATGGTCATCAGGCCCATGAACTGCGCCTGCAGGTCGGTGGGGAAACCCGGAAACGGCTCGGTGGTGATATCGACCGGCGAGATGCCGGCGCCGTTGCGGCGGACGCGGATGCCCGAATTGAGCGGGGTGATCTCGGCACCGGTCTGCGCGATCACGTCGAGTGCGCTCTGCAGCAGTTCCGGCCGCGCGCCTTCCAGCACGACGTCGCCGCCCGCCATGGCCACGGCCATGGCATAGGTGCCGGTCTCGATGCGGTCGGGGATGATGGCGTGGCGGGCGCCCGAGAGCGAATCGACGCCTTCGATGGTGATGGTGGACGTGCCGGCGCCGGTGATGCGCGCGCCCATCGCGTTGAGGCACTCGGCGAGGTTGACGATCTCCGGCTCGCGCGCCGCGTTTTCCAGCACGGTTTCGCCGCGCGCCAGCGTCGCGGCCATCATCAGCACATGCGTGGCGCCGACCGAGACCTTCGGGAAGACGAAGCGGTTGCCGACGAGGCGGTCGCGCTTCGTGCGGGTGATGACATAGCCGTTCTCGACGTCGATCTCGGCGCCGAGCGCCTGCAGCCCTTCGAGGAAGAGATCGACGGGCCGCGTTCCGATGGCGCAGCCGCCCGGCAGCGAAACCTTGGCAACGCCCATGCGGGCCAGCAGCGGGCCGATGACCCAGAAGCTGGCGCGCATCTTGGAGACCAGCTCGTAGGGCGCAGTGGTGTCGACAATGTTGCGCGCGGTGAAGCTGATGGTCCGCGAATAGCCTTCGCTCTGGCGCTCGCGGCGGCCCTTCACGGAATAATCCACGCCGTGATTGCCGAGAATGCGGATGAGCTGCTCGACGTCGGCCAGGTGCGGCACGTTTTCGAGCGTCAGCGTGTCGTCGGTGAGCAGCGACGCGATCATCAGCGGCAGCGCAGCGTTCTTGGCGCCGGAAATCGGGATGCGGCCTTCGAGATGATTGCCGCCGACGATCCTGATGCGATCCATGAGAAATCCACCTCTCCGGGGTTCACCCGGCCAAGAAAATCCAAATCACTTGTGGTGGCCCGCCCGTCGCAGGCGTCTAGACCAATGCCACCGATGGTTCAAGGAATAGCGTTGTGGAAGGTGAATTCCGCAAGCCGGCGTCCTAGCCGCCGCGCTTCTCCCCGGGTGCCGCCAGGCCTTCCGGGCGCTGGTCAGCCTCGCCGCTGCGGCGCGAACGCGCCTGCGCCTTGCGCTTCTGCAGATTGGCCCGCAGCGTCTCGGCCAGCCGCGCCTTGCGCGCGGCTTCCCGGTTGCTGTCGCCTTGCTTGTTGTCGTCCAATGCCGTCCCCCGGCGCACGCCTGTCCAGCTTCAGATAGGTGCGGCGATTGTGGCCGTGCAATGGCACGGGCGCGCATGACTGGCGACAGCGTTCACGCAACTTGCGCTTGGCCGACCGTTGTGGCATTAGCGCCGCACTTTCCGGCACGGACCCTTGCGGGTCGCGGTCCACAGGACCGGCCGAAGGCACGGCGCTGCGGTAGCTCAGTGGTAGAGCACTCCCTTGGTAAGGGAGAGGTCGAGAGTTCAATCCTCTCTCGCAGCACCAGTCATCCTTCCAGCAAACCGCTTGTCCGACGAGGCGAAGCCTGTTTCCCGACGCGGTGCCGGCCTGCCAAGAAAAATGGGGTGACGCCACCCCTGCGGGCATCGCCACCCCTCCTGTCAACTCCTGCGCCGGACCCTGATTCGCAAG
>JBFXFO010000144.1:0-10362 GCA_050178915.1 Rhizobiaceae bacterium | reverse complement strand
TTCAACCCGCTGGTTCGCCGCATGCGCCAGACACGCCTGCCGATCGTCGCCGCCATCAACGGCCCCTGCGCCGGCGCTGCGGTCGGCATCGCGCTGGCCGCCGACATCGTGGTCGCAGCGCGCTCGGCCTATCTCTACGAACCTTTCGTCGGCATTGCGCTGGTGCCCGACGCCGGCAACACGCTGTTCCTGACGCGCATCATGGGACGCGTGCGCGCCGCCGGCATGATGCTGCTGGGCGACAGGATCAGCGCGGAGGAGGCAGCGTCCTGGGGGCTCGTCTGGCGCGTGTTCGACGATGCCGAACTGGCAGGCGAAACCGACAGGATCGCCGCGAAACTGGCGTCGTTGCCTCCCGGCGCCGCCGCCGCCACCAAGCGCCTCATCGCGCACGCGGCGGACTTCGGACAGGACGCGCAGCTCGACCTCGAGCGCGACCTGCAGGGCGATGCAGGACGGAGCCCGGAAATGAAGGCGGCAGTCGCGGAATTCTTCGCCAGGCGCCGCGCCGGCTGACCGGCGCGGAGTCAATCGACGCGGCGATCAGCCCTGCGTGGAGCCCGTTGCCACGTCGGCAGAAGCCGGCGTGCGCATCACGTCAGTCTTCTCGATCGCCTTCAGCAGCCTGCCGTCACGATCATAGACGTCGCTGAAATACTCGACCTTGCCGGTCTTCAGGTTCGGCCAGGCCGTGAAATAGGCGACATAGACCGGAATCTTGCGCGTCACCTGTTCCGACGAGTGCCCCTGCTTCAGCTTTTCGGCGACGTAGTCGACGCTCTTGCCAAGCACGGCGGCGGCCATGCCGCGCGGGTCCTGCAGGCGGATGCAGCCGTGGCTGTAGGCGCGCATGTCGCGACTGAACAGATCCTTGGCCGGCGTGTCGTGCATGTAGATGGCGTGCTTGTTGGGGAACAGAATCTTCAGCTCCCCCAGCGCATTGGCCTCGCTAGGCGTCTGCCGCACGTCGTAGGGGATCTTGCTGCCATACGCACCCCAGTCGATCGAAGCAGATGGGATGCGCTGGCCCTTGGCGTTCGTCACCTCATAGCCAGCACGGTCGAGATAACCGGGGTCGCCCAGCAGGCGCGGCAGCATCTCGTTGACGAGGATGGAGCGCGGCACGCCCCAGTACGGGTTGTAGTCGACCTGCTCGATCTCGTCGTAGAAGAAGCTCGTCTGGTTGCTCGGCTTGCCGATGACCGTGCGCGTCTCCAGCTTCACCTCGTTGTTCTCGATGTAGGTGGCGACGTAGGCGGGCTGGTTGATGAAGACCCGCGTTGCGCCGAGGTCGGACGGCATCCAGCGCAGTTGTTCCAGCGCGATCTTCACCTTGGCGATGCGGTCGGCCTTGGACACGCCGGCGATGGCGGACACGGTGCGCGGGCCGACGACGCCGTCCGGCTTCAACCCGGCACGCTCCTGCGCCGCCTTGATCGCGGGCACCAGTTCCTGGCTGTAGGTCTCGCTGTTCTGCAGCCGGTAGAGCACCTCGCCGAACTGGCCGCCGAAATCATCGTCCATGTCGGCCGAGATGACCTTGATCACCTTCGGCAGTTCGGGGCTGCTGTCGCCCGGCCTCAGCAGCAGCTTGGCGTCGATGACGACCGCGTTTTCCTCGCTGGCGCGCAGCGCTTCCAACTCGACGCGCAGCTTGCGGTAGTCTTCGTTCTGCGGATGGCGCGATTCCATGTAGTCGCGCACGTCCTGCGAGCCGGCGAGGTCCGTCAGCGCTGCGACCATATCCACCGGCTTCGGCGGAAAATCATGGTAGCCGGAGAGCTTGTTCGGGTCGATGCGGCCGCCCTGCGCATCGTTCACATAGCGCAGCACCTTCGCCGACAGCGCCATCTCGAACCGGACAAGCTCGTCGAGACGGGCGCGCATGTCGCCATTGGCCGGTGGGGTCGCCTGCGGCACCGTCACGGCGTATTCGGCGGGGATCAGACCCTGCGACTCGGCGTCGCCAAGCGTGCGCAGTGCTTCCCGCGCGCGTTCGTTGGGCACGAGGCCTGAAACCCAGATGAAGTCCGGATGGGTCGAATAGTAGTCGGACAGCGCCTTGGCGACGGCCTTCTCGGCGAGCAGTTCGTAGCCGTTGAGCCCGGAGGTGGCCTCGCGGAATTCGCTGCCGGTCAGTACCGGCTCGACGCCGGCCTGCTGGCCGAGAGCCGTGATGGCGCTGAAGTCGGTGCGGACGAGAGCCTCGGGCTTGTAGTCATAATAGGAAGGGCCGCTGACCTTCACGGCCGCCTTCGGCTTGGGCTTGGCCGGCGCTTCCGGGAAGTCGGTCGTGTTGCGCTTCTTGACGCCGCCGCCGAACAGCGACTCGAAGAAGCCCTGCGCGCTGGCGGGTTGCGCCACCATCATCAGGGCGACGGCGGTTGCCGCCAGGGGGATCATACGCAACAACTTGCCCCGCTCGATCATCGACTGTCCCACAAGGATATCCATATTTCGGCGTTCTTACGCCCGCGTGTCGGCAACCACAGGGCGACTATAACGATTCAGCCCCGTTTGGTTAAGTTTGTATGATCGTGGAAGATTCGTCGTCTTTCACGGCAGCACGAAAATGTGATCATCGTGCAACAGTCACCCGTCTCAAAGCGGGATTCGTCGCCAGCCGCACAGACAACTGAGGCAGCCACGCGGCTGCCTCAGCAATTGCTAATCTAGTCCTCGCGTCCGCCGTCGTGATCGCCATGGTCATGGCGGCCACCTTTCCGACCGGAGCGCATCTCGTCCTTGACGATCTTGCCGTCATCGTTGCGGTCGAGCAGCGCGAACAGCTTCTTCTGCCGCGATTCCACCTCGGCCTTCGTGAGCACGCCATCGCCATCGGCGTCGAAGCGCTCGATCAGCCGCTTTGCCAGGCGCTCGGCGCGCGTGCGTTCGATCTGGTCGGCGATCTCGCCCACGGTCATCTTGCCGTCGCCATCGGCGTCGGCCGACAGCAGCCGCTCGTTCATCGCAGAGGCGAACTCCTCGAAGGTGACATCGCCGCTGTTGTCGGCATCGGCGCGTTCGAAGCGCATGTGCGGGCCATTGCCGCCGTTCCGGCCCTCCGCGAGCGCGGGCGTGGCGGCCATGCCGGCAAGCGCCAGGAAGGCGAGCGAGAGCTTGGTCGAAGTCTTCATTTCAGTCTCCTTTGCATCGTCACCCCCGATGCAACCGGAATTGCGGAACGGCAGTTTCCCATCGCCGTCATCCGCGCTTCCCACGCAGCAGAAGGTCGAAATGCTCCCGAACCTTCCGCGTCGTTTCCCGGACATGCGCCTCGAGCACCGTAATGTCGGGAAGGCCGGTCGCCGACAGCAGCAGGTCGACCAGACCTGGCGGCGCATCATCCCTCTCGAACGGACCCGTCAGGCACAGCCTGATGATCTGCATCAGTGCCGACAGAAGCGCGTGCGCCTCGGCCAGCTCCTGACGTATCTGGGAATCGGCGAAGCGGGGCGCAAGGCGCGACAGCACCTCGCCCGTCCCGGTTGCGCGACGCCCCTTCTCCAACTGGCCGGTCAACGCGGCCACCTGTGCGATGAACTCCAGGTCGATAAGCCCGCCGGGGACCAGCTTCAGGTCCCATATGTCGCGCGGCGGCTTCTCCTCATCGATCAGCGCCCGCATCTCGCGTGCTTCGGCGAAGATCTTCTTCGCGTCGCGCTTGAGCGCCAGCATCGCCTCGACGTCGGCCTCGATCTCGGCCGCCAGCGAGGCATCGCCGCCAATGGCGCGGGCGCGCGTCAGCGCCATGTGTTCCCACGTCCACGCATCGCGATGCTGATAGCTGCGGAATGAGTCGATGTGTGTCGCGACCGGACCCTTGTTGCCGGAGGGACGCAGGCGCAGGTCGAGTTCGTAGAGCACGCCCTCGGCGGTCGGCGCGGAGACCGCCGCGATCAGGCGCTGGGTCAGCCGCGAATAATAGTGCGAGGCGGCGAGCGGCTTCTCGCCGTCGGATTCCTCGGCATCCGCCGCATGATCATAGAGCAGGATCAGATCTACATCGGAGCCGGCGGTCAGCTCGCGGCTGCCAAGCTTGCCCATGCCAAGAATGGCCGCACGGCCGCCCTGCACGCACCCGTGCCGGCGCGCAAACTCGCTCTCGACCGCACCGAACGCTGCGCCGATGGTCAGGTCGGCGAGGTCGGAGAACGCCTTGCCGGCACGCGCGGAATCGATGGCGCCCGTGAGCAGCCTTACGCCAATGAGGAATTTCTGCTCGGCGCCGAAGATGCGCAGCCGGTCGAGCACGTCCTCGTAGGTCTCCGCCCCTTCGAGAAACGAGGCCAGCCTGCCTGAAAGATAGTCGCGGTTTGGCAGTTCCGACATCAGGCGCGGATCGAGCAGGCCATCGAACACATGCGCACGGCGCGTGATGATGTCCGCAAGCCGCGGCGCAGCGCCCATGATGGTGGCGATCAGCTTCAACAGCGCGGGATTGGACTGCAGCAGCGAGAAAAGCTGGATGCCGGCGGGCAGACCTCTGAGGAACTCGTCGAACCGCACCAGCGCCTCGTCCGCGCGGCGCGTTTCTCCGAAGGCGCGCAGCAGCGCCGGTGTCAGTTCGGTCAGGCGCTCGCGCGCCTCGGCCGACTGCGTCGCGCGATAGCGACCAAAGTGCCAGGTGCGGATGATCCGGCAGATGTCGCTGGGGCGCGTGAAACCCATGGCCGACAGCGTCTGCAGCGTATCGGGGTCGTCGACGTCGCCGGTGAAGACGAGGTTGCCGACGCCTGCGGAAAGCTGCGGCGCCGTCTCGAACAGCGCTGCGTAGTGATGCTCGACGCGGGCCAGCGCGTGGCGGAAGACGTCCGCGAAGGTGGCGGCATCGGCAAAGCCGAGCATCAGCGCGATGCGCTGCAATCCCGCTTCGTCCTCCGGCAACGTGTGCGTCTGCTCGTCCGCAACCATCTGCAGCGCGTGCTCGACCCGGCGCAGGAACCAGTATTCCGTCGTCAGCTCGTCGCGCGCCTGCTCGGTGACCCAGCCGCGCGCCGCCAGTTCGGCCAGCATCGCCACCGTCTCGCGCCCGCGGAGCTCCTTGAAGCGGCCGCCGGCGATCAGCTGCTGTGTCTGCACGAAAAACTCGATCTCGCGGATGCCGCCCCGCCCCAGCTTGACGTTGTGGCCGAGCACGGCGATCTCGCCGTGTCCCTTGTGGGCATGGATCTGACGCTTGATCGAATGCACGTCGGCGATCGCCGCGTAGTCCATGTATTTGCGCCAGACATAGGGAACCAGCTCGGCGAGCACTGCGTCGCCTGCGGCGATGTCGCCCGCCACCGGGCGCGCCTTGATCATCGCCGCTCGCTCCCAGTTCTGGCCGCGGCCCTCGTAATAGTTGAGCGCCGCCTCGACCGGGATGGCAAGCGGCGTCGAACCGGGATCGGGGCGCAGCCGCAGATCGGTACGGAAAACATAACCGTGCTCCGTCCGGTCCTGCAGGATGCGCACCAGCCGGCGCGTCATGCGGGCAAACAGGTCAATCGCCTCCATCGGATCGACGATCGCGGGCGCGCTCGGCTCGAAGAACACAACGAGGTCGATGTCGGAGGAAAAGTTCAGTTCGTGCGCGCCGAGCTTGCCCATGCCGAGCAGAATCCAGCCGGAGCCTTTGCCCGGGCGCTTCGGATCGGGCAGCTTCAGCTTGCCCTGCCGGTGCGCGTCGAGCAGGAGAAAATCCACGGCCGCGCCGGTACAGGCGTCGGCAAGGTCGGAGAGGCGGTGAACGGTCGTTTCGGGCGTTACCTCGCCGGCAATGTCGGAGAGCGCGATGACGAAATGCGCCTCGGTCTTCAGCCGCCGCAGCCGTGCCATCAGCGACGCCTCGGACATCTCGTCGGCGTGGGTCAGCGCGCCGATCTCGGCAAGCAGCTGGTCAAGCCGCGCCGCGCAGGTCGATTGCATCAGCCGGTCGAGGATCGCGGGATCGCGACGCACGCAATCGCGGAGGAAATCGGAAAGCTGGAGGGCGGCCGCGAGGAAGCCGGCGAGCGCGCCCCTGCCCTTCAGCAGCCTGGCGACTGCGGCAAGGCCTGCCTCTTTGGCGTCGCCGGCCAGTTCCTCGAGTTCGGCGCGCGCCGCCTCTGCATCGAGTGCCTGCAGCATGTGCGCCGGTGCCAGCCAGCTTTCCTTCTTGGGGCTGGCAGATCGCGCAGGTTTCGTCATGCCGGCTTGCCCGCAGGAAAGATCATGATGACCGAGAGGCCCGGATCGCGCGCCGCGAGTTCGAGCCGTCCGCCATGGAATTTCATGATCGCCTTGGCGAGGCTCAATCCGAGGCCCGAGCCGGGACGGGAACGGCTCTGCTCCAACCGCACGAAGCGTTCGGTCGCGCGCTGCCGGTCGGCTTCGTCGGGAATGCCGGGGCCGTTGTCCTCGATCGCGAGGCGGAATTCGTCGCCCTGCCGCGACAGCTTCACCGTCACCTCCGGCTTCTCTACGGTACCCGCGCTGTACTTGATCGCGTTGTCGACGATGTTGGAGAGCGCCTGGCCGATCAGTTCGCGATTTCCCGAGATGACAAATGCTCCCTCGTGTTCCGCCACCAGCGTCACGCCTGCCTCTTCCGCCACCGGCTCATAAAGCTCGGCAACGTCGCGTACCGCCTCGGCAAGATCGACGCTTGCCGTCTGCTCCGCCGAATAGCCCGCTTCGAGGCGCGAGATCATCAGGATCGCGTTGAAGGTGCGGATAAGCTGGTCCGACTCGGCGATCGCCGTCTCCAGCGCGCCGCGATACTCGCCGCTCTCCTTGGCGCTGGCAAGCGCCGCCTCGGCGCGGTTGCGCAGCCGCGTCAGCGGTGTCTTCAGATCGTGCGCGATGTTGTCGGAGACCTGCTTCAGGCCCTCGTTCAGGTCGGCGATGCGTGCAAGCATCGCATTCAGGTTCTCGGCCAGGCGGTCGAATTCGTCGCCGACGCCCGTGACCGGCAGGCGACCGCTCAGGTCGCCGCCCATGATGCGCCGGCTCGCCTGCGAGACGCGGTCGATGCGTGCCAGGGCGCGGCGACCGACAAAGAACCAGATGAGCAGCGCCGAGAGGCTCATCAGCCCCAGCGCCACCATCAGCGATTGGCGCACCACCTCGCGGAAGCGCTCCGGCTCGCCGAGGTCGCGCCCGACCAGCATGATCAGCTGGTTGGGCAGGCGCAGCACCAGCGCGATGGCGCGATGCGGCAGCTCGCTTTCGGCCTCCTGCGCCTCGGCGCGGTCGGCGATCGGCGCGGGATTGATGGGACGCGGCACCTGCTCGCCGTAACGCTGATAGGCGAAGGGCCGCTCGGTCCAGCCTTCGTTGTCGAGCACGCCGGGTTCGAGCGCCTGCACATTGCCGGTCAGGATGCGTCCATTCGGATCGGCGATCAGGTAGAGGTTGGCGCCCGGCTGGCGCGAGCGACGGTCGATCATGCGAACGAGCAGCGGAACGCTGCCGCGCTGGTAGGCCAGCGCGAGCGTCGTCACTTCCTCGGTGATCGTGTCCTTGGTCTGGTCGGCGAGCATGCGCGCCGAGAGGTCGGTCATGTAGTAGACCAGCAGCACCGCGCAGACGGCAAACAGCAGCAGGTACAGCGCGGAGAGACGCGCCGCCGTCGTCCTGACCAGGGCGAGCAGCGTGCGCAGCATGCTAGCCTGCCTTCAGCATGTAGCCCGCGCCGCGAACCGTATGCAGGACCGGTGCGTCGAAGCCCTTCTCGATCTTGCCGCGCAGACGCGAGACATGCACGTCGATGACGTTGGTCTGCGGGTCGAAATGGTAGTCCCAGACATTCTCCAGCAGCATGGTGCGGGTCACCACCTGCCCGGCATGCCGCATCAGGTATTCAAGCAGGCGAAATTCGCGCGGCTGCAGCGTGATTTCGCGACCGGCGCGCTTCACGGTGTGCGACAGTCGGTCGAGCTCGAGATCGCCAACGCGATACATGGTCTCGACATCCCTGGCGCCGGAGCGGCGGTTCAGCACCTCCACGCGAGCGAGCAGTTCGGAAAAGGCGTAGGGCTTGGTGAGGTAGTCGTCGCCGCCGGCGCGCAGGCCGGTGACACGATCATCCACTTCGCCAAGCGCCGAAAGGATCAGCACTGGCGTGGTGTTGCCGCGCGCGCGCAGGGCGGCGATCACCGAGAGCCCGTCGCGGCGCGGCAGCATGCGGTCCACGACCATGACGTCGTAGTCGCCGCCGTCGGCCATGGCGTAGCCGGTCTCGCCATCGGCGGCGAGATGCGCCGTGTGCCCGGCTTCGTCGAAGGCCTTCTGCAGATAGTCGGCGGCTTCGCGATCGTCTTCGATCACAAGAATCTTCATGGCCGCCTTATACGCGATTTCGCTGCCGTGTTCCGCCTCGAAGCGCGTTATCGCCAAAGGAGTTGCGGCAGCGGGCGATGGGTGCCCGCTGCCGCTGGAACCGGATACTCGTACTGTTACGCTCACTCGTTCCGGTCCCTGGTGGACCCGCGCTGCCGGCCCGGGGGTGCTTGTGGCCGGCAGCATCGGGGACACCGACTTCTCGACTGCGGCCCGGTCAGCCCTTGGCGACCGGGATCGCGACGAAGCGGCTGTCCTCGCCGCGCTGCACCTGCATCAGCACCGCCTTGCGGCCGGCCTTCGACGCGTCGGCAACGGCTGCGCTGACCTCGTCAGGGCTGGCGACGGCCTTCGAGTTGACCGAGGTGATCACGTCACCGGCCTGGATGCCGCGTTCGGCAGCGGCGCTTTCGGGATCGACATCGGTGACCACCACGCCCTTGCCATCGTCGGCGCGGGTGACGGTGAGGCCGAGGTCTTCCAGCAGGTTGGCGTCGGCCGGAGCCGGCTGCTCGACCGCGGCGGCCTTCTTGTCGCTGCCGGGCAGCGTGCCGAGATCGACCATCACCGTTTCGGCCTTGCCGTCACGCCAGACGCCGACCTTGACGGACTTGCCGGGCTGGATGCCGCCGATCAGGCGGGCGAGTTCCTTCGGCGAGGAGACCTCCTTGCCATCGACGCCGGTGATGACGTCGCCAGCCTTGATGCCGGCCTTCAGCGCCGGGCTGTCGTCCTGCAGGCCGGAAACCAGCGCACCCTTCTCGCTCGCCAGGCCAAGCGACTCGGCGATGTCCTTGTTCACCGGCTGGATCTCGACGCCGAGCCAGCCGCGCGAGACGCTGCCCGACTTCATCAGGTCGCCGACGATCTCCTTGGCGGTCGAGGCCGGGATCGCGAAAGCGATGCCGACGTTGCCGCCCGACGGAGAGAAGATGGCGGTGTTGATGCCGACCACCTGGCCGTTGAGGTTGAAGGCCGGGCCACCCGAATTGCCACGGTTCACCGCCGCGTCGATCTGGATGAAGTCGTCATACGGGCCGGAGCCGATGTCGCGGCCACGGGCCGAGACGATGCCGGCGGTCACGGTGCCGCCAAGGCCGAACGGGTTGCCGACAGCGACCACCCAGTCGCCGACGCGCACCTTGGAGTCATCCGCGAAGTCGACATAGGTGAACTTGCGCGAGGAATCGCTGACCTTCAGCACGGCAAGGTCGGTACGCGGGTCGGTGCCGATCAGCTTGGCATCGATCTCGTCGCCATTGTTCATGACGACCGTGAACTCCTGCCCGCCATCGACGACGTGGTTGTTGGTGACGAGATAGCCGTCTTCCGAAACGAAGAAGCCGGAGCCCTGGGCGACCGGGCGGGCCGGGCCATTGCGGTTGCCACGACGCTGGCCGAACTGGCGGTCACCGTCAGGCCCGCGGAACTCGCGGAAGAAGCGCTTCAGCGGGTGGTCGTCCGGCAGGTCGTCGAAGCCGGGCGGATTGCCGAACATCTGCGCGCCGTCGTCGGACGACAGCTCGATCTTGGACTTCACCTGCACGGAGACGACAGCGGGCGAGACCTTCTCGACGACATCGGCGAAGCCGGGGGCCTGCGGGGCATCGACGCGCACGGCGTCGGCGAGAACCGGCGCGGTTCCGGTGGTGACGGCGCCGAGGCCGATGGCGCCGGCGATTGCGACCGAAGCGACCGCTGCGAGCAGGCGGTTGCGGGTACGCGAAGCAGAGCTGGGGGTATTCATGGATCCTGTGTCCTTCCTGAATGGGGGCGAATCCAGGCGCCCCTTCGGAATGCACAGGTAGGAGCCGGCACCTTACGGCACCATTTCCGCCGGATTAAACTTTCGCAATGTTGGGAGAGCCGGCTACTCGCCGTCGCGCAGCAGCCTGTCGAGCGCGGCGTTCTCCTCGGCCGACAGCGTCGCGGGCGCAACGGCAGCAGTCGCGACACGCCTTCTGCGCGCGCTGTAGAACAGGAACACGCCGCCGGCTGCGAGCAGCACCACCGGCGCGCCCCACAGCGCGGCGTTCTGCCAGCTGAAACGCGGCTGCA
>JBFXFO010000143.1:6985-10382 GCA_050178915.1 Rhizobiaceae bacterium | reverse complement strand
CGCCGAGAACGCGACGATCGTCCGGCCCGCCCGATGCACGTCGTCCACCGACTGGGGATCGATTTCCTTCAGGTTGGCCCGGGCGGTGACGATGACATCCTCGACCATGGCGGTGATCTGCCGCCGCATCAGCTCATGTCCGACCCGCACCGCGTCGAGCCGCGGATACTGCTGGCGCACGGCCCTGAGGATGCCGCCGGGCAGCGGCACCGCCTCCAGCATGTCGAGCGTCAGCAGCCCCGCGCGCAAGCCGTCGTCGATGTCATGCGTGTTGTAGGCGATGTCGTCGGCGATCGCCGCGCACTGCGCCTCGACCGAAGCGTAGCGGTCGAGCTCGAGATCATGCAGTTGGTTGTACGAAAGGATCGACTGCGGCACGCGCTTGCCGTCCCGCCCCTCGCCGCTGGCGTCGAGCAGCGGCCCGTTGTGTTTGACCAGCCCCTCCAGCGTCTCCCAGCTGAGGTTGAGCCCGTCGAACTCGGCGTAGCGCCGCTCCAGTTGCGTCACCACGCGCAGCGACTGGGCGTTGTGGTCGAAGCCGCCCCACGCCTTCATCCGGTCGTCCAGCGCATCCTCGCCCGTATGTCCGAACGGCGTATGGCCGAAATCGTGCACCAGCGCCACCGCTTCGGACAGGTCCTCGTCGGCGCGCAGCGAGCGCGCCAGCGCGCGCGCAATCTGCGCCACCTCGATCGAATGCGTCAGGCGCGTGCGGTAATGGTCGCCCTCATGCGCGATGAACACCTGCGTCTTGTGCTTCAGGCGGCGGAAGGCGGTGGAGTGGATGATGCGGTCGCGGTCGCGCTGGAACGGCGTGCGCGTCGGGCTCTCCGGCTCGTCGAACATGCGCCCGCGCGACTGCGCCGGATCGCAGGCATAGAGCGCGCGCGGACGGTAGCCGAAGCCGATGTCGCCGAGCGCGTTTGCGTCCGCCATGCCCTTGTTGCCGCTGGTTGACTTGCCCCTGTGGGCTTCATACCTATGGTGCGAACGCGAAAGCAAGGCGACGCTGCCTTGAGGAGCTGGACATGGGCGCAGACGCCAAGACCGGCATGAAAGTCGAGATGACCGAGTCCGCTGCGAAGCGGATCGCAAACATCGTCGCCAGGGAGCCCGGCAAGACCGCTTTGCGCGTGTCGGTCGAGGGTGGCGGCTGCTCCGGCTTCTCCTACAAGTTCGACCTCACCGACACTGCCAATCCGGAAGACGTCGCCATCGAGCGCGATGGCGCCACCGTGCTGATCGACGACCTCTCGCTGGTCTACATGGGCGGCTCGGTCATCGACTTCGTCGACGACCTGATGGGCCAGTCCTTCCAGATCAGGAACCCGAACGCCGTGGCGTCCTGCGGCTGCGGCACCAGCTTCTCGATCTAGCCATTTTCCTGTCAGCATTGCTGCGCCGCGCCTGCCGCGCGGGGTTTCGTTCGTGCGCCGCATCGGGCAGATTGCGGCCATGAAAATCGCCACCTGGAACATCAACGGCGTCCGCGCCCGCATCGACAATCTGCTGCACTGGCTGCGCGACAGCCAGCCCGACATCGTCTGCCTGCAGGAGCTGAAATCGCCGGACGACCAGTTCCCCCGGCTGGAGGTCGAGGCCCTCGGCTACAATGTCGAGACGCTCGGCCAGAAGGGTTTCAACGGCGTCGCAATCCTGTCGAAGCTGCGCTTCGACGAGGTGCATCGCGGCCTCGCCGGCGACGATACGGACGAACATGCACGGTTCATCGAAGGTGTGTTCTCGACCGACAAGGGAGCGCTGCGCGTCGTCTCGCTCTACCTGCCCAACGGCAACCCGACCGGCACAGAAAAATTCACTTACAAGCTTGCCTGGATGGAACGGCTGCACCGCTGGGCCGAGCAGCGCCTGACGCTTGAGGAACCGCTGGTTCTCGCCGGCGACTACAACGTCATCCCCGAGCCGCGCGACGCGCGCTTCCCGGAGAACTGGGTGAACGACGCGCTGTTCCAGCCAGAGACGCGGCAGGCCTACCGTCGCCTGACCAATCTCGGCTTCACCGAAGCCGTCCGCTCGGTCTCCGACGCCTCCGACATCTACACCTTCTGGGATTATCAGGCCGGCGCCTGGCAGAAGAACAATGGCATCCGCATCGACCACTTGCTGCTGTCGCCCGAAGCCGCCAATCATCTGGCCTCGGCGTCGGTGGAAAAGCACGTGCGAGCCTGGGAAAAGCCGTCCGACCACGTGCCCGTCGCCATCAGGCTGAACCTCGCAGCGCCCGTCGCTGCGTGAGCCGCCTTGACGAATGTAACCATTTTGGTTACATTCGCTGATGATCGAAAGCATTCGGCACAAAGGGCTGAAGCGCTTCTTTCACGAAGATGATCGAAACAAGCTGCAGGCCGACATGGTTGAGCGCATCCGCGATCTGCTCACTGCGTTGGATGCTGCAACGACTGTCGAGGACCTCGATCTTCCAACCTTTCGGTTGCATGCGTTGAAGGGCGATCTGAGAGGCCACTGGGCGATTACCGTTCGCGCCAACTGGCGAATGGTTTTCCGCTTCGAGAACGGCAAGGTCCTCGATGTCGACCTTGTGGACTATCACTGAGAGGCGCACGCCATGGCCATGAAGAATCCCTCCCACCCCGGGCGCCTGATCAAGGGCGAATTGGATGGTCTTGGCGCAAGCGTAGCGGAAGCCGCCTCGGCTCTGGGAGTGACGCGTCAACAGCTTTACCGTCTCATCAGGGGCGAACAGGGTATCTCTCCCGAAATGGCGCTTCGTCTCGAAAAGGCGATCGGTGGTGGTGCCGACATGTGGTTGCGCATGCAGTCGAACCATGACCTTGCGCGTGCCAGAGAGAATGCCCAGTCGCTTCAAGTGACGCGGCTGGCGCCGAAAGCCGCCTGACGCGCTACTCTTCCTGCTGCGGCGCATCAACCGCGCCAACCGACACGGCTTTGCCGTCTTCGACCTGGTAGCGCATGGCACACGGCTGCATGCCGGACTCGCCGCATTCATTTCCGTGCACCGCGACCACGAAGGATGGCGGGCGGGCGGCTGGTCGAAGTCTATTTCGTAGCCGAAGAGCGTCTCCAGCCGCTTGAAGCCACCGTCGGCATTGCCGAGCCAGACCTCCATGTCGCAGCCACCGGAGCCGCAGAAATACGCGCTGGACTCGTTGCATCGCGCGGCGTGCGAGTCGATCAGCAAGTCGTCGCGGCCATTGCCGTCGACATTGACCGCACTGGCGAAGCCGTCGCCGAAGTCGAGCTTCGCACAGTCGGCCGCCAGCGCCGCGCGCTTCGCCGCGATGTATGCGTCGACGGAAGCGATTGTTTCGGCGTGCGCCGGACCGACCGCCAGTACGGCGAACACGAACCAGGCGGCGATGCGCGGCAACGTCATGACGCCAGCCCCGGGCCGGTC
>JBFXFO010000143.1:0-6885 GCA_050178915.1 Rhizobiaceae bacterium | reverse complement strand
GCCGCGCGCTTCGCCGGATCGTCCTCGCGCTCGGCGTGCTCGAAGGCGAGCAGCACCTTGCGGCGGATCGTGGTCGCATCCTCGAGCGTCTTCAGCCCGGGCGCGAAAGGCTCCCACTCGTCGCGGCCGAAATAGGCGTGGCGCGCGCCGGTCGCCAGCACCAGCGTGTCGTAGGGCACAGCCCCGCCATCGGCGAGCAGCACGCGCTTTCCGGCACGGTCGACACCGGCGACAGTCGCCAGCAGCGTGGTCACGTCCTTGCGCTTGCGCAGCAGGTGCCGCACGGGCCAGGCGATCTCCGATGTCGCCAGCGACGTGGTCGCGACCTGATAGAGCAGCGGCTGGAAAAGATGGTGGTTGCGTTTGTCGATCAGCGTGATGTCGACCGGCGCCCCCTTGAGGCCAACGACGGTCAGGAGCCCGCCGAAACCGGCTCCGACCACGACGACACGATGCTTCTGCTCAGCCATGTGCGCTGCCCCTGCCATAAAAATAGGAGTTTTGTGCAGCGCAGCAAGGATCAAAATGGCTCTGTTTGCGATCGCCCGCCGAGCCATGCGGAGCGGCAGGCGACTGCCCGGGATGGTCAGTTTCCGATGACGTCGGCCACCGCCTCGCAGACTGCGGAGCGCACCTGCGGCTGCAGGATCCGGTCGCGATCGCGGTCATTGCCGATGAAGCCGAGTTCAATGAGCACGGCCGTGCCCTGGAAACGCAGCACCGCGAGATCGTTGCGCTGCTTCAGTCCACGGTCGCGCAGTCCCAGCACGCCGATGAGATGGTTCTGGATGCGCTGCGCGAATGCGCGATCCGCTTCGTCCCGAAAGAGCGTCTCCGTCCCGTTGGCGTCGTCGTCCTCCACGCTGTTCATGTGAAACGAGACGAAAAAGGAGCAGTTGGCGTTGCGTGCCGCGTTGGCGCGTTCCCCTACAGGAGCGACGTCGTCATTGTCGTCGCGTGTCATGAAGACCTCGACGCCGCGCGCCCGCAGCACATCCTTGAGAGTGAGCCCGTAGCGCAGCGCGATATCCGCCTCGCGAAACAGCGTCCCGTTCTCATTGTGGACGGCGCCGGGATCGAAGACGCCCGAACTCCGGTTGCTCATGCCATGCCCAGGATCGACGCAGACTTTCATGCCACCCTCCATGGTTGAAAGTCTAACATCCCGTATTCTATTTAAAGTTGCAATGGAATTCGCTGATGCAACTTGACCGAACCTTGGACGGCCGGCCCCGCGTGGCGGAACGCAAGACTATGCCGGCATCTGCTCTTCGGTTGGCTGGGGCGAAAACGCGGCCGGTGCGGGCTCGGCGCTACGCCGTCTCCGGTTTCAGCCCGAGCGCGGTGCGATCGACGATCTCGCGCAGCGCGAAGGACGAATTGATCTTCGTCACATGCGGCATCGCCGACAGCCATTCCTTGTGGATGCGCTCGTAGTCGGCGAGGTCCTTTGCCGCGATCCGCAGGATGTAGTCGTATTCGCCGGACATCAGGTGGCAGGACAGGATGTTGGGGCAGCGCTTCACCGCCGCCTCGAACTCCGACAGCGATTTCTCGAACTGGCCGGACAGCGATATGTGCACGATCACCGTCATCTGGTGGCCGAGCGCGGCGTTGGAAAGCCGCGCGTGGTAGCCGCGCACGACGCCTGACTTTTCGAGGTTGTCGAGCCGCCGCGAGCAGGCCGATTGCGACAGGCTCACCCGTTCGGCAAGCGCCGCGTTGGAAATCCGGCCGTCGTTCTGCAGAATGCCGAGAATTGCGAGATCAATCCGGTCCAGAGCCACTTCTTCGAAACTCCTGCGACAATTCTGCAATCTGACGCAAGAAATAGCGAACAACGGTCCCCGCATCAACCGACTTCGCAAGCCCCTTCGAACCGGGCCGTGCTCTAATCCGTTACGTGAGGGAAAGAGCCTCTTCAGAGGCCTGCGAGGAGATCACTACGATGCGCGTCGGCTGCCCCAGGGAAATCAAGAACCATGAATATCGCGTCGGCATGACGCCAGGCTCGGCGCGCGAGTACGTCGCGCACGGCCATGAGGTGCTGGTCGAGACTGGCGCAGGGACCGGCATCGGTGCCGACGACAACGCCTACCGCGCCGCCGGCGCGAAGATCGCGAAGACCGCGGCGGAAGTGTTCGAGAAGTCGGACATGATCGTGAAGGTGAAGGAGCCGCAGCCCAACGAGTGGGTGCAACTGCGCGAAGGCCAGATCCTCTACACCTATCTGCATCTCGCGCCCGATCCGGAGCAGACCAGGGGCCTCGTCGCTTCCGGCGTGACGGCGGTCGCCTACGAGACCGTCACCGACGAGCGCGGCGGCCTGCCGCTGCTGGCCCCGATGTCGGAAGTCGCCGGCCGCCTTGCGATCCAGGCGGGCGCCACCGCTCTGCAGAAGGCCAATGGCGGCCGTGGCGTGCTGCTCGGCGGCGTGCCGGGCGTGCTGCCGGGCAAGGTCACCGTCATCGGCGGCGGCGTCGTCGGCCTGCATGCCGCCAGGATGGCGGCCGGCCTCGGCGCCGACGTG
This sequence comes from Rhizobiaceae bacterium, assembly GCA_050178915.1. Classification (GTDB taxonomy): domain Bacteria; phylum Pseudomonadota; class Alphaproteobacteria; order Rhizobiales; family Rhizobiaceae; genus JBFXAF01. The sequence continues at coordinate 4,355 of JBFXFO010000143.1, read as the reverse complement.
ACCATCCTCGACCGCTCGATTCCGCGCCTGCGCCAGCTCGACGACATCTTCAACGGCCGCGTCCACACCCGCTTCTCCACCGTCGAGGCGCTGGAGGAGGAATGCTTCTCTGCCGATATCGTCGTCGGCGCGGTGCTCATCCCGGGTGCCGCCGCGCCGAAGCTCGTTACCCGCGAGATGCTTTCCGGCATGAAGAAGGGCGCGGTGCTGGTCGACGTCGCCATCGACCAGGGCGGCTGCTTCGAGACCAGCCACGCCACCACCCATGCCGAGCCGACATACGAGGTCGACGGCATCATCCACTATTGCGTCGCCAACATGCCGGGCGCCGTGCCGGTGACCTCCGCGCATGCGCTCAACAACGCCACGCTGCATTACGGCCTGCAGCTCGCCGACAAGGGCCTCAAGGCCATCCTCGACGACCAGCATCTGCGCAACGGCCTGAACGTCCACAAGGGCCGCATCACCAACCGCGCCGTCGCCGAGGCGCTGGGCTACGAGATGGCCGAGCCGAAGGCCGCGCTCGCCGCTGCCTGATCACCGGCCGCAGCGCAGACGCGTCGAACCCGCCGGGGCAGCCCGGCGGGTTTTTTCATGGCGTGGCAAAAAGAAAAGCGCCCGCCGGGGCTCTGGACCGGCGGGCGCAAGTGGGTCGCGCGGGAAACGGGAGGGGAAGACCGCGGACCGAAGGATTGCGTCCTAGTTGCGGACGAAGTCGTCGAAGCGGCGCAGCGTGACACGACGGTTCTGCCAGCTCTCGTATTCGGTCGGCACGACCAGGAACTCCTCGCCGTAACCCACGGTCTCGAGTGCCCTCGCCGGGATGCCGAACTCGTTGACCAGCGTCCACTTCAGCGACGCCGCACGGCGCTCCGACAGGCGCTGGTTGGTCTGGAACGAACCGACCGCGTCGGTGTGACCCTCGATCAGCACCTTGGCGTGCGGGCGGCGGGCCAGCATGCCCTGCAGGGCGATCGCGATGTTCTCGACCTTGTCATACTGCGAATACGGCACCTCGGCCGAGGCGAAGGCGAAGTTGATCGACTGGATGTCGATCGACGGAGCCAGGCGGCGCAGCTCGGGCCGGCGCTTGAACTCCTTCACCGTCACGCGGCCGCCGGGGATCTTGAAGCGCGGCGAATTCTCGAGGCGGCGCTGGATTTCGGCGGAAGACGGGGTGTCGGCAGAGATCATGTCGATGCCGATGTCGGTGCCGCGAATGTCGCGCTTGACGCGCAGGCTGAACACCGGTTCAGCGGCGGCAATGGCCGGCAGCGCGATGGCGGCGACGAGAGTTGCGGCGATGAAGGTCCTGGCGCGGTTCAGCATGGTCGTATCCCCTTTTTCCGGGCGGCCCTCTTGGCCGTCTGGTGGGGAGAATGCGACGCCACGCCTGAAGCGGATCGGAACGGCTCGTTCAGCCAGCCTTCATCGACGTTAACGCGTGTTCGGGAGGTGGCCCGGCCGGGCTCGCCTGGATCTCAGCGCATGACGCTGGCCGAACGCTCGACGAAACTCATCGGCCGAACGATTTCCTTCTGCTGCCCGACCGGCGAGAACCCCGCCTTCTGGTAGAGCGGCAGCGCGGCCGGATGATCGAGTGTGCAGGTCTGCACGACCACCGTCTTGCCGCCCTGCGCCCAGGCCGCCTCGATCGCCGCGCCGAGGAACCAGCGGCCGATGCCATGCCCGATCGCCTCTTCCATCATGCCGAAATAGGCCAGTTCGGTGATCCCGGGCTCGTGCGGCTTGATGTCGAAGAAGCCGGCGGGGCAGCCATCGAGATAGAGAACGCGGATGTCGCGGCCGGGCTGCCGCAGCTCTGCCTCGAGCTCTTCGTCCGACAGGCGCAGCGAATTGACCCAGTTCCACTTCCGCCCGACGCGATCGAGCAGGTAGCGGTAGAAGTGCCGCGGGATGTTGTGCGTGCGCAGCAGCGCCAGCGAATGGTTGAGCGGCAGCGGCGTGGAGCGCGACGGCGGGGCAGTCATCGCCAGGAACGTGACGGTGACGTCGATCTCGTCCAGATTTTCGCTCATCGCTTGTTCTGCCCAGTCACGCCGGTCTCCGCCGGGCCCGTCTCGACCGGCGTGTCGGTACGACCGCCCCATTCGGTCCACGAGCCGTCATAGAGCCGGTTGTCGCCGTGGCCGATCGACTCCAGCGCGAGGATGATGGTCGCCGCTGTCACGCCGGAGCCGCAGGAGGTCACCACCGGCTTCGACAGGTCGAGACCGGCAGCTTCCAGCCGCTCCTTGAGTTCGCCGAGCGGCAGCAGGCTGCCGTCCTTCGAGAGCGTCGCCGCAGGCAGGCTGTGCGCCCCTGGCATGTGGCCGCCGCGCACGCCCTTGCGCGGCTCCGGATCGACGCCCGCGAAGCGCCCGGCCGGCCTTGCGTCGGCGATCTGCGCGCTGCGCTCGTCGACGATCCTGCGCATCTGGTCGAGCACGACGACGCGCGCTTCGTTGAAATCGGTGTGGAAGACGTTCGGCGCGATCCTCGTCGGTTTGGCCGTCACCGGGCGGCCTTCCTTCTTCCAGCGATCGATGCCGCCGTCGAGCACGAACACATCGGGAGCACCCATCGTGCGCAGCATCCACCAGACGCGCGGCGCGGAGAACACGCCCGGCCCGTCATAGACGACGATCGTGTCGTCAGCCGCGATGCCCATGGCGCCGACATGGCGCGCGAAGACCAGAGGCGGCGCAAGCGTGTGCGGCAGCTCGGAATCCGGATCGACGACGATGTCCTGATCGAAGAACACGGCGCCCGGAATGTGCCCGGCCTCATACTCGGCGCGCGCATTGCGCCCCTGCGCCGGCAGGTACCAGGAAGCATCCACGATGGAGAGCCCCGGCCGGCCGAGATTTTCCTGCAGCCAGTCTGCGTCGATGACGAACGGGCTCTTCTCGCTCATGAAACGCCTCCCTCGGCGGGTGCAGGACCGAAGCGGAGGCGGAACCGGCGGTTCTCGCGTCCCTTCTTCTCGATCTTGCCGATGTGGATTTCACCGACCTCGGCCGTCGAGCGCACATGCGTTCCGCCGCAGGGCTGGCTGTCGACCGTGCCATTCTCGCCGATGGCGACCAGCCGGATGCGTCCCGTGCCTTGCGGTGGCCGCACATTCTTCGATTTCACCAGCCCCGGATTGGCCGCCAGTTCCTCGTCGGTGATCCAGCGCGTGACGATCGGATGGTCGGCCCGTACCAGCTGCATCAGCTGCGCGGTGACGTCTTCCTTGGTGAAGCCGGTATCGGGAATGTCGAAATCGACGCGGCTGTCATCCTCGCTCACGGCCGCGCCGGTGATGGGGAACGGACACACCACCGTCAGCAGATGGCAGGCCGTGTGCATGCGCATCAGCCTGAAGCGCCGCTCCCAGTCGATGGCAAGCTTCACTGTCTCGCCGACAGCGGGCACAGGCTGCTCCGGCGCGGGCACGTGGACGATGTCGTCCTTCGTCTCGCCGGTGACGGTCGCGGCAATCGCGATGCGGCTCCCGTCGGCGCGAAGGATTGCGCCGGTGTCGCCCGGCTGCCCGCCGGAGGTCGCATAGAAGATCGTTCGGTCGAGCAGGATGCCGCCACGCTCATTGATGCCGAGCACGGTAGCCTCGGCGTGCGCCAGATAGGCGTCGTCCCGAAACAGCGCCGGCGTCGGCATCAGGTGACCTGCTCGAACGGCACCGCGATATCGCTCTTCTGCTCCATCCAGCCCGGCACCGGCAGATTCCTGGCGCGCAGGAATTCCGGGTTGAACAGCTTCGACTGGTAGCGCGTGCCGAAGTCGCACAGGATGGTCACGATGGTGTGGCCGGGACCCAGCTCCTTCGCCAGCCGGATCGCACCGGCGAGGTTGATGCCGCTCGAGCCGCCAAGGCACATGCCCTCCTCCTGCACGAGGTCGAACACGATCGGCAGCGCTTCCTCGTCGGGGATCTGGAACGAGAAGTCCGGCGCGAACCCTTCAAGGTTGGCCGTGATGCGGCCCTGCCCGATGCCTTCGGTGATCGAGCTGCCTTCCGACTTGAGCACGCCGTCGGTGTAGAACGAATGCAGCGCGGCGCCGAACGGGTCGGCGAGCGCGACCTTCACGTCCTTGCTGTGCGCCCGCAGCCCCTCGGCAACGCCGGCCAGCGTCCCGCCGGTTCCCACCGCCGAAACGAAGCCGTGCAGCTTGCCGCCGGTCTGCACCCAGATCTCCTGCGCGGTCGTCTGCACATGGCCGTCGCGGTTGGCGACGTTGTCGAACTGGTTGGCCCAGATGGCACCGTTCGGCTCGGTCTTCGCCAGTTGCTCGGCGAGCCGGCCCGACACCTTCACGTAGTTGTTCGGGTTCTTGTACGGCACCGCCGG
>JBFXFO010000142.1:0-10437 GCA_050178915.1 Rhizobiaceae bacterium | reverse complement strand
GCGCTCTTCGGTGTCACGCGCGCGACGAGGCCGTCGTCACCCTTCGGCTTCACCAGCAGCTTCGACATCACGAACCCTCTTCGTCAGTGGATGGCGTTGGCGCGGCTGGCGGCGCCGGTGGCTTGTAGGCGATCAGATAGATCCAGGCGCCATAGACGGTCATGCCTCCGGCTATGGCGATCCAGAGCCCTTCGCCCCTGTAGATTTCCCAGCCGAGCCACGCGACGCAGAATGCCATCAGCGCGATGCGACGCCATAGCGGCCGCATGAAATCGCCTTCGTTGATCATCGACGGCTTCGCCCGATGTTGTCTACGCGCTCAAGCATCCGGAAATCCCTGCGTTTCCACCGTGTAGCCGGCGGCGGTCATGACCCGCATCAGCTCCTTGTGGCCGATCTGCGCCATCTTCAGCGGCGGGCTCTTCTTCGGGTCCTGCTCGGCCTCGACCACGAACCAGCCCTCATAGCCATGATCGGCGAAGCGCTGCACGATCGCGCCGAAATCGAGCGAGCCGTCGCCCGGTACGGTGAAGGCGCCGAGCGCCACCGCATCGAGGAAGGACTGGCGGCCGCGGTCGAGCGCGTCGACGACCGGGCGGCGGATGTCCTTCACATGCACGTGGTTGATGCGGGCGTGGTGTTTGTCGATGGCGCGCAGAACGTCGCCGCCGGCGAAGGCGAGGTGGCCGGCGTCGAGCAGCAGCGGGATGCCGGAACCGGAATGCCGCATGAAGTCGTCGAGCTCGGCCTCTGTCTCCACCACCGCCGCCATGTGATGATGGTAGGCGAGCGGCATGCCCTGGCCGGCGCACCACTCGCCGAACTCGGTGACCTTGCGCGCATAGGCCTTCATCTCTGCGTCGGAGAGTTTCGGTTTGGTGGCCAGCGGCTTCGAGCGGTCGCCCTGAATCGAGCGGCCGACCTCGCCATAGACGATGCAGGGCGCGTTGACCGCCTTGAACAGGTCGATCATCGGCTGGATGCGGTCCTTGTTGGCGGCCATCTCCTCATTGACCAGCGTGCCGGAGAACCAGCCGCCGCACAGCGTCACGTCGGCCTTTTTCAGGATCGGCAGCATGACGGCGGGATCTTCCGGGAAACGGCGGCCCTTCTCCATGCCGGTGAAGCCGGCCGACCGCGACTGCGCCAGGCACTCCTCCAGCGACACGTCGTCGGAAAGTTCCGCGAGGTCGTCGTTCCACCACGCGATGGGGGACATGCCGAGCTTGGCCTTCACGATGCGATCTCCGGTTCCGTTGTCCACCTCCCCTCAATGGGGAGGGGTGAGGTGGCGCTAGTCGCCGACGCGCTGCAGCTTGAGCGCCTGCTCGTAGGCCTTGCGCGCCGATTTCACTTCCTTGCGCGTGCTGACTTCCGGCACCGCCACGTCCCACCAGTGCCCGCCGGCGTCGGTCGAGATCAGCGGGTCGGTGTCGATGACCACGACGGTGGTGCGCTTGTTCTTCTTCGCCTTGGTGAGTTCGGTTTCGAGGTCGGCGATCGACTTCGCCTTCACCGCGATGGCGCCCATGCTCTCGGCATGCGCGCGAAAATCGACCTCCGGCATCACCTCGTGCACGGTGTCCTTCAGCAGATTGTTGAAGTTGGCGCCGCCGGTGGCCATCTGCAGCCGGTTGATGCAGCCGAAGCCGCGATTGTCGAGCAGCACGATGGTGAGCTTCAGCCCGAGCATCACCGAGGTTGCGATCTCGGAGTTCAGCATCAGGTAGGAGCCGTCGCCGACCATGACGACGACCTCCTGCTCGGGCCTCGCCATCTTGATCCCGAGGCCGCCGGCGATCTCATAGCCCATCGTCGAGTAGCCATACTCGCCGTGATAGGAGCCGGGCGCGCCGGCCTGCCACAGCTTGTGCAACTCGCCCGGCAATCCGCCCGAGGCGTTGATGAGGATGACGCCGCTGCCGAGCGAACGCTGCACCGCGCCGATGACCTGCGCGTCGGATGGCATCAGGTTGTTCGGCGTCGTGGCGCGCTGCGCCTCGCGCCGCCACTCGACCTTGCCCTTCTGCGAGTCGCGCGTCCACGCTGCCGGCGCCTTGTAGTCCTTGATGGCCGCGGCGAGTTCCTTCAGGCCCTCGCGCGCATCGGCGACCAGTGGCTGCGAGCGGTGCTTGCCGGCGTCGAAGGGCTGCACGTTGAGGCCGATGATCGCCTTGTCGGTATTCTTGAACAGCGCCCACGAGCCGGTGGTGAAATCCTGCAGGCGCGTGCCGATGGCGATGACCACATCGGCCTGTTCGGCGAGCGTGTTGGCCGCCGAGGTGCCGGTGACGCCGACGGCGCCCATGTTGAACGGGTTGTTGTCGGGCAGCGAGGACTTTCCGCCCTGCGTCTCGCAGACCGGGATGCCGGTCGCCTCGACGAACTTGGCCAGGGTCTCCGACGCGCCGGAATAGAGCACGCCGCCGCCGGCGACGACGACCGGCTTCTTCGCCTTGCGCAGCAGGTCGGCGGCGCGCTTCAGTTCGGAGGCGTCCGGCCGGATGCGGCGCGGCACCCACAACCGCTCCTCGAAGAAGCTCTCCGGATAGTCACACGCTTCGGCCTGCACGTCCTGGCAGAGCGCCAGCGTGACGGGGCCGCATTCGGCCGGGTCGGTCAGCACCTGCATGGCGCGCTGCAGCGCCGGGATGATCTGCTCCGGCCGGGTGATTCGGTCGAAATAGCGCGACACCGGGCGGAAGCAGTCATTCGCCGAGATCGTGCCGTCGGCAAAACCTTCCACCTGCTGCAGCACCGGGTCGGGCAGGCGGTTGGCGAAGACGTCGCCGGGCAGCAGCAGCACGGGCAGGCGGTTGACATGCGCCAGCGCCGCGGCTGTCACCATGTTGGTCGCGCCGGGGCCGATCGACGTGGTCGCGGCCATGATGCGGCGGCGGAAATTCGCCTTGCCGAATGCGATCGCCGCATGCGCCATCGCCTGCTCGTTGTGGGCGCGGTAGGTCGGCAGCGTGTCGCGCACCTGATAGAGCGCCTCGCCGAGGCCGGCGACATTGCCATGGCCGAAGATCGCCCAGACGCCGCCGAACAGCGGCAGCTTCCTGCCGTCGATCTCCGTCATCTGCGCGGCGAGAAAGCGCGTCAGCGCCTGCGCCATGGTCAGCCGGACAGTCCCCATGCTTCCCTCCCTTTGGAGCAGGCTCCCGCTCCCTCATCCTGTGGCGCATGATCCGATCCGCAAAGTCTGCACCTTTTCGGGATCATGCTCGAGCAGACTTACGCTGCCTTGCGTCCGCGGCTTGCCTCCCAGGCCGTCGCCAGTCTGTCGAACCGCGCCGCCATGTCGGCAATCGCTGCCGCGTCGTCGATACGCCCGGCCAGCCAGCCTTCCGCCGCCTCCCTGAACAGCGTGCGGCCGACGGCGAAGCCCTTCACGATAGCCGTCCCGGCGGCGGAAGCGAAGGCGGCCTCCAGCGCTTCCTGCGGTGCTTCCAGCCCGAGCATGACCACCCCGCGGCACCACGGATCGTTGCGCGCGATGACGGCTTCGATCTCCGCCCAGGCCGCCGGCGACGCCTGCGGCTCCAGCTTCCACCAGTCGGGCTTGATGCCGAGGTCGTAGAGCTCCTGCAGCGCCCGCGCGATCGTGTCGGACCCGACCGTGCCGTGCTTGCCGGCGATGATCTCGACCAGCAGCTCGCGCCCGACCTTTCGGGCGGCGTCGAACAGCGCGCGCAGCGTCCGCTGCTGCTCTGCCTTGAGTTCGGCCGGGTCGTCGGGATGGTAGAAACACAGGCACTTGATGCAGTGATCGACCGGCCATTCGGTGAGCTGCGAGCCGATGTCCTGGCTGAACTCGAAACGCAGCGGCCGCGAGCCGGGCAGCTCCACCGGCCGCCCGAGCCAGACGAACGGGTGGCGGGCGAATTCGTAGAGCGCGTCGCGGCCGAGCCGCTCGTCGATCAGCATGCCGATGCCGGGGCGTGTCTTCGCCACTTCCCCGGCCGCCTTGACGGCGAGCAGCTTGAACGCGCCGATGCGCGCCGGATCGGCCCCGACCTTCATCGCCAGCTCTTCCAGCTGCTTGCGATGGTCGATGGCGAAGGCCATCACCTGCGGCAGGTCGCGCCGCCGGGTGGTCGCCCAGTGGATGTGGTTGATCGCCTCGTCCTTGCGCAGAGCCCGGTGCGGGCTGCCATGTTCGAGAAAGAACTGCAGCTCGGCGAAGGTCGGGTATTCCGGCGCGCAGAGCAGCCGCGACACGGCGAAGGCGCCGCAGGCATTGGCCCAGGTCGCCGCGGTATGCAGGCTCTCGCCGCCCAGCCAGCCACGCAGGAAGCCCGACATGAAGGCGTCGCCGGCGCCCAGCACGTTGTAAATCTCGATCGGAAAGCCGTCGCCGACGATGCCGTCCTCGAGGTCGTCGCTGATCGGCCCGTCATAGACGATGCAGCCCTTGGCACCGCGCTTCAGCACGATGGTGGCGGGCGACACGGCCCGGATCGCCTTCAGCGAGCCGAGCACGTCGTCGGCGCCGGTCGCGATCATGATCTCTTCCTCGGTGCCGACGATCAGGTCGCAATCGGGGAGGACGGCGCGCAGCCGGTCGGACACGCGGTCGGATTTCACGTAGCGATCGAAGCCGGCGGCGTGGCCGCCGAGGCCCCAGAGGTTGGGGCGGTAGTCGATGTCGAAGACGACGCGGCCGCCATTCGCCTTCGCGATGCGGATCGCCTTCAGCTGCGCCGCCTCGCTGTTCGGCCGCGAGAAATGCGTGCCGGTGACGACGATGGAGCGCGCCGAGGCGATGAAGGCCTCGTCCACGTCCTCCTCCGACAGCGCCATGTCGGCGCAGTCGGTGCGCACGAAGATCATCGGCGAGACGCCTTCGCTCTCCACCGACAGCAGCACCAGCGCCGTCAGCCGCTCCTTGTCGGTGGCGACGCCGCGCACATCGACGCCTTCGCGCACCAGCTGCTCGCGGATGAAGCGGCCCATCTGTTCGTCGCCGACGCGCGTCAGCAGCGCCGATTTCAGCCCGAGCCGGGCGGCGCCCACTGAGATGTTGGCGGGGCACCCGCCGACCGATTTGGCGAAGCTGGCGATGTCTTCAAGCCGCGAGCCGATCTGCTGGCCGTAGAGGTCGACCGACGCGCGGCCGATGGTGACGACGTCGAGGCGGGCGCCGCCGGATCGTTGCGCGCTCATGGGTGCAGTCTCCTCGAAATCGTCCGCCGTCCGCAAATCTCCAATATGGAACAAAAATTCCATGGGATTGTCAATCGGAATGAATGGAACGCAATTGGATCAGTCCGCCCGGCGTCGTTCGGCCACCGCGACGGCGAGCGTCATGGACAGCGCCATGGAGGCGGCGAGCGAGCGGAAGCCGGCGCAATCGGCCTCAGCCAGCTCGAACCAGACCGCCGCCGACTGCGCCAGCGGCGAGAAGGCGCTGTCGGTTATGGCGACCACAGGCACACCGCGCCGCGCCACCTCGCGCGCTCCGTCGATCGTCGCCGGCGTGTAGGGCGAGAAGCTGATGGCGATGACGGCGTCCGCCGGCGTGGCGAGCGCCAGGATCTCGGCATCGAGCCCGGCGGATGACTCGACCAGATGGCAGCGTATGCCGAGCTTGCCGAGCGCATACGCGATGTGGCTGGCCACAGCAAAGGCGCGCCGCCGCGCCAGCAGATAGATCGTTCCGGCGCTGGCGAGCGTGGCCACGGCGCGTTCCAGCGCCTGGTCGTCGATCCTGTGGCTGACCGTTTCCAGCGAGCGGGTCGCGGCGGCCACGAAGCCCTCCAGGATGGCGCGGTTCTGCCCGCGCCCGGGCCCTTCTCCGCGCAGCGCCTCGAGCCGCTCGTCATAGGAGGCGGGACGCTCGCGCAGCCGCCCGCGAAACACCGATTGCAGGCTGGAAAACCCGTCATAGCCGAGATGCTGCGCGAACCGCACCAGCGTCGAGGGCTGCACGCCGGCCGAGGCGGCGACCGACGCCGCCGTGCCGAAGGCGATTTCGTCGGGATTGTCGAGCGCGTAGGCGGCAACCTGCGCCAGCCGCTTCGGGAACGCCTCCCGCTGCTCCAGCACCAGGGCGCGGAACGCATCGAAATCTTGCGGCAGGACGCTTGCAGTGCTCATGGCGTCGATCCTAGTGGCGATGCGCCGGGAAGGCCAGAAGGATGGATCGGATATTCCATTTTCGCCATGGACGGACTAAGCCTTTCATGGATCAGGGAGGATCGCGATGATTGGCGTCGGACTGATAGGCACCGGTTTCATGGGCAAGTGCCACGCCCTCGCCTGGACCTCCGTGCGCGCCGTGTTCGGCGACGTGCCGCCGATCCGTCTGGTGCATCTGGGCGAGGCGAACGACGAACTGGCGGCCCGGCGCGCCGACGAATTCGGTTTCGCAAGAGGATCGGGCGACTGGCGCAAGGTGATCGCCGACCCGGACGTGCATGTCGTGTCGATCACGACGCCGAACAAGTTCCACCGCGAGATGGCGATTGCCGCGCTGGAAGCCGGCAAGCACGTCTGGTGCGAAAAGCCGATGGCGCCGAAATTCGAGGATGCCGAAGCGATGGCAGCGGCCGCGCGGAAATCCGGCAAGGCGGCGATCCTCGGCTACAACTACATCCAGAGTCCGGCGATCCGCCACATCAGGCGGCTGCTCGACGAGGGCGCCATCGGACCGGTCAATCACGTGCGGCTGGAGATGGACGAGGATTTCCTCGCCGATCCCGACGCGCCGTTCCAGCAGCGCCACGAGGCGGTCAATGGCTATGGTGCGCTCGACGATTTCGGCGTCCACCCGCTGTCGCTCCTGCGCGTGCTGTTCGGACGGGTGGCGAGCGTGGTGTGCGAGCAGGCCAAGCCGCATGCGACGCGCAACTCGCCGCAGGGGCCGCGCGAAGTCGAGGTGTGGGACATCGCCTCGGCGCTGTTCCGGCTGGAGAGCGGCGTCAGTGGCGTCCTCGCCATCGACCGCGCCGCCTGGGGCCGCAAGGGCCGCATCCAGATCCAGATCTTCGGCTCGAAGGGCTCCATCGTCTTCGACCAGGAGCGCTTCAACGAGTTCCAGCTTTTCCTCACCGCCGATCGCGGCAGCGAACAGGGTTTCCGCACCATCCTGGCGAGCCCGGTGCACGAGCCATTCGGCCGCTTCCATCCCGGCTCCGGCCATGGCCTCGGCTTCAACGAACTGAAGACCATCGAATGCCACGAGCTCTTGCGCAGGATGGAAGGCAAGGACGCGCTGGTCATCGATTTCGACGAGGGGCTGGAGATCGAGCGCACCGTGCATTCGCTGGCACGCAGCTCGGACGAGAAGCGCTGGGTGGATGTGCGGTAAGGAAGCGGCGTACCGTCAGCGGCGGCTGCTGGCTCGCAGACGTATCAGGATTTCTGCAGCGAACGACTGATTTCGCTCAGAATCCCCAAGCCGATGCTGCAAGCTATGACTACCAACCCCCTGTCGATAGCCTCACCGGGAGTTGAAGAACCTAGGTAGCGTGCCGCGAGGCCTTCATGGTCTTCGGACATGCCTATTAGTAACCCTGTGGCTACGCGGAGCGAACCGAACAAGAAGGCAAGCCACGCAACAATTTGACCTGCTCGGGTGAAAAACATCGCTACTCGCCCGTCCCCACGATGCTCTGGTCGTAATCCACCAGCGATCCGGTCATGATGCCGCTCTCCGGCGACAGCATGTAGGTGATAAGCCCGGCAAGCTGGTGCGGCTTGGCAAGCTGGCCCATCGGCGCGGCGGCCTCGGCCTTTTCCAGCCAGTCCGGCCCCGCCCCGTGAAATTTCTGCTGCACGATCGCCTCGTTCGGCGTGTCCATCCAGCCCGGCTGCACCGCGTTCACACGGATGCGGTTGCGTTTGTAGGCGTTTGCGGCGTTGCGCGTCAGCATCGCCAGCGCGCCCTTTGACGACGAATAGGCCGACAGGAAGGGTTGGCCGCCATGGCCGGACATCGACAGCACGTTGACGATCGAGCCGGGCTTTCCCGTCTCGATCAGGTGCCGCACGACGCCCTGCATCAGGAAGAACGGACCTTTGACGTTGGTCGCGAAGATGGTGTCGAACAGCTCCGGCGTCGTGTCGGTGAGCGTGCCGCGCGCCGAACTCGCCGCCGCGTTGACCAGCCCGTTGATCGAGCCGAACTTCTTCAGTGCCTGCGACACCACGTCGGCGCAGGCGTTCACGTCGGCGACGTCGGCGGCGATGAAAATCGCCTCGGCGCCGAGCGCCTTCAGCTCGGCCACTGCCTCGCGGCCCTTCGCCTCGGTGCGCCCGACCAGCACAAGCGCCCTGCAGCCCTCGGCCACGAGCTGCTTTGCGACGGCGAGGCCGATGCCCTGCGCGCCGCCGGTGATGATCGCCTTCGTGTCCTTGTTGCGGTCGGTGAGTGCCATGGTCAGCCTACCTTCACGGCCTTGCCGGACTTGACCGACTGCAGCGCCGCGTCGGCGAGCAGCAGCGCTGCGAGGCCGTCCTCGCCCGAGGGCGTCGGCTTCCTGCGCTTGGCGCGCGCGGCGATGAATGTCGCGATCTCGTTGGCGTAGGCTTCGGTGTAGCGGGTCATGAAGAAGTCGTGCAGCGGCGGGCGCGTGTAGCCCTTGGCGTTGGCGATCTCGATCGACACCGGCCGCTGGTTCTCGGCCGACACCACGCCCTTCGAGCCATGCGCCTCGATGCGCTGGTCGTAACCATAGGTGGCGCGGCGCGAGTTCGAGATGATCGCCTGCTTGCCGGAGGCGGTCACGAGGATGACGCTGGCGCTGTCGAAATCGCCAAGCTCGCCGATCTTCTTGTCGACCAGCACCGAGGCGTGCGCCGAGACCGTCACCGGCTCCTCGCCGAGCAGGAAGCGCGCCATGTCGAAATCGTGGATCGTCATGTCGCGGAAGATGCCCCCGGAGCGCGGGATGTAATCGTAGGACGGCGCGCCGGGATCCCGCGAGGTGATGGTGACCATCTCCACCGTGCCGATGGCGCCGTCGTCGATCGCCTTGCGCACGGCGGCAAAATGCGGATCGAAGCGGCGGTTGAAGCCAACCATCAGCGTCGCCTTCTCCTTTTCCACCACGGCGAGGCATTTGCGCACGCGCCTGGCGTCGAGGTCGATCGGCTTCTCGCAGAAGATCGCCTTGCCGGCCCTGGCGAAGCGCTCGATCAGATCGGCATGCGTGTCGGTCGGCGTGCAGATGATGACCGCATCGACGTCCTTGGCGGCAAGGATGGCGTCGATGGTGCGGACCTCGGCGCCCCATGCGGCGGCGAGTTCCTGCGCCGGCTTCTCGAACGCGTCGGCCACGGCGACGAGCCTCGCATCGGCGTTGGAGCCGACAGCCTTGGCGTGGACCTTGCCGATGCGACCGGCACCGAGCAGCGCGAAACGAACGGTCATGTGGTGGCCTCCCGAAGCCGGCTTTGGACAAGCGGCGCCATCTACTCCACTGCCGCCCTTCTGCGTCAAGGTCGGTTCGCCGGCCTCCGCGCGTCGCGGATTGCCGGCTGACGATGTTTGCGCTTAGCTGCGGATGTCGGTCTGTCGGGAGGAGAACCGCGATGCGTTACTGGCTTCTGGCGGTCGCCGCCGCGATGCTGGCGTCAACCTCCGCATTTGCCGAGGACGAGCCGAGCGCCGCGTCCGGCAAGTGGTCGTTCTACGATCATGGTGAGGAGAGGGGCTGGTCGAACACCAACAAGAAGGGCGAGACCGTCGCCATCCACGGCTGCGAAGCCGCGGTCAACACCGGCACCTACCGCTTCTTCTTCACCGGCCTGTTCGAGAAGCTCTCCGATGACCGCAAGCGGCAATACCGGCTGAGCGCCGGGCATCAGGGCCGCGACCTCGCCCCGGTCTTCGTCTACACGTCGAAGGGCTACTTCGACTTCGAATACAGCTTCGCAGTGAAGGCGAATGCGGCGGAGCGGGAGCTTGGCCTGCAGTTCTGCGCACAGCCCGTCAACGATGGTGCCCAACGCTGCGCATCGTTCACCGGCAAGAATTTCCGCAAGGTGGTCGCCAACCTCTGCGCCGGCGGCCAGGACGAGCCGCAGGAGATCACCGAGGAGATGGTGCTCGCTCCGGTACAGTCATTCTATCTGGCGCTGGAGCAGGGAGACGGTCGGGCAGCCACCGCCAACGTGATCCCGGAGAAGCGCAAGAACGGCCCGCTGTCTGGCCCGGCGTTGACCGCTTTCTTCAGTGACCTGAAACGGCCGCTGCGGCTGCTCGGCGTGAAGCGCACCGGCGAGGACAAGGTGCTTGCCCGCTACACCTTCGAGCCGTGGAGCGGCAAGCCGTGCAACGGCGCGTCGGTATCGACGATCGTCAATATCGACGGTGAGTTGCTCATCTCCGGCATCAAGTCCGTGAGCGGGTGCTGACCAATGTCGCCCGCGCATGCGGGCGACATTGCTCCGGAGCTAGTTGAAGATCTCGAACAGGCCGGCTGCGCC
>JBFXFO010000141.1:0-10453 GCA_050178915.1 Rhizobiaceae bacterium | reverse complement strand
TCCGGAGGGCTTAGGCCTTCCGACCTTGGAACCCGGCTCCGGCCGGGTTCTTTTTTGCCCGACGCGCGCCGCTCACGTGGTTAATGCCCCCTTAACTCCTCGCTCCTAGTCTGTCAGCGACCGAATCCGTGGGCAGGATTCCGGCTGTTCGCCGGAGCATCGAAGACGGGCGAGAAGCATGAGTTCAGAACTGCTGGATAGGCCGCTGTCGCTGGCCGGCTCGGCGCAAGGCCTCGGAGGCTTTGCCAAACGCCAGGTGAATCGCGCGGTCGGCGGGGCGATGCTGGCGGGCGTGGCGTTCGCGCTCGCCGCACTGGCGACGTGGAACGTTTCCGATCCGAGCTTCAGCCACGCTTCCGCCAACGCCGTCACCAATGCGATGGGTTATCCCGGCGCGGTGTTCGCCGACCTTGCCATGCAGTTCTACGGCCTCGCCTCGGTGGCGGCGCTGGTGCCCGCAACGATCTGGGGCCTGCTGATGTTGCTCGGGCGCGGCGTCGACACGCATGTGCGTCGCGGCCTCGCCTGGTTCGGCGCGTCCCTGCTGGTCGCGGGCATCGCCGGCTGCTTCGAGACGTCGGCCGAGTGGCCGCTCCCGACCGGCCTTGGCGGCGTGTTCGGCGACCTGGTGCTGCAGCTTCCCAGCCTGGTGACCGGCGCCTACCCGACCGGGCTCTATGCGGTGCTTGTCATCGTGGTGCTTGCAGCGCCCGCGCTCTGGCTCGGTGCCTATGGCGCCTGCCTGATCCGGCGCGCGCAGGCGCCGACGATCGTGCTGGCCGACCGCAAGATGCCGTCGCCGTCCGGCGCGATGCTCGACGACGACGAGGAAGAAGATGGGCGCGGCATGCTGGCGCTCGGACTGGTGACGCATTGGTGGCTGACCGCGCGCGGCTTCGTGCGTCGCCGCATGCAGGCCCGCCGCACGGCGCTCAGGGAGGAGCTGGCGCCGCGCCAGCGGTCGGCCGCCGATCCCGACATGTATGACGAGCCGCCGATGCGTGCTGCGCCCGCCCGGCAGCGCGTAGAGCCCGAATTCTCGATGCTCGCCGCTCCGTCGCCGGACGATATGGATTTCGTGCCGGAGAGCGACGGGGAATTCGAGGCGGAAGACTTCGAGGAAGAGCCGGCACCGGTCGCCCGCAGCCGTCCGGCGGAGGCAGCGTCGCGTGTCGAGGAACGCGCGCCGCGACCGGCGCAGGGCAGCCGCGTGCAGCGCGAGGCGCAGGCCTCGCTGATTTCGTCGGGCCGCTACGAGATGCCACCGCTGCACATGCTGGCGGAGCCGAAAAGCGTGGCGCGCGACCCGGGCCTGTCAAAGGAGGCGCTGGAGCAGAATGCGCGCATGCTGGAAGGCGTGCTCGACGATTTCGGCGTCAAGGGCGAGATCATCGCGGTGCGTCCGGGTCCGGTCGTCACGCTGTACGAGCTGGAGCCGGCGCCAGGCATCAAGTCGAGCCGCGTCATCGGACTTGCCGACGACATCGCCCGCTCGATGAGCGCGATTGCGGCGCGCGTCGCCGTCGTGCCCGGCCGCAACGCCATCGGCATCGAACTGCCGAACGCCAAGCGCGAGACCGTCTACCTGCGCGAGATTCTCGCCAGCAAGGATTTCGAACAGTCGAAGCACAAGCTGGCGCTGGCGCTGGGCAAGTCGATCAATGGCGAGGTCGTGACCGTCGACATCGCCAAGATGCCGCACGTGCTGGTCGCCGGCACCACCGGCTCGGGCAAGTCGGTCGCCATCAACACCATGATCCTGTCGCTGGTCTATCGGATGACGCCGGAGCATTGCCGGCTCATCATGATCGACCCGAAGATGGTCGAGCTGTCGGTCTATGACGGCATCCCCCACCTGCTCGCCCCCGTGGTGACCGAGGCGAAGAAGGCGGTCGTCGCGCTGAAATGGACCGTGCGCGAGATGGAAGACCGCTATCGCAAGATGGCGAAGCTCGGGGTGCGCAACCAGGAGGGCTTCAACGCCCGTGTCGCGGAGGCCGCGAAGAAGGGCGAGCGCATCACGCGCACCGTGCAGACCGGTTTCGACCGGCAGACCGGCGAGGCGATCTACGAGTCGGAAGAGCTCGACCTGCACCCGATGCCGTTCATCGTGGTCATCATCGATGAGGTGGCCGATCTGATGATGGTCGCCGGCAAGGACATCGAAGGCGCGGTGCAGCGCCTCGGACAGATGGCGCGCGCCGCCGGCATCCACGTCATCATGGCGACACAGCGTCCGTCGGTCGACGTCATCACCGGCACGATCAAGGCCAACTTCCCGACCCGCATGTCGTTCCAGGTCACGTCGAAGATCGACAGCCGCACCATCCTGGGCGAACAGGGCGCCGAGCAGCTGCTCGGCATGGGCGACATGCTCTACATGGCCGGCGGCGGGCGTATCCAGCGCGTCCACGGCCCGTTCGTCTCTGACAACGAAGTCGAGCAGGTGGTCGCGCATCTGAAGCTGCAGGGTGTGCCCGAATACCTTGATGCGATCACCGAGGATGACGGCGAGGACGACGAGGATGGCGAAAGCGGCGGCCGCAGCGGCGGTGGCGGCGAGTCGTTCGAGGAGTCCGACGACCCGTACGATCAGGCGGTGGCGGTGGTGCTGCGCGACGGCAAAGCCTCGACCAGCTACATCCAGCGCCGCCTCGGCATCGGCTACAACCGCGCCGCCTCGATCATCGAAAAGATGGAGAAGGAAGGCATCGTCGGTCCGGCCAACCATGCCGGCAAGCGCGAGATCCTGGTGCCGACCGAAGACGACAAGCTTTGACCAGAAGGGCGCCGTAATACAGCCCAACTGGGAACGTAGCGGTCAGGACAACGTTAGAACGAACTTCCCTTGTGAGGATTCTCATGGATACGAGCTTCAGCGATTCCCGGCGGCAGTTCCTGCGGGTCGGCTGCGCAGCGCTCGCCGCCAGCGCCTTCGGCCTTCCGCTTGCGGCGCAGGCGCAGGCCGCAACCGGCGTGGCGCAGCAGATCGCGGATCATTTCTCCAGCGTCCGCACGATGCAGGGCGAGTTCGTCCAGTTCGGCCCGAAAGGCGAACAGACGGGCGGCAAGTTCTACATCCAGCGGCCCGGCCGCATCCTGTTCAAATATGACGGTTCGTCCGGCTTCCGCGTGGTGTCCGACGGCGATTCGGTCGTCATCAACAACCAGAAGCTCAAGACATACGACCTCTATCCGCTGTCCAAGACGCCGCTGAAGCTGCTGCTCGACGACAGGATCGACCTGTCGGGCAAGAAGGTGAAGAGCGTGCGCGAAGAGGCCGACCTCACCACGATCGAACTCAGCGACAAGTCGGTGTTCGGCAATGCCCGCATCGCCATGATGTTCGACCCGAAATCCTACGATCTGCGCCAGTGGACCATCACCGACGCGCAGGGCAAGGACACCACGGTGATGATCTTCAACGTGCAGCAGGGGGTCAGCTTCGCAGCCGATACATTCAAGATCGACTACGACAAGGCGCTCGCTAGCGGCGGACAGTACTCGAAGGGCCGCTAGCACCGTTCGATGCCTTGCGGCGGGCATCCGCCGCTGGCAGGTTCCGGGCCCGATTCTGACCCGGACCACGCATGCCCTTCACGATTGTCACCTGGAACATCAACTCGGTTCGCCTGCGCATGCCGATCGTCGAGCGACTGCTGAAGGAGCAGGCGCCGGATGTGTTGTGCCTGCAGGAGACCAAGTGCCCGGACGACCTGTTTCCGTTCGATGCGCTGCGGGCGGCCGGCTACGCGCACATCGAGATCAGCGGCCAGAAGGGCTACCACGGCGTCGCCACCATCGCGCGGCGGCCGATCCGGCTGGTCGAACGGCGCGACTTCTGCGCCAAGGGCGATTGCCGGCACCTGTCGGCGACGGTCGAGGCTGGCGGGCGCTCCATCCTGGTGCACAATTTCTACGTCCCGGCGGGCGGCGACGAGCCTGACCCGGCAATCAACGACAAGTTCCGCCACAAGCTCGATTTCATCGAGGAAATGCGCCGCGTGTCTGCGCATGCCGATGGCGTCGATGGCTCCATCCTTGTCGGCGACCTGAACATTGCGCCGCTCGAGCACGACGTCTGGTCGCACAAGCAGTTGCTCAACGTGGTCAGCCACACGCCGGTGGAGACGACCGGGCTGACCTCGATGCGGGAGCAGGGCGGCTGGGTCGATCTGATGCGCGAGCGGGTGCCGGCCGACCAGAAGGTCTACACGTGGTGGAGCTACCGCGCGCGCGACTGGCAGCTCTCCAACCGCGGGCGGCGGCTCGACCACATCTGGTCGTCGCGCAGTCTGGAGCCGGCGCTCACCAGCATCGAGGTGCTGTCGGCGGCACGCGGCTGGGAACGGCCCTCGGACCACGTGCCGGTCATCGCACGCTTCGACCTGAGCTGAATTCCACACTCTGCCGGCTCAGGTTCAACCGGGCAGCTGCTTCCCAGTCGGGTCGAATGATCGCAAGAATCTGCTCGTCGCGGCTGACGCCGCCGAAGTAGGCGCTGCCGCGTGATATCCCCTCCGGCACGAAGCCGACATTGCGGTAGGCGCGATGGGCGCGGACGTTCTCGGGGAAGTGGCCGATCCAGATGCGGTATACCGGTGTGGTACGGAAAGCCTCGTCGACGATCGCGCGCAGGAAGGCGCTGCCGAGCCCCTTGCCCGGATCGCTCACGGCCAGCCGCTTGACCAGGATCACGCGCTCCGGCGCACCCCATCCACGCAGGATGGCGAAGCCGAATGGTGCGCCGCCGGCCTCGCCGACGAGATAGGTCGATTCGGATGCGATCTCGCGCCGGTGGCGCGCCTCTTCCCAGCTGCCGACGAGCGCTTCGTAGCCTTCGAGACGCTCCGTCTGCACGATGAAGGGGATGTCGGCCGCGACGCCACGGCGGATCGTCACCGTATGCTCGCGGGTCATGGCAGTCAGCTGCCGAAACGCGGCGCCAGCCCCTCGATGCTGCTCACCATCGACCGGAAGTCGGCGAGCACGCGGCGGTGGAGCGCGATGGCGAGGTCGGGGTATTCCTCGAGGATGCGGCGGAAGGGCTTGCGGTTCAGCCGGATGAGGTCGCTGTCTTCCAGCGCCACGGCGCCGGTGAGCCGCACCGTATCGGCGAGCAGGGCGTATTCGCCGATCAGGATGCCGGGGCCGATGCGGCCAACCGCGACGCGGCGACCGTCGCGTTCGCGGAACAGCCCCAGCCTTCCGCGTGCGACGACATAGGCGCAGTCGGCGGGATCGCCCTCGCTGAACAGTTCTTCGCGGTTGGGGATGCTCAGGCCCTCGGCGCCGAAGGCGAGCAGTCGCAGCTGCTCCTGCGTGAAGCTTTCGAAGAGCCCCACGCCCGAGAGGATGCGAACATCGTCATCCAGCGCCATTCAGTCCCGGGTCCCTCCCGCGCGGCGCGGTCCCACCTCACCGAGAATCAGGGAACGAGCTTGTAACCACCGCTTTCTGTCACAAGAATTTCCGCGTTGGAAGGATCGCGCTCGATCTTCTGGCGGAGGCGGTAGACGTGGGTTTCCAGCGTATGGGTGGTGACGCCGGAATTGTAGCCCCACACTTCCTCGAGCAGAACGTCGCGCGTCACCACCTTCTGGTCGGCGCGATAGAGGTACTTGATGATCGCGGCCTCCTTCTCGGTGAGCCGCACCTTGCCGCCGCGCTGATCGAGTAAAAGTTTCTGGCTCGGCTTGAAGGTGTAGGGGCCG
Source organism: Rhizobiaceae bacterium (assembly GCA_050178915.1). Classification (GTDB taxonomy): domain Bacteria; phylum Pseudomonadota; class Alphaproteobacteria; order Rhizobiales; family Rhizobiaceae; genus JBFXAF01. Next base: position 4,739 of record JBFXFO010000141.1, on the reverse strand, counting down.
ACCGAAAATGTCGCATCCTCGCTCTGCTCATGCTGGCGCAGCTGGGCGCGGATGCGGGCGAGCAGCACGGCGAAGCGGAACGGCTTTGTCACGTAGTCGTTGGCGCCGGCTTCGAGGCCGAGGATGGTGTCCGAATCGGTGTCGTGGCCGGTCAGCATGATGATGGGTGCCTTGAAGCCGCTCTTGCGCAGCATCCGCACCGCCTCGCGGCCATCCATGTCCGGGAGGCCGACATCCATGATGAGCAGGTCGACGACGCCGGCGCGCGCCGCCGCAACGCCTCTCGACGCATTCGACTCCTGCTGGATCGTGAATTCCTCGTAGAGGGCGAGCTGCTCCGCCAGGGTGGCGCGCAGGTCGTCATCGTCGTCAACGATCAGCAAAGTGCGAGAGGTCATGAGTTAATCCATTGTTCTGAAATGACATTGCGGTTGACCGGCCGGCGTTTATGCGGAAGCTGGCAAAGCGGACAGAGCCTCACGAAGAGTTGTTGCGGTGCAACCATATCGTAGAAATAAGGGCGGCGATGCGGCCACTTCAAGGAAGGGCGTTCCGTTCAGGACAGTGACAGTCCGTCGCCGCCCCGGAACCAGAAGCCAGGGCATCATCAACATCGACGGTCAGGTGTTCCCCTGCGCGCTCGGGCGCGGCGGCATTTCAGCGAACAAACGGGAGGGGGACGGGGCCACGCCGCTGGCGGCGATGCGCCTTCTCGGCGGCTATTTCCGTCGCCGGCATTTCAACCCGGCCAGCGGGCTGACCATGCTGCCGATCGGCAAGGATCTGGGGTGGTGCGAGGTGCCGGCCGACCGCAACTACAACCGGCCGGTGCGGATGCCCTACCGTGCCAGCCATGAGACCATGCTGCGGCCGGACGGGCTCTACGATGCCTGTCTTGTGCTGGACTGGAACATCAGGCCGCGCAAGCGAGGCTGCGGCAGTGCGATCTTCTTCCACCTTGCCCGGCCGGGGCTGACGCCGACGGCCGGCTGCGTGGCGGTTACCCGCCCGGTGATGGCGCGGCTGCTGCCGCGCCTTTCCAGCCGCACGCTGGTGGTGGTCAAGCGCTAGCTGGCTGTGAACTAGCGGCGGATCGGCCAGCCGTCGTTGACCAGGCGTCCGCGCGAAAGATCGCGGGAAACGGCCGCAGAGATGCGCGCGCTGCGGCCCCAGGCGGTGCGCAGGGGTGCAATGAAGCGGGCGAAAGCGCGGGCGGGGCGGTCCTGGGAGGACGTGTGCATGGCGAATTCCTTTCGAAAAACTTAACGACCGAAGTCTGAGGATGACAATACGCCTTTGCTCTCAGGCGCGGAAACGAGTAGTTTTTACTCGATTGTCAAACTTCCTTTGAAGAACGATGGGCAATTTCATTCCCGGCACGCGTGCGCTCAGGACGCTGGAGGCGGCAGCCCGCCACCTGAACTTCACCCGCGCGGCCGACGAGCTCGGTCTGACGCCGGCGGCGGTCAGCCATCAGATCAAGGAGCTGGAGGAGCAGTTCGGGCTTGTGCTGTTCGTGCGCACCAGCCGCAGCATCAAGCTGACAAAGGCCGGAGAGGCGCTGGCCGAGGCCGCCGGCGACGCCATCGACCTGATGCGGCGGGCGACGGTGCGGGCGCGCAAGCTGGCGCGCAGCGCCAGCCTGATCAAGGTCACGGCCGACCCGCAATTCGCGGCGAAATGGCTGATGCGGCGGGTCGAGCGCTTCCGCCAGAACTGGCCCGACATCGAGTTGCGCTTCGACGTCGCCTACGAGGTGCGCGACTTCGACCAGGACGATATCGACGTCGCGATCCGCTTCGGCACCGGCAAGTATCCCGGCCTCGCCAGCCACCGGCTGTTCGACAACGTCATCATCCCGGTCTGCAGCCCGGCGCTCCTGCAGGGCCCGCTGCCGCTGAAGGAGCCGCGCGACCTGTTCAACCACACGCTCTGCCACATCGAATGGTCGAGCCAGGGCGTGACCTGGCCGAACTGGCGGATGTGGATGGCGGCGGCCGGCGTCGACGATTTCGACGACAGCCGCACGATCGTGTTCGGCCGCTCGGCGGACGCGGTGCAGGCTGCGGTCGACGGCAATGCGGTGGCGCTGGCGGATTTCGCGATGGTGGCGAACGACCTCGCCTCAGGCCGGCTGGTCCGGCCGTTCGAACTCGGGATCCGCGTGGCTCCCGAGTTCGCGTATTTTCTGGTCTATCCGCAGGCGGTGGCGGCCGATCCCCGCATTGTCGCTTTCCGCGACTGGATGCTGGACGAGGCGCGCCAGACCGAGACGGAAGCAGCGTCCTAGCGGGCTGCTACTCGACCGGGGCCATCTCGGCGCCGGTGCCCCACAGGCCGAGGATGGCGCCGATGATCAGCGCGACGCCCAGCCAGTGCAGCGCGTCGATGATCGTGAGGCCCCAGCCATAGCCCTGATAGCGCTGGTTCACCGCCAGCGTCGTGAGGATGAAGCCGAGCCAGCAGACGAAGCCGACCATCAGGCCGTTGCTCAGCGTGAACTCGCCCAGATAGACGCTGTTGGTGATGACGAAGATGACGATCGCCATCACCAGCAGCATGATGAAGCTGACGATGAAAGGCTGGATCGAACGGCTGCCCTGCGACGGGTCGATGCGCGCAGCGGCCAGCCACGGCTTCGACAGTGCCATGTACCAGATCGCTCCCCAAGCGAAGGCCGCGACGGCGGCCACCAGGACGGCGAGAAAATTGATGTCGGAAAAAATCATGGTCCCCTCCCGTGACGATTCACGTGGACGCGATTGAAAGCCCGTCGCGCCGGCCGGTCAAGCGAAACGCCAGACCGTTGTGCGCTTGACCTCCGCATCCTCGAGGTCGCGGGTGACCGGCACCTCGTAGGTGGCAAGCGCCTCCATCCTCTGCTTCGGCAGGTAGGCACGGCCGGGATCGCCGACGAGGATGGCGCAGCCGCGGGCGCGCAGGCTCGCGAACCATGGCATCAGCCGGTCGACAATGTCCTTCTGGTAGAAGATGTCGCCGGCGAGCAGCACGTCCCAGTCGCCATCGGTGCCGACCAGGTCCTCGACGGTGGCGTCGAGCGCGACACCATTGGCGGCGGCGTTGAGGGCAATGGCGGGAACGCAGAATGCGTCGATGTCGGCGGCGAGAACACGCGCCGCGCCGGCCTTCGCCGCGGCGATGCCGACGAGGCCGGAGCCGGCGGCGAAGTCGAGGACGGTCTTCCCGCGCACGCAGTCGGGATTGTCGAGCACGTACCGCGCCAGACCCTGTCCGCCGGCCCAGGCGAAGGCCCAGAAGGGTGGCGGCAGGCCGATCTCGGCCAGTTCATCCTCGGTCTTCTGCCACAGCGCATGCGCCTCGTCGGCGAGGTGCAGCCGGATTTCCGGCACGTGCGGCGGCGGCAGCAGCGCCGTGTTGTCGAGGATGAAGGTGCGCTGCCTGTCAGGCGTCATGCTCAGGGTATCGGCTTCAGGGCGCGGGCGTCACGCCGCCCATGCGGCAGACTTCCTTCCACTCCGCCGGCGTCACCGGCTGCACGGACAGGCGGCTCAGCTTCACCAGCGCCATCTCGGCGAGTTTGGGGTTGGCCTTGATCTCGGCCAGCGTCGGCGGCGTCGGCACGTCCCTGACGGCGCGGATGTCGACGCATTCCCAGCGCGGGTCGTCGCCGGTGGAATCGGGGTGCGCCAGCGCGCAGACCTCGACGATGCCGACGACATTCAGCCCCTCATTGGAATGGTAGAAGAAGCCGAGGTCGCCGATCTTCATCGCCCTCATGTTGTTGCGGGCGGTGAAATTGCGCACGCCGTCCCATTCGGCGCCGGCCTTGCCCTTCTTTTTCAGCATGTCGAAGGAGAAGACGTTGGGCTCGGACTTGAACAGCCAGTGGTTCATGGATTTCCCCTCGAACAGGCCGGCTCAGCCGGCAGTTTCCTCGCGCAACGGCCGCGTCATCAGTTCGGCAACGGCGGCGTCGATGCCGATCGTGCCGGCGAGCAGCGCATCCACCGCCTCGATGATCGGGGCGTCAATGCCGCGCTCGCGAACGATGCGCGCCGCGATCGCCGCCGTCGGCACGCCCTCGGCCAGCGGCAGCCCATCAAGCGGCTCGCCGCGCCCCAATGCAATCCCGTAGGCGAAATTGCGCGACTGGCCCGACGCACAGGTGAGCAGCAGATCGCCGAGACCGGAAAGGCCCATGGTTGTTTCCGGGCGGCCGCCGAACGCTTCCGCGACGCGGCGCAGCTCGACGAAGCCGCGCGTCACCATGGCCGCCTGCGCGCTGGCGCCGAGGCGTGCGCCAGCCACCGCGCCGGAGGCGATGGCGAAGACATTCTTCAACGCGCCGCCGGCCTCGACGCCGAGCAGGTCGTCGGTGGAATAGCAGCGGAAGGCCGGACTGGAGAGGCGGGCGGCGAGCGCATTGGCATCGTCTATCGCGCGCGCCGCGATAACCACTGCCGTGGGCAGCCCGGCAGCCACCTCATGCGCGAAGCTGGGGCCGGAAAGGGCAGCGATGGCATGATCGGGCAGCAGTTCCTCGGCGACGGCCGAGAGCAGCTTGCCGGTGGTCCGCTCGATGCCCTTTGCGCAGAGCACCACCGGCACACCGCGCGGCACATGCGGCTTGAGCAGGGGCAGCACGGAGCGCAGCGCCTGCGCGGGCACCACCGACAGCACGATCTCCGCGCCGGACAGGGCCTCGGCCAGATCGGTGGTCGCGCGGATGGCGCGGTCGATGGCGATGCCGGAAAGAT
>JBFXFO010000140.1:0-10471 GCA_050178915.1 Rhizobiaceae bacterium | reverse complement strand
CGCGCAAACCTCGACCTTCGTCGCCATGGAAACCGTGAAGGACTACTGAGCCGGCTCGGAAAGCGTCTTCAGGAACGCAACCAGCGCCGCCCTCTCCTTCTCCGACAGTTTCAGCGGCAGCACCTCCGATCGCCCGCCCGGGCTCGCTGGCGCCCTCGCGTAGTGATCGACGACCTCTTCGAGCGTGGCGATCTGCCCGGCATGCATGTATGGCGGCCGCGCAGCAGCGCCGCGCAGCGACGGCGTCTTGTAGGCACGCGCGAGGTCGGCGCCTTCCCGCTTCATGAACTGCAGCTGCCGGCAAGCGTTGCGGGCATCCGAGAACGGTCCCAGACAATTGAATGGGTCGGCCAGCACCTGCCCGACGGCGACCGAGCGGCCAAGGTCTTCAGGCAACCCGGCAACGGCAGGAACACCGGTGTTGTGGAACTGGTCGTCGGTGAAGCGGGGACCGTTGTGACAGTTGATGCAATTGGCGCGCCCGATGAACAGGCGCAGCCCGTAGATTTCCTCGTCGGACAGCACAGCCTGCCCTGTCGGCTTGGTGCCGGCGCGCATGGCCTCGGCGAAGCGATCGAAGCGTGTCGGCTCATGCGCAATGGTTCGCTCGAATGCCGCAAGCGCCTTGCCGAGATTGGCGAAGACCGTGTCGATCTCGCGCTGCTTCTCGACCGGCATGGCCAACCATGCCGCCCGCTCTGCCTCGTTGCCGAGCGGCGAGGCGCTGCCCGGCAATCCTGCCAGATCGGGAAGCGGCCCGAAGATGTGTTCATAGCGGTCACGGAAATGCGCGGCGATCACATGCGCAAAACCGAGGCGCGTGCCGCCATGCTCGCGCGCATCTTCCATCGGAGTGAGCGCCTGCGCCCACAGGCTGTCGCGCCGTCCGTCCCAGAACAGGAAAGGGCTGTGCGCGACGCCGGCCAGCGGCATCGAGCGCCGGTTCGTGTCGGACAGGCCGATGGAGCGCGGGCGATCGTCCTGGAACTGCCGGTCGATCAGATGGCAGGTCGAGCATGCGACCGTCCCGTCGCGACTGAGCCTCTGCTCGAAGAATAGCGTGGCCCCGAAGGCGGCGGCGAATGCGTCGTCGGCAAAGCGGTTGGTCGGGTCGGGCGGAACCGGTTCGAGTTCCCACAGCGACAGCGTCGCGACCGTGGCCTTTTCGGCCTCGCTCAGGTCCGGTCGCCCGCACCCCGCCAGTGCCAGCAGAGCGCCGGACAGGAGCAGGACGAGACGGAAGCGCGAACGCATCGCTAGAGATTGACGTTGAACACCACGTCGTCATTGCCCGGCGCGGCGCGGATCGCGAACTTGAGCTCCCATGCGCCCGCCATGTTGAAAACGAAGCCGTCGACGCGGTAGCGGCCTTCGCCCAGATAGGACGAGACCGCCGGCGCGGTCGGAAGCGCGTGGCCATGCGCCGGCATTCCGCCATCGACGCCGATCTCGGCACCGTCGACCGGCTTGCCGTCGGCGGTCTTCAGCGTCAGCAGCCATGCATGCATGGGCCCCTGCTGCAGCGGCTCCTTCTCCGGCTGAATCTGCACGACGTAGATACCGTTCGCCGAACTCTTCTGGCGCGCAAGGTCGATGCCGCTTCCGGTTTCCGGCTTGCCGAAGAACTGCGTGGCTGCGAAGGCGACGGCCACCCCGACCGCCGCGACGACCACCACCCACAGGAACTGCTTCATCGCGGCGACCCCATGCTTGCCTGTCTTTGAAGCGCATAAGCGTTCGCCGCGCTGGCAAGGTCAAGTCCGCGAGCTTGGCCGCGCCGTCGCGCGCGTGTAGATGCGTTGAACCTCGGGGGGAGAGCGCGATGTCGGTGGCCTCGATCGGCGAATGCATGCTGGAACTCTCCGGCAGCGACGGTCGGAACTGGCGCATGGGCTTTGCCGGCGACACGTTCAACACGCTGTGGGCGTTGCGGGCGCTGACCGACATGCCGTGCGACTATGTATCTGCCTTCGGCGACGATCCGTTCTCGACGCAGCAGATCGCCTTCATGGCCGAGGCAGGTATCGGCGTCGCGGGGAGCCCCGTCATCGCGGGAGCGCGTCCAGGCCTTTACGCGATCACGCTCGATGGCGCCGAGCGCTCATTCACATACTGGCGTTCGGACGCGGCGGCGCGACGGCTTGCCGACGATCCAAAGGCACTCGCGACCAGCCTCGCAGGCAGGAAGCTGATCTACTTCTCGGGCATCACTCTGGCGATCCTGACCGGCGCGGCGCGGCAGACGCTGCTGACATCGCTCAAGGATGCGCGGCAGACCGGCGCCCTGATCGCTTTCGACCCAAACCATCGCGGCCGTCTCTGGCAGGATGTGGCCGAAGCCCGAGCGACATTCGCAGCAGCCCTGGACGTCACCGATATCGCACTGCCCACCTTTCCGGACGAACAGGCGCTGTTCGGCGATGCCGCGCCGGAAGCGACGGCTGCCCGCCTTGCCGAGGCCGGCGTGAACGAAATCGTGGTCAAGAACGGCAGCGCCCCTGCGCTGCTCGCGATCGGAGGAGGCCGCGAGACGATCCCCGCGACGAGTGTGGAAGCGATCGACACGACCGGCGCAGGCGACGCGTTCAACGGCGCCTATCTCGCGGCGCGACTGGCAGGCATCGAGCCTGGGCCCGCCGTCTCCTGCGCGCATCGCGTCGCCGCCGCAGTCGTGCAGGTTCACGGCGCTCTTGCGCCGGTCGCAACGCTGCGTGCGGCGTTTGCTACGCCGGCATCCTGAAGCGGTATTCCGTCGTCTGGTGGTACCGGTCGCCCGGGTGCAGCACCGCCGACGGGAAATGGGGCTGGTTCGGCGAATCCGGCCAGACCTGCGCCTCCAGACAGAAGCCCGCCCAGGCGCGATAGCTGCGCCCGCCAAGACCTGGAACCTCCCGTTCCACCTTGTGCCCGGCATAGAACTGCACGCCCGGCTCGGTCGTCCACATCTCCATCTCGACACCGGACTGCGGTGCCTGCGCCCAGGCCGCCTGCCGCAGCGGTCCCCGCGACGACGACAGGCAGAAATTGTGGTCGTAGATCGCCTGTTCGCCGCCCTCCTCCAGCCGGATCGGCCGGGCCTTGCGGAAGTCGAAAGGTGTGCCCTCGACAGGTAGTACGATGCCGGTCGGGATCAGTTCGTCATCGACGGGCAGATAGGCCGAGGCCGGCATGGCAAGCCGGTGGTCGAGAATGGTTCCGCTGCCGCCATCCTCCAGGTTGAAATAGGAATGGTGCGCGAGATTGCAGAGCGTCGTCTCGTCGCTCGTTCCGGTGAAGTCGATCGACAGCGTGCCGGGTATCTTCAGCCCGTAGGTGCAGGTGACATCGATCGCGCCCGGGAAGCCCATGTCGCCGTCCGGTGAATGCAGCGCCAGCGTGACGAAGTCCGGTCCGTGCAGCACCACCTGCCAGACCTTGGCGCCGAAGCCGCGCGCGCCGCCATGCAGCGTGTGCCTGCCGAGAAAGTTCGGATCGGTCTCGCTGCGCCGCCCGTCGATCGTGAAGCGCGCATTGCCGATGCGGTTGGCGAAGCGACCGGCGGTCGCTCCGAAATAGGGCGAGTGCTTTTCGTAGTCCCCGAAGCGGTCGAAGCCGAGCACCAGCGGTGCGTCATGGCCAGCGAGCCGCAGATCCTGCAGCGCCGCTCCCCACGTCATCACCCGGGCAGTGAGACCGCCGCCCGAGATGGTGAAGCGGTGGACGGGTTCACCCTCCGCCGTAGTACCGAAGAGTTCCCCGTCCATCAGTCCCTCCGGACGATCAGCCGCTGAGACCGCCGATGCAGACATACTTGGTGTCGAGGTAGTCCTCGATGCCCTGATGCCCGCCCTCGCGGCCGACGCCCGATTCCTTGACGCCGCCGAACGGTGCCTCGACCGTGGTGATCAGACCTTCGTTGACGCCGACCATGCCGTACTTCAGCGCCTCCATCATGCGCACGGTGCGACCGAGGCTGGAGGTGTAGAAGTAGCTGGCCAGCCCGAACTCGGTGTCATTGGCGAGCGCGACCACTTCTTCTTCGGTCTTGAAGCGGAAGACCGGCGCGACGGGCCCGAAGATCTCTTCCTTCATGAACATCATGTTCGGCTTGGCTTCGGAGATAACGGTAGGCTCGAAGAACGAACCGCCAAGCTTGTGGCGCTTGCCGCCGGCAACAACCTTGCCGCCCTTGTCGGTGGCGTCCTTGATGAACTCCTCGACCTTCTCGACCGCCTTCTGGTCAATCAGCGGCCCCTGCTGGGTGCCATCCTCCAGGCCCGGTCCAACCTTCAGATTGTTCGACGCGGCGGCCAGCTTTTCGACGAACTGGTCGTAGACGCCTTCCTGCACGAAGAAGCGGTTGGTGCAGACGCAGGTCTGGCCGGAATTGCGGTACTTGGCCACCATGGCGCCTTCGACCGCACGGTCGATGTCGGCGTCGTCGAACACGATGAAGGGCGCGTTGCCGCCAAGCTCCATCGAGACCTTCTTCACCGTCTCGGCGCACTTCGCCATCAGCATCTTGCCGACGCCGGTGGAGCCCGTGAAGGTCAGCTTCTTGACCAGCGGGTTGAAGCACATCTCGTCGCCGATCTCGCCAGCGGCGCCGGTGACCACGTTGACTGCGCCCTTCGGGAAACCGACTTCCTCGCAGAGCACGCCCCAGGCGAGGCCGGAATATGGGGTCTGCGTCGCTGGCTTGATCACCGCCGTGCAGCCGGCGGCCAGCGCCGGCGCGATCTTGCGCGACAGCATCGAGGACGGGAAGTTCCACGGAGCGATGGCGGCAACGACGCCGGTCGGCTCCTTGGTGACCAGGATGCGGCGATCGCGCCACGGCGACGGAACCACGTCGCCATAGGTGCGGCGCGCTTCCTCGGCGAACCACAGCACGTAAGCCGCCGAGATGCCCACCTCGCCCTTCGCCTCGGCCAACGACTTGCCCTGTTCCGAGGTCAGCAGTTCAGCCAGCGCCTGCTGGTTGTCCATGATCGCCTGGTAGAGCTTGCGCAGCAGGTTGGAGCGCTCGAGCGCCGACGTCTTGCGCCATTCCTGGAACGCAGCCTCTGCCGCCTCGATGGCACGGCGCGTCTCGGCCTTGCCGGATTTCGGCACGGTGCCGAGCTTCAGGCCCGTCGCCGGGTTGACGACATCGATCGTCTGGCCGGAGTCGGCCTGCACCCATTCGCCGCCGATAAGGTTAGCCTCTTTGAGGAAGTGGCTGAATTTCTGGAGCATTTTGTCTTCTCCTTGCGGCGTCTCGGTCTGCGCCGGCAGTCTGGATGCGGAAAATCTCTTGCATGCGCACCCGGCCGGCGCGCCCATCCTGATGTGGATGGGACCGCTCTTACCCCAGCGGGTGGCGCAGGATCAATGTTTGAACACCGGTCCAGCGATCAGGAGAAGATCACGGCCGCAAGCGTTATCCAGAGGCCGGCAGTCAGCGCCGACAGCGCGGTCGCGATTGTCATCTGGTTCGACGCCAGCGCCTGGCCCGTCCCGAGTTGCGTCGCGATCAGGTAGGAATTGACCCCGGAAGGCAGCGCCGCCGCCGCGACGGCAACCTTCGCGGTGAGCGGCGGCAGGCCGGCGAGCCAGGCGAAGAGCAGCGCCAGCCCCGGCATCAGGATCAGTTTGAGCAGCGACAGCGCCAGCGATGGTCTCACATTGCCCGACACGCCGAACTTGCGCAGACCGAGGCCCATGGCGAACAACGCCAGCGGCCCGGCGATGTCCGCCAGCGAATCGACGAAACGTTCGAACAGGCCGGTCATCGGCAGGCCGGTCACGCGCCACAGCAGGCCGGCAAGGATGCCGATGATCAGCGGGTTGGTGAGCAGCCGTCGCACAAACAGCGCGAGCACGGCAGGCAGTCCGCCCTCCTTGCGCGCGCCGAAGAACTCGAACAGCACCATCGAAGCAAGGATCATCATCGGCAGATGCACCGCGATGAGCAGCGACAGCACCTCGCGTCCGGCATGGCCATAAACGCTGGTGATGAAGGGAATGCCCAGCAGCACGAGGTTGGAGAAAGCAGTGGCAACGCCCCCCACGACTCCGGCCTGACTGCTGCGTCCGAAGATTCGCGTCGTCGTCAGATGTCCGGCAGCCCACGCTACGGCGACGGCTGCGAAGTAGACGCCCCAGAGCCCGAAAGGTGCGGCGCCCTGGAAATCGGCGCTGGCCAGCGTGCGGAAGAGGAGCAGCGGCAGCGCGACGCCGGTGGCGAACGCCGTCAGTCCTTCGCCCACCTCGGTTTTCAGATAGCCGGAAAGGCCGGCGAGATAGCCGAAGGCGACCAGGCCGAAGACGAAGAGAACGGTTTCGGTGAGCACCGACATGGCATGGCTGATAGGCAAACCGCCCGGCCGGCGCAATCGGTTGCGCCCATCATGCCGCCGCATTCGAACGGTTTAGGCGACACTCAACGGTTGCATACATCGTCGAATGAGATTGCCATGAACGTGCATCCTCCATTCCGTCTCGTCAGCGCTGCCGTCGCCGCGCTCGTATTGTTCTTCGCCGCGGCCGTCGCGCATGCGCAGGAATCGCTGAAGGGCGTCGCGCTCATCATCGGCCAGTCGAAGTACGAGCACATCCCGGCGCTGCCGAATCCTGCCAATGACGCGCGCGCCATGGCAAAGCTGCTGACCGACCTCGGTTTCGACGCGCGCAGCGTCAGCGACCGCGACGCGGAAAAGCTCCGCCGCGACCTCGAACGCTTCGCCGAGGATGCGGAGGGCGCGGATGTCGCCTTCCTCTATTATTCGGGCCACGGCATCGAGGCTGGCGGCGAAAACTGGCTGATCCCCGTCAATGCCGACGTCTCGTCGCTCGATCATGCCGGCGATTCGCTGGTCGCCCTCTCCGCCGTCATGGAAAAGCTCAAGGCCACCGTTCCTGTCGTGGTCGTGCTGCTCGACGCCTGCCGCACGAATCCCTTCCCGGCCGACGCCATGGTGCGCGTCAGCCCGGATGCCGAACCGGCTCCGGTCAGCACCGAAGGCCTGACGCCGGTCCGAGGAGCAGCGCCGCTGACTGGCACCCCGGCCGCCACCACCGACAACCTTGGCACGGTCATCGGCTTCGCCGCCGAGCCGGGCCGGCCTGCGCTTGATGGCGCGAGCGGCGGCAACAGCCCCTACGCCACAGCGCTGCTCCGCCACCTCGGCGCGATGAACGGCGCCGAATTCGGCGCCGTCATGCGCATGGTCACCGAGGAGGTCTACCTCGACACGAAGGCGCAGCAGCGCCCCTGGGTGAACGAGAGCCTGCGCCGCATGCTCTATTTCGGCGTCGCGCAGGACGAGCCCACCGGCAATGAAGGCCTGATCACCGGGGAACGCCGCAAGCTGCTGCTCACCATCTCGGACCTGCCGCTGGACAACCGCGCGCAGGTCGAACTGGTCGCGTCGCGCGACGGCGTGCCGCTCGATTCGCTCTACGGCGTGCTGCGCGCCATGGGTACCGACCAGATCCCCGACGATCCGAACGAACTCGCCAGGACGCTCGACGCCCAGGCGGAGCGGCTGAAGCAGATGTTCGACCGCGCCCGCGCGCTCGACACCTCCGACCCCGAGACGAAGATACTGCTGGCCTCGGCGGACGATGCGCTGCGCCAGGGCGCCATCGACACCGCCCGCTCCTTCCTTGACCAGGCGGTCACGCGCGTCGACCAGAACGGGCAGAACGTGGACGACATCGAGGAACAGCTGCGCCAGAAGCGCATCGCCGATGCCGCGATCTACGCGCAGCGCGCCGATGTCCAGGCGCTTGCCTATGACTACGCGGCGGCGGCCTCCGACTACCGCAAGGCATTCGAACTGGTCGAGAAGTGGGATGACCAGCTCCGCCGGGACTACAAGAACAGCGAAGCGAAGGCGCTGCTCAAATGGAGCGACGCAACCGGCGAAGAGGCTGGCGCTCTGGCCGCGATCGATGCCTTCAACATGCTGCTGAGCTACATCCCGTACGGAGTGAAGAACCAGCAATGGGCACTGGCAAGGACCAACGTCGCCATTGTTCTCCTCGCGCTTGCGGAGGATGATGCCAACACCGCGCGCCTCGATGAGGCGCTGGCGATCTTCCGCGAGACGCTTGCTGTCTTCAGCCAGGAGAACGACGATCTCAACTGGGCAACCACGCAGGAGAACATCGGGGCGGCGTATTTCGCATTGAGCGAGCGTGAGCTCGGCACTGCCAGCCTCGACGCCGCGATCACCGCGTTTCATGCCGCCTTGTCGCGCCGCGACCCCGCCAAGTCCCCGAAGGAATGGGTATCGAGCAATTTGCAGCTCGCCCGGGCGCTGCAGGCTCAGGCTGAGCGCACGGGCAGTGCGGCGGCGGTGTCCGAGGCCGTCGCCACTTACGAAGCTGCACTCAAGACCTACGACAGGCAGACAGACCCCATCGGATGGTCGCTCGTCCAGACGAGCATCGGCGGCGCGCTGCAGTTTCTGGCAACACTGAACGGCGACACAGCCAGCGCTCGCCGCGCCGTCGAGGCTTTCCAGGCGGTGGTCGACGTCCGGCCGAAGGAACGCATGCCCGCCTACTGGGCCACGGCGCAGATCAACCTCGGCACCGGCTACAAGATTCTCGGGACGTATGAGGCCGGGACCGATGCTCTGGGCCGAGCAGAGGCGGCATATGATGAGGCGCTGACCATCGTCACACGGGAAAAGAACGCCTCCTTGTGGGCCGCTGCCCAGATGAACCTCGGCGCCGTGCGGCAGACGCTCGGGCAACGGGGCTACGACGTGGACAAGATAGAAGGGTCCGTCGAGCCGTTCCGTGCGGCCCAGGAAGTGTATACGCGGGCAGGCTTCCCGCTCGAGTGGGCGGACATCGAGTACAACCTTGCCCATACATTCAAGCTTCTCGCAGTCCTGCGCAGCGACCCGGCCATGTATGAGGAGGGAGCCGCCTCCGCTCGCCGCGCGATGGAGGTCTACACGCGCGCGGAGACACCACGGCAGTGGTCGCTGGCTCAGGCGGTCCTCGGGGCGCTGCTGCAGTCGCTGTTTCTCCAGAAGGGGGACCTGGCGCTTCTCGATCAGTCCGCCGATGCAAGGCGCGCGGCTCTCGAAATCATGACCAGGTCTGAAACGCCGATCGACTGGGCAACGACGCAGGACGGGCTCGGACAGGTGCTCCTCAACATGTCGACCTTCGGCCGCAAGCCCGAGGTTCTTCCCGAGGCCATGAAAGCCTTCGAAGCATCGCTCGAGGTCTTCACCAAGGAGGCGACGCCGACGCAGTGGGCGCTTGCCACCAACAATGTCGGGGACGTTTACTGGAACATGGCGGCGATGGGCGGCGGCAAGGCAGAATACCAGCTGGCCCGAGAGAAGTTCGAGATCGCGCGGGACGAACTCAAGGCGCAGGGCCAGGCCGGCATGGCGGTGCTGCTGGATCAGAAGATCGCCGAAGTCGACAAGCAGCTCGCCAAACTGTGAGGCCGGCGGCAACGCTGCGACGCTCCCGCGGCTTGTCTTTCACCGCGCTTTCGAATCCCTATATGCCTCCACGGACCTTGGAGGCCGAATGCCGCGTTTCATGATTGCGATTGTCGCGGCCCTGGCCGTTTCGCCGGCTATGGCGACCGAGGCCGGCTGGGCAGCATTGCGGGACGGCGGCAAGGTCGTGCTTCTGCGCCACGCCTATGCCACAGGCAGCGCCGACCCGGCCAATTTCGACATCGGCAGTTGCGCGACGCAGCGGAACCTGTCGGAGCGTGGCAAGCAGCAGGCGCGACGGATTGGCTCACTGTTCGCGGCGCGTTCCGCGCCGGTGGAGCGAATCCTGACCAGCCGCTACTGCCGCGCCCGCGATACGGCCAGGATCGCCTTCGAGGACGCCAGGGTCGAGGACTTCGACGCACTCGACCTGAGCCCCGCCGACGCCTCTGACACTGCCGGCAAGGTCGCCACGATCATGAAGGAAATTCAGGACTTTAGCGGATCCGGCAACATGGTGATGGTTACCCATCTGGAGAACATCCAGGCGTTGACCGGCGCGGGCGCCCGAGAGGGTGAGGCCGTCATCGTGCGACCCGACGGCGACCGCCTGCACGTGCTTGCCCGCATCGTCTTCAACTGACGCCGGTGAACGCGACGACCTTCGCTCCTTCGTCCAAGTCATTGCAATAATTACGATTTTACCATCGGTGGAGATCGTGGACGCCGCCCCCTTTCCCTGCCGGGCAAAAGCGACTAGACAGCCGCAATCTTCCGCTGACCCGACCTGCTAGAGAGGCCTGTCCGTGCCGTCTACCTTCGAGAAAGTCGCCAAGATCATCGCCGACACCAGCGAGATCGACATTGCAACGATCACGCCGGAAAGCCACGCGATGGACGACCTCGGGATCGACAGCCTCGATTTCCTCGACATCGTCTTCGCCATCGACAAGGAGTTCGGCATCAAGGTGCCGCTCGAGAAGTGGACCCAGGAAGTCAACGACGGCAAGGCTTCGACGGAAGAATACTTCGTC
>JBFXFO010000139.1:0-10577 GCA_050178915.1 Rhizobiaceae bacterium | reverse complement strand
CGCGGATGAGAAGGCGCATCCGCTGTTCGAGATCGCCGCCGGCGAGACGGCGACGCAGCGCGTGCTGCCGGGCTCCGACCTGCGCTTCGTCGACATGGAGACGAAGAGCGATGCCGGCGAGCCCTATATCGTCAGCGGCATTGACGGCGAGCGGATCGAAATCGTGCCGCCGCGGCCGAAGGTCGATCCGGTGGTTGCCGAGATGCAGGCGAAGCACAGCGGCCCCGGCAGCGTCGAGATCAAGTTCACCAACCTCATCAACGCCGAAGTGGCGGTGACGGTCGAGGACGACAACAAGCGGGCGATCGAGCTGTACGCGCTCCCGCAAGGCGCGGTCTTTTTCCAGAATGCGCTGCCCGGCACCGAGTTGTGGTTCTACAACAAGGCCACCGGCGAGGCGATCCTGCCGAGCTACAAGGTGACGGAGGCGGCCACCCAGGAGGCCAGCGTCCCCAACAGGCTGACGCTTGAACAGGTGAAGGCCGAGCAGGCCGGACCTGGCAGCGTGACCGTGAGTTTCCACAATACCATCGGCAATCATGTCGAGGCGGTGATCTCCGACAGCGCCGGTATGCAGGTGCGCCTGTTCCGGCTGATGCCGGGCGAGACGACCAGCCTGAGGATGCAGCCGAAGACGGCGATCTGGTTCGTCAAGGCCGGCACCGACGAGGTCGTGCCGGAAGGTTTCGTGGTGCCTGATACTGCACCCCCCGGCACGATCGACATTCCCTATGTGCCGCTCGGCGCGCTCGCCGCAGCGGAGGCCGGGCCGGGCAGCGTGCCGGTCACCTTCATCAACACCGGCGCGGACGACGTGGCGGTCACCAAGCTGGTCAGCGGCGTGCAGAAGACGCTGTTCTACATCGAGGTCGGCGAGACGGTGACCTACCGCCTGCAGCCGAGGTCGCAGATCTGGTTCTACAAGGGCAAGACGGAGGAGGCCGCGGGCCGCGACATCCCGTACTATGTGCGCAGCATCGTGAACGAGACCGTGCGGCTGCCGTACAATCCCACGGACGACGAACTGCTGGCGATGAACGGCATCAACATCGACAGGGTGATCGCCGATCTGACCGAGGCCAACCTGAACGACGACGGCAAGGACAAGTTCTGCTGGCGCGACAGCTATGGCCGCGGCGCCGGCACGGTCCCGCGCACCTGTCCGCCGGGACAGTCGGAGGATACGGCGGGCCTCTGCTACACCAACTGCAAGGCCGGCTATCATCCGTTCGTGACGATGTGCGTGCCGGACTGCCCGCCCGGCTTCGTCGATGACGGGTTGTACTGCCGCAAGCCGGCGCCGCAGGGACGCTCCGCCTTCAAATGGGAACTGGGCGACACGCCGTTCAGCCTGGACGATGCGCGCGCGCGCTGCAGGGCGAGCCGCGACGGCAAGAAGTATGGCTGCGGCACCTTCAATGCCAACACGATCGTCTATTCGCTGTGCCCCTCCGGCTACAAGACGGCGCCGGTGGTCACCAGCCTGTGCACATCGGTCTGCCCGCCCAACACGACCGACATCGGCGTGTCGTGCGTGAAGCACACCTACGATCGCGGCGTCGGTGGGCTGATGTCGTGCGAGAGCGGCAAGCAGTATGATGCCGGGCTCTGCTACAATGGCTGCAAACAGGGCTTCGCCGGTGTCGGGCCGGTGTGCTGGAACCAGTGCCCGGCTTCGCTGCCCTATGGCTGCGCGGCCGGCTGCGCCAAAGACAAGGCGACCTGCGACTGGGCAATCGCCGACCAGGTCACGTCGCCGCTGATCGCAGCGGGCAGCATCGCCATTACGGTGCTTACGGTGGGCGCGGGTTCCGGCGCGGTTGCCGCCGCCAAGGGCGGGGCCTCGGCGGCCACCATTGCCGGCAAGACCGGCGCTCAGCTCGCCGGCAAGGCGGCGCTGAGGGAAGGCGCCAGGGCGACGCTGAAGGCGGGCGTGAAGGCGGCACTGCAGAAGATGGCGAGGGCGGGCGCGCTGACGCTGGCCAAGGAGGTCGCGATCGAATCGGCCATCGGGACCAGCCTCGGTATCGCGTTTTACGGCGGCACCGCCATCGCGGCGGAGGTCGGCTACGTCAAGCTGAAGGAAGAGCTGAAGAAGATCGTGCGCGCGCGCATGCTGGCCGAGGTCAGCGACGAGCGCATCGATGCGATTGTCAACACGGTGATGGAAGGTGCCGAGGCGAAGGGAGGCGAGGGCGTCAACTTCCCATGGTCGTCGCTCGACCCGACCGGCATCGCCGACATCGTCATCGCCTACAACTATCCCGTCTGCACGGATGTAAAATGATGAGAACGCTGAAGCAGATCGCGGCGGAACTCGCCGCTTCCACCCGCCGGACGCGCAACGCGCTGCCGCTCGTCGCCATCGCATCGCTGGCGCTTGCCGGAGCGCCCGTGAAGGCGGAGGACGATCCGAACCAGCCAGCCGACGGCATGGCGATCGAGCAGCCGCTCGATGCCGAGCAGGAAGCCACCGGCGACGCCGGCGGCGGCGAACCGATCGACCCGGCGCTGGCCGAAGGGCAGGAGACCGACCAGCCGCTGGAAGGCGACGCCGCGGCGAGCGAGCCGCCGCCGGACGAGGCGCCTGCCGATCCGGTCGTCGATGCCGGCAGCGAGACGCCTTCCGACGAGACGCTGAATGCGGGTGGCGAGACGCCGCCGGAGGATCCCGTGGCGGACGCGCCGGTGGACGACGGTGACATGACGGTCGCGCCGTCGGAGGAAGCCACCACGGAAGCGCCGGCCGAGCAACCCGCGGCCGACGGCGAAGCCGAGATGCTGGGCAATTCCGATGCAACGTCGGGCGAGGACCCGGCGATCCTGATCGATCCAGGCAAGCCCGAGCTGGCGGAGGAACCGGCTCCGGTCGAGGACCCGGCAGCCACCGCAGAGGGCGAGCAACTGCCGGCCGATGACGGGCAGGCGGCAACGTCGGGCGAGGGCGAATTGCTGGCGCCCTCCGAAGACCAGGCGGTGACGGGTGACGAACTGCTGCCTGCCGAAGATCAGGCGGTGAGCGGCGACGAGTTGCTGCCGCCGGCCGACGGCGAGCCTGCCTCGACGGACGAACTGGCTGTCGACGGTGAGAATGACGGCGTCGAGGTCGAGGAGCTGACGGCGGACACAGCCGCCGGGATGAAGCAGGTGGAGCAGGTTCCGGCCGGCATGGTGAAGGTGCTGGTGCAGAACACTTCGTCGGCGCCGATCGATCTGTTCCTCGACGCACAGGACGGGAGCGACCCGGAGTGGATCCTGACGCTCAGCCCCGGACTCCAGATCATCCAGCCGAGCAACCCCGGGCAGACATGGCGCATTGCCCAAAACGACGACTGGATAGGCGGATTCGTGCCGGGCAATGACCCGATCCAGCTGATTCGCTTCGACGGCGGGAGGCTGTGATGGCCCGGCTGATCCTTTCGAGCAACGGCGGAACGGAGACGGTGATGAAATCCGGCCTCGGGATGACGTGTCTGGCGGTTGCCGCGCTGGCGAGTGCGGCGCTGGTGTTTCCCGCTGACGAGGCGTTCGCCAAGAAGCCGATCGGCACCATCATCAAGAACGGCATCAACTCGATCGACGACGCCGTGAGCGGTTTCGGCAAGGGGACCCGCGCGCTCGACGATCTGGGCGAGGGCGTCGGACGCAATCTCGACGACCTCGGGCAGGGTGTCGGCCGCAACGCTGACGATGCCGGGCAGGCGGGCGCGACAGGGTTCAACCGGCCGCTGCCGCCCATTCTCGACGACGCGGACGAGGTCGTGGACGTGCCGAGATACACGGCGGCCCCGCTGAAGCCCGCCGAGCCGCAAGGCAATATCTACGATGTCATCAGGCCGGATCAGTTTCTGCCTGATGACGCCGGCACCCAGGGTTTCAAAGCCCACGCGTATGGGGACCTGCAGAAGAAGGCGGCCGGCTACCTGCAGCCTGACGATCTGCTGGAACCTGACGATGTGATCGACGTGCTCGATGCCCCGGGAGGCTACATCAAGCCAGGCAAGCCGGCCGAAGCACCGCTGAAGCCGGACCTCAAGGGGGGTACCCCGGTAAAGCCGGAGAAGGGCGGCAAGGTGAAGCTTGACAAAGCCAAGGTGGCAGAGATTGCGCCACTGGCGAAGCAGGGCGGCAACGCCCGCAAGGGCGTGCATGTCGTGCGCGTGCCGCTGGCCAGAATGCCCCCTCCGCAAATGAGCGCGGAAGCCGCCAGGGCGCTGGCCAAGAAAGTGCGCAGGATCAAGATCGCCGGCTCGGTGACCGCCGTGCTCGTCGCCGGCACGACCACGACCGTCATTCTCTACTACACGGTCGAGCCGGTGAGGGAGTTTTTCGATGGCACTGGTGAGGCTGTCAAAGAGGGCTTCGGCGACGTCAGCGACTTCTTCACGCCCGACGTCAAGCTGACGGTGGACAACCAGGCCGACGGACCGGTGGAGATCTTCAGGACCGACGCCAACGGCAATCTCGAATCGATCGGCTCGATCAACGAGACGCCCGGCAGCACGACCGTCGACGTGCAGCAGGGCGACACCATCACGGTGTTCCTCAGCGGCGCGCCGTTCGGCGATCCGTTCAAGGTCGACGAAGAGAAGACCTTCACGGTCCAATAGGATTGCGATCGCGACATCGAACGGCCGGGCACGGACCGGCCGTCTGCGTTTGCGCACGGCATCCCCCGTGCGGCAGATGCATGCGCAATGGCGGGTGGCATGCTGGCGGCGAGGGACGCCAGCCGAGGAACTTCCATGACCGCATCAGCCATCCTGAAATACACGCTCGCGGCCGTTCTCGCGGGTACGTTCGCATTGTCGCTGTCGATGGACGCATCGGCCAAGCCGGTACGCTCCAACGGCCAGGCCTGCGATTCGACCGGCACCGCGCGCAAGACCGGCACGGACGAGGCGGGCAACAAGCTCGACTGCCTGTGGGACACCTGCACCTTCAGCGAATGCTCGACCAGCGGCGGCACGATCTCGGGCTGCGTGCAGAAGACGGAGTATTCGAATGCGCGCGACTGCAAGGCCGCCGCCAGGGGCGTGAAGGGAACCGGCGTGATGTCGGTGCCGGACACGATCAAGAAGATGAAGGCGAACTAGGCCCCTCGAACCAGCGCGCGGCGCGGGCTTGCAAGGTGCCGGCAAAGGCGATGGAATGGCGCATGCCGTTCCACGCCGCCCTGTTCTGTTTGCTGCTCGTCCTGGCTCCGGTGGCGGCCATCGCCGAGACGGTGCAGCTTTCCGTGCGGCAGGCGACGATCGAGCCCGACCCGAACCTGCCGCTGAAGATCCTGGCGCTTGACCTGACCGACGACAGCCGCGCGACGTTCGCCGATTTCACCACGCGCCACGTCGGCAAGACTGTCGAGCTGAGCGTCGGCGGCGATGTGCTCATGGCCCCGCGCATCATCGAGCCGATCCTCGGCGGCAAGCTCAATGTCAGCGGCAACTTTGCGGCCGGCGATCTGGAGCGCATCGCCGGCCGGATCACCGCCGGCGCGACGCTCGACGCAACGGTGGCGGACCAATGACCGTTGGTGCCGTGCAGGAGATCCGCGGCGGCCATGGCAGGGCGGTGCCGCTGCGTGCCGGGCAGAAGCTGCGCCTGGTCAACACGTTCGGCGCGCAGGTCGTCGACACCTGGGCGCTCAACTGGCACGACACGTCCGAGTATCTCTCCGTCGAGCACACGCGCCGGATGATCGGCGGGCTGTTCCCGGCGGAGGGCGACGCGCTTTTCTCCAACCGGCGCACCCGGATGCTGCTGCTCGAGGAGGACAGTTCGCCCGGCAAGCACGACATGCTGCTCGCCTGCTGCGACAAGTGGCTCTACAAATTCTACGGCTGTCCGCCGGGGCACCGGAACTGCCGCGACAATTTTCTCGAGGCATTGTTCGAGGCCGGCTTCGACGCGACGGCGGTGCCCAACCCGCTGAACCTCTGGATGAACATCCCGGTGACCGACAGCCGGGACATCGCCATCGGCACGCCGCTGAGCAAGCCGGGCGACCATGTCGTGCTGACAGCGCTGATCGATCTGATCCTCGTGCTGTCGGCCTGCCCGATGGACGTGACGCCGATCAACGGCGATGATCTGACGCCGAAGCCGGTGCATTTCCAGATCATCTGAACGACGAGAGTTTTGCCAGCATGACAATTCCGAAACCCTGGAGCGAGGTCGCGACACAGCTGGTCGATGTGGCGACCGGCCGCAAGCCGGCCGATCTCGTCGTGCGCAACGGCCGCTGGGTGAACGTCTATTCCGGCGAGGTCATCGCCGGCACCGACATTGCCATCTCTGGCGGGCGCTTCGCCTATTGTGGCTCCGACGCCAGCCACGCCATCGGCAGCAAGACGAAAGTGGTGGACGCCGGCGGGCGCTATCTCGTGCCGGGCCTCTGCGACGGCCACATGCATGTCGAGAGCGGCATGGTGACCGTGACGGAGTTCTGCCGCGCCGTCATCCCGCACGGCACCACCTCGATGTTCATCGATCCGCACGAGATCGCCAACGTGCTCGGCCTGCCCGGCGTGCGGCTGATGCATGACGAGGCGAAGGCGATGCCGGTCAACGTCCACGTGCAGATGCCGTCCTGCGTGCCCTCGGCGCCGGGGCTCGAAAATCCCGGCGCCACGCTTGGCGTGGCGGACGTCGCGGAGGCCATGGGCTGGGACAACATCATCGGTCTTGGCGAGGTGATGAATTTCCCCGGCGTGGTGGCGAACGACGCCACCATGGCCGGCGAGATCGCCGCCACCATGCGCGCCGGCAAGACCGTCGGCGGACACTATGCCTCGCCCGATCTCGGCCTGCCGTTCCACGGCTATGTCGCGGGCGGGCCGCAGGACGACCATGAAGGCACGCGAGCCGAGGACGCGATCGCCCGCGTGCGGCAGGGCATGCGCGCGATGCTGCGGCTGGGCTCGGCCTGGTATGACGTCGTCAGCCAGGTGAAGGCGGTGACGGAAAGCGGCATCGACCCGCGCAACTTCATTCTCTGCACCGACGACTGCCACTCCGGTACGCTGGTCAATGAAGGCCACATGGACCGCGTCGTGCGCCACGCCATCGCGCAGGGACTCAAGCCGGTCACGGCGATCCAGATGGCGACGCTGAACACGGCGCAGCATTTCGGCCTGGAGCGGGAGATCGGTTCGATCGCGCCGGGACGCCGGGCGGATTTCCTCATCGTCTCCGACCTGTCGGCGCTGGTCATCGACGAGGTGTTCGCGCGCGGCGTGCGGCTGGCACGCAACGGGCGGCTGGAGGCCGAGATCGCGGCCTACGATTATCCGGCGAGCGCCAAGCAGACGGTGAAGCTGGGCAAGGCCATCTCGGCCACGGATTTCGACATCGCGGCGCCGCAGGGCGCCAACGAGGTGCGGGCGCGGGTCATCGGCGTGATCGAGAACCAGGCGCCGACGCGCGCGCTGGAGGCTGATCTGGCGGTTGAGGACGGGCTGGTGGCGATGGACCGGCCGAACGACGTCTGCCAGATCGCGGTGGTGGAGCGGCACCGCGGCACGGGCGCCGTCACGAACGCCTTCGTGTCCGGCTTCGGCTATGTGCACGACTGCGCCATGGCCTCGACGGTGGCGCATGATTCCCACCACATGATCGTGGTCGGCACCAACAAGCAGGACATGGCGCTGGCGGCGAACCGGCTGGCCGAAGTGGGCGGCGGCGTCGTGCTCTATTCGAAGGGGCAGGAACTGGCGCTGGTGGAGATGCCGATCGCCGGGCTGATGTCGGACGAGCGCGCCGAGATCGTCGCGGCGAAGGCCGAGAAGCTCACCGCCGCGATGCGGCAGATGGGCTGCTCGCTCAACAACGCCTACATGCAGCACTCGCTGCTGGCGCTGGTCGTCATCCCCGAGCTGCGCATCTCGGATGTGGGGCTGGTTGACGTGCGGACATTCGAAAAGGTCGATCTGTTCGTCTGATCCCGGCCGCGGTCTAGCCGCCGGTAGCGATCATCAGGACCTCGAAAGGCGTGGTGATCACCAGTTCGAGGGCCGAGGTGACGGCGGCGCCGACACTCGGCCCGATGGCGTCGAGCCGCGCGGCGACCTCCTTACGGGACGAGCCGAGGCTGTCGTTGAGGCGCTCCCCGAGCAGTCGCACGAGCACCGGGTTCTCGGCGAACTTCGCGTGCCTCAGCGAGTCGCCCTGTTCGACGCCGGTGAGATCGACCACGCTGACGCCGAGATCGGCGATCTCCTTGTCGCCGGCATAGTCGCCGAGCCGCGGCCGGTTGCCGGCGATCAGACGCGAGGCCGACAGCGCGCGATCGTCGCGTGACACCAGCACGAAGAAGTTGCGGTCCGGCTTGCCGTAGCGGCGCATCTGGCTCTTGAACACGTCGACATCGATGTCGGGGGCGGCCAGGACCACGTCGCCGAGCCGCCCGCCGAGGTCGCGGTCGCCCGTCATCGCAAGCTGGCGCAATGCTTCGACCGCCACCCATGTGCCCATCGAATGAGCCACGATGTCGATGTGCTTCGCACCGGAACGCGCGATGACGCGCAGCGTTTCCTCGAGCGCGTCGCGGGCCGCCGTGGCGCTGTTGTTGTCGTAGACATAGTCGACGAAGCGTCCCGACGAGGCCCAGGAGAACAGAACCGGCGTGCCCGAATAACCGGAATCGTGGACGATCTGGCCCACCCTGAACACCGCGTCCCCGAAATGGCTGTAGTAGCCGTGCACGAAGACGAGAACGTTGCCGTTGCCGTCACCCAGCCGGCCGCGCAGCGCGGCGCCGAAATCGCGCGCATCACGATAGGCGCCTGCATTGGCGGCGGCGAAGGTGCGCGCCGGATCGGAGGCACCGTCACGCGGCCGTTCGATGCTGCCGAGCTTGTGAACGGCGGGGACCGTCACGTCGATACGGCCGAAGGACAGGGCGGCGCTGCGCTGTCCGGTGAAGGGTTCTGCGGGATCGTCGGATTTCTGCCGGGTGGTGGCGACCAGGATCGTGTGCGTCCCGGCGAGCTCGACATCATTGCCGGGCGTCGCGCCGACGAACCGATAGGGGTGCGGCCCCGCGCAGGACGCCAGCGCCAGCAGGCAGAGGGCGAGCCCGAAGATGCGGAGCATTGGGTTTCGTCAGTCCGCGATGCCGCGCAACTCGTCGCCGGTCAGTTCGCTGCCGAGTTCGACCGCCTGGGTCTGCTTGTCGTAGACGCAGATCTGGACGATGCGGCCCTCGGCGCCCTTCGGCTTGCCGTAGACCAGCGCGAGGCTGAAATTCTCGGAGCCGTAGGGATCGACGATGGTTTCCGGCGCCTCGATCGAGCCGGCGGCGGCCTGCGCGCACCTGGCTGCCACGTCGGCACGCATTTCCTCCCACGCATCGTCGGAGGACGCGAGGGCGACAGAAGGTGCAAGGGCGGTGAGCAGGACGGCGAAGGCGCGGCGGAGCATGCGATTCCTCTTGGCTGGAGAGAGCTGCAATCGGCCACAAGCGCCGGGCCGCGTCAACGCGCCCCGCCCAAGTCAGCAGCCGCAAGCGCTGGCCGGATTGTCGTCCGGCAGTTTCGCGCATCGCTGGCAGGATCGACGCCGCTAGTCGGCAAGCGCGAACAGGGCGACGAAAACGCTGGCGCCGCCGAGCAGCCCCGGCCACAGCGGCCAGTCGAGCCCGGCCACCTGATAGACGAAGCCGCCAACCGCCGCTGCGGCCAATCCCAGCAGGGCGACTGACAGAACGACGCGTGCGCTGATCACGATGATGTCCGTTGTCGACAGGCGTCACCATCGCGCTGCGAGTGCGGCAATCGCGTGGCCGCCGCCGGATGCGCCGGTTGCCTGCGCGGTCAGCTGGTATGGCGTCGGGTGATCTCAGCGCCTGCCGACGGCCATCGCGTGGTCGCGCGCCAGCCAGAATGGCGGGAGGAAGGCCGGGATGTTCGAAAAGGGCAGAACCTCCGGCTTGAGGCGAATGCCAATCGCGTCAGCCATGAAAGCCCGGCGCGCCTCGATGCGCTTCCACGCCTCCGGGTACTTCTCCGCAAACTCGCCGCGCAGGCGCTGGTCGGCGATGGCGATGCCGTCCTCGATGTTGGTGGTGAACCAGGGCGAGCCGGTTGCCGGGATCACGTCGACCTGCAGGGCCATGCCGGAGCGTATCGGCACGCGCGAATTGGCAAAGACCGGCGAATGCAGCCACTCATCGAGGTGGATGAGATGGCCGGGGTTCAGCCCGACGCCGAAGAACGGGTCGCCGATGCGGTCATGGATGGCGCGCCACAGCGTGCCGCCATGCACGCCGATGCCGATGGTCTCGTACCAGTCGACGACGGCGGCGAAGTAGGGCCCCACCAGCTTCTCCACGTAGTCCTGGATGCCGGCGGGAAGCTCGGCGGCACTTTCGACCATGAAGCCGGCGCGGGCGTTCAGGCCGCCCTGCACGCCATAGGCGCAGGTGACCGGGGCGCCGCGCTGGATCACGTCGAGGCTCGGCGAGGGGAGGCCATAGGCGGCGCGACGGCCGGCGCTGAGCATGGGATGGGCGCTGTGCGGCAGGCCGTTCATCCCGATCAGCCGGGCCGCCTGCAACTCGGTCATGCCAGGCTCGATGC
>JBFXFO010000138.1:0-10651 GCA_050178915.1 Rhizobiaceae bacterium | reverse complement strand
GGCGCAACGGCAGCAGTCGCGACACGCCTTCTGCGCGCGCTGTAGAACAGGAACACGCCGCCGGCTGCGAGCAGCACCACCGGCGCGCCCCACAGCGCGGCGTTCTGCCAGCTGAAACGCGGCTGCAACAGCACGAACTCGCCATAGCGCGCCACGATGAAGTCGATCACCTGCTCGTCGGTGTCGCCTGCCATCAGCCGCTCGCGCACCAGCACGCGCAGGTCGCGCGCCAGATCGGCATCGGAATCGTCGATCGACTGGTTCTGGCAGACCATGCAGCGCAGCCTGGCCGAAAGGGCGCGCGCGCGCGCCTCCAGCACGGGATCGGCCAGCACCTCGTCCGGCTGCAGTGCGAAAGCCGGGGCCAGTGGCATCGCGAACGCGATCACGCACGCCGCCAGCAGCAGCCGCGCCGATCTCATTCCGCCGGTTCCGGATTCGGCGTTGCCAAACGCTTGCGGCGCGACGGCGCACCGACGCGCAGGCGGCGGTCGAGCAACGAGACGAAAGCGCCCAGCATCATCGCCAGCGTGCCGCCCCAGATGAGGATCACCAGCGGCTTCCACCAGACACGCACGACGATGCCGCCGTCCTGCGTCGCATCGCCGAGAGAAACGTAGAGCTGCGAGAGGCCCATGGTGCGGATGCCGGCTTCGGTGGTCGGCATCTGCCGCGCCGTGTAAAGGCGCTTCGACGAGGTGATCGCGCCCGTCACTGTGCCGGCGCCCAGCATCTCGAAGGTCGCGCGGTCCTCGACGTAGTTCGGACCCTGCATCTCGGCGATGCCGGCGAAGCGCAGCGTGTAGCCTGCGACCTCGAGCGTGTCGCCGGTGCGCATCGCGGCAACGCGCTCCTCCTCGAAGGCAGAAACGGAGACGATGCCGAGCAGCGTCAGGCCCAGGCCGAGATGGGCCAGCGTCGTCCCGAACACCGAGCGCGGCAGTCCGGCCAGCCGGCGCCACGCG
This sequence comes from Rhizobiaceae bacterium, assembly GCA_050178915.1. Lineage (GTDB taxonomy): Bacteria > Pseudomonadota > Alphaproteobacteria > Rhizobiales > Rhizobiaceae > JBFXAF01. Next base: position 9,686 of record JBFXFO010000138.1, on the reverse strand, counting down.
ACAGCAGGGCCGACGGAGCCGACGCCGGCGCGCAACGCCAGATCGGTCAGCGCACCGAAGACCAGCCAGGCGGCGAGACCGATGCCAAGCGCCGCCGCGACAGATGCGCCATCGACGAAAAGCAGCGTCGCCAGAACCACCGCCAGCGCGATCGCGAAGGCGGTGAACAGCCGCTGCGCCGCGCCCAGCAGGTCACCGCGTTTCCAGGCCAGCAGCGGTCCGAACGGCACCACCGCGAGCAGCGGCAGCATCAGCGGGCCGAAGGTGAAGTTGAAGAAGGGCGCGCCGACCGAGATCCGGTCGTCCGATATCGCCTCGACGAAGAGCGGGTAGAGCGTGCCCACCAGCACCGTCGCCGTCGCCGTTGTCAGGAACAGGTTGTTCAGCACCAGCGCACCTTCGCGCGAGATCGGCTGGAACAGTCCGCCGGCGGTCAGCGATGGCGCGCGCAGCGCAAACAGCGCCAGCGAGCCCCCAATGAAGAGCGTCAGGATGGCGAGGATGAAGACGCCACGGTCGGGATCGGTGGCGAAGGCGTGCACGGAAGTGAGCACGCCGGAGCGGACAAGGAAGGTGCCGAGGAGCGAGAGCGAGAAGGTGAGGATTGCCAGCAGCAGCGTCCAGATCTTCAGCGCCGCGCGCTTCTCCATGACGATCGCCGAATGCAGCAGCGCGGTGCCGGCGAGCCACGGCATGAACGAGGCGTTTTCGACGGGATCCCAGAACCAGAAGCCGCCCCAACCGAGTTCGTAATAGGCCCAGTAGGAGCCCATGGCGATGCCGCCGGTGAGAAACAGCCAGGCGGCCAGCGTCCATGGCCGCACCCAGCGTGCCCAGGCTGCGTCGATGCGGCCCTCGATCAGCGCCGCCACGGCGAAGGAGAAGCAGACCGAGAAGCCGACATAACCGAGATAGAGCAGCGGCGGGTGGATCGCGAGGCCGATGTCCTGCAGGATCGGGTTCAGGTCCTGCCCTTCCATCGGCGCCGGCTCCAGCCGCGTGAACGGGTTGGACGTCAGCAGGATGAACAGCAGGAAGGCTGACCCGATCATGCCCTGCACCGCCAGAACGTTGGCGCGCAGCGAGGCGGGCAGGTTGCTGCCGAACACCGCGACCAGCGCTCCGAAGAAGGCGAGGATCAGAACCCAGAGCAGCATCGAGCCCTCGTGGTTCCCCCAGGCGCCGGTCAGCTTGTACAGCATCGGCTTCAGCGAGTGAGAGTTCTCCCACACGTTGAGCACCGAGAAGTCGGAGGTCGCGTAGGCCGCCACCAGCACGGCAAAAGAAAGCGCGATCAGCGCGCAGCCGGTGACCGCCACCGGACCGCCGACGGCGCGCGTGCGCTCGTCGCCCAGCCACGCGCCGGCCAGCGGCAGCGCCGACTGCACCAGCGCCAGCGCAAAGGCGAGAACGAGCGCGAAATGTCCGATCTCGACCATCAGTCGGAATCCTGCCAGACGCCCTTTTCCTTCAGGCTGTCGGCCACTTCCTTCGGCATGTAGGTCTCGTCGTGCTTGGCCAGCACGCTGTCGGCCACGAACACGCCGTCGCCGCCGAAGGCGCCTTCGGTGATCACGCCCTGCCCCTCGCGGAACAGGTCAGGCAGGATGCCGTCATAGGTCACCTTCACCGTCTCGGACTTGTCGGTCACGCCGAAGCTCACCTTGGTTCCCTGCCCGCGCACGATCGAGCCGTCGGAAACGAGCCCGCCGAGGCGGATGCGCTGGCCCGGCTCCAGCATCGCCGCCTTCAGGTCGCCGGGCATGTAGAAATACGAGGCTTTCGCACCGAGCGCGTAGAAGACAAGCACGGTCGCGAGCGTCAGGAAGGCGAGCCCCGTTCCGATCACCGACAGTCGCTTCTGCTTGCGCGTCATCAATTGGTATCCGTCGCTGGCAGGCCAAGCGCCTGGGCGAAATCCGTCAGCGCGGCCGCCTCTGTCGTGCCCGCTCCGAAGGCTGCCACGCCGCGCGCCAGCGCGTCGCGTGCCTGCGACTCCTGCCCAAGCACCATGTACGAACGAACGAGACGCCGCCAGCCTTCCGCGTCCTTCGGGTTTTCGCGCAGCTTTGCATCCAGCTGCGCGACCATCCCCTGCACCATCGCCAGCCGGTCTTCCGGCGTCATGTCCTGCGCGGCAGCGACGTCATCCTGGGTCGGACCGGGCGCCGCCGTTCCGGCGCGCTGCTCTGCTTCGGCGATCGCCTGCTCTGTCGGCTGTCGCCACGGCGAATCCGCCGCCAGCGATGGCAGCAGCGTGCGCCATGCAGCGGCCGCCTCGGCGAAGCGCCCGTCCTGTGCCAGAGCCGACGCCATGTAGAATGCTGCCTTCGGCTGGCGCGGTTCGAGCGCCAGCGCCCGCTCGAACGCCGCCCTGGCTTCCGGCGTCACACGACGCGCGGCGGTCGCAAGCGCCTCGCCGAGACCAGCCTCGCGGGCCGCGGTGGCGCCTTCGAGACGGATCGCATTGCGATAGGCGGCAACCGCGTCATCGCCACGGTCGAGCCGCACGTAGATCGGTGCCAGCACATCCCAGCCGCGGCCGTCGTCAGGATTGGCGGCCAGATGCGCCTCGGCACGCGCCACGAGGTCCTCGACCGAACTCTCCGCCGGGTCAACCGACACCCGCGCGGTCAGCGGCTGTGATGGCAGGCCGGGCGAGCCAAGCATCGAATACATGCCCCAGCTCACCAGCGGCACGGCGAGGATAGCGGCGGCGGTCAGCGCTCGCGATAGGCGCGGCACCGGCCTGGATGCCGTCCCGGCGCTGTCGGCTTCGCCGGTGCGCAGGATGCGGCGGCCGATCTCGGCCTTCGCTTCCTCTGCCTCGCTGGCGCCGATAAGCCCACGCCCGGCGTCGCGGCTCACTTCCGCCAGTTGGTCGCGATAGACGGCGATATCGTGGGCAGCGGCAGGCGCAGCTGCTCTCGCGCGCATGGCCGGCAGGATGATCGCCAGGCATGCGCCGAATGTCAGGAAGGCCGCTGCGATCCAGAAAGCCATGGCATACTCAATACCGGCTGCGTCCCACGGTGCCAATTCGCGTCGCGTGCGGCGTATTGACTGTCACCGGCAGCGCAACCTAGCTCAGCGGCGTCCAGCTGCCGTCGGCGTTGCGGCATGCAGTGCCACGCGCCACGCGCTGCGGGCCGCCGTCGAAGACCGTATGCGAATACTGGCGGCAGTCCTGCGATCCGACCCGATACGGCTGGCCGGCGACCACTTCGCCATACCGCTGCGAGCGTTCCGACCGCCACGTCACGGTCTGGCCGTTCGGCGTGTATTCCAGCGCCTTGTATTCGGCCTCCAGCCCGCGCTGCTTCTCGGAATTATCGAGTTTTTCACCGATCTGGCCCCCGATCAGCCCGCCTTCCATTGCGGCGATCACCGTCGCAGCCGGTGGCCGGGTCGGTTCGGTCAAGGCCGCGGCCGTTCCACCGCCGGACCCGCCGCCAGCCGACAGACAGCCGGAGAGCACCAGCGAAATGGCGACCAGCGCTGCGGTGGAGGTCAGTCTGCGCACCGGTTCCTGCCTGCCTGGATGAGAACGAAATAACACCGATTGCCTCGCGGTAGGGGCGATGTTTGGCCGAAATGCGGCCAGTGCCCTGGGCCTCTCTTATTGGGCTCGCTTCAGCTCGACAATGGCCTTCAGCCCTCCAAGTTCCGAGCGTTCCAGCGCCAGCCGGCCGGAATACTCGCTGACGAGATCGGCGACGATAGCGAGGCCGAGGCCGGTTCCAGGCTTCGACTCGTCGAGGCGCTTGCCCCGCTTCAGGGCCTCGCGCGCCTTGTCCTCCGGAATGCCTGGGCCGTCATCCTCGACTGTCATGCGGAACAAGTTCGGGTCGGGCAGCGGCGAAACCGTGATGAGGATCGTGTCGCTGCCCCATTTGGTCGCGTTCTCCAGCAGGTTGCCGGTGAGTTCCTCGAGATCCTCGCGCTCGCCCGCGAAGATGATCTCGTCGGGCGGCAGCGTCAGGCGGACCTCCCGGCCCCGCGCCAGCTTTTCCGTCACCCTCGCCATGCGCTGCAGCACCGGCCCGACGGGTGTGCGGTAGACCACGCTGTCGCGCTGCGCGGCGATGCGCGCGCGCTGCAGATAGTGTTCGAGCTGCTTCTGCATGGCCGTCGCCTGCTCGGCGATCAGCGTGCCCTTCGGCCCGCCGATGGCGCGGCCTTCGTTGAGTAGCACGGCAAGCGGCGTCTTCAGCGAATGGGCGAGGTTGCCGACCTGCGTCCGCGAGCGCTCGACGATGCGTTTGTTGTTCTCGATCAGCGCGTTGGTCTCGTTGGCCAGCGGCTCGATCTCGGCCGGGAAGCGGCCGTCGAGCCGTGTCGCCGTGCCCTCGCGCACCAGCCGCAGCGCCTGACGCACCCGCGACAGCGGCTGCAGGCCGAGCAGGATGGCGATGGCGTTGATGGCGATCATGCCGACGCCGAACAGGGCCAGGTAGGTGAAGAGCCGCGTCTGGAACGCGGTGACGTCGTCCTCGAGCTCCGAACGGTTGCCCATGACGCGGAAGCGCGCCACGAGGTCGTCGCCGCTGCCCAGCGTGAACTCGCTCTCGAAGATCAGCAGCTGTTCGCCGCGGATGCCTTCGGTGATGTAGCTGCGCTGAAAGTCCGAGCTGAACGGCACCTCTTCCGGCGGCGGCGACGGTATCGTCTCGGTCATGGAAGCCGAGCGCAATTCGCCCTTCACGCCGGACGACGCCGGCTCCACCGCCCAGTACCAGCCGGAATTGGGCTGCGAGAAGCGCAGGTCGCCGAGATCCGGGCTGCCGCTGAGCGTTCCGGTCGGCGAGATACCCACCGAGCTGATCAGGTTGAAAAGATGTGCCGACAGCAGGCTGTCGAAGCCGCGCTCGCTCGCCTGGCGATAGAGCGACCCGATGATGGTCGCGATCACGATCAGCGCGACCACCGCCCAGATGGTGGAAAAGGCAATGACGCGCAGCGTCAGCGAACGTGGAAACATGTTGGGAAGCCGCCGCCGGCGGCTCGTCTCGACCTGCGGCGCGTCAGCGCTCACGCATCGGGCTCGCGCATGCGATAGCCCATGCCGCGCACCGTCTCGATCATGTCGATGCCCATCTTCTTGCGCAGGCGGCCGACGAAGACTTCGATCGTGTTGGAATCGCGGTCAAAGTCCTGATCGTAGAGGTGTTCGACCAGTTCGGTGCGCGACACCACCTCGCCCATGTGGTGCATGAGATAGGCGAGCAGACGGAACTCATGCGAAGTCAGCTTCAGCGGCTTGCCATCGACGTCGGCCTTCGATGCCTTGGTATCGAGGCGCAACGGCCCGCAGCTCAGCTCCGACGACGCATGGCCGGCCGCACGGCGGATCAGCGCGCGCACGCGCGCCAGCACTTCCTCGATATGGAACGGCTTGGTGACATAGTCGTCGGCGCCGGCGTCGATGCCGGAAACCTTGTCGCTCCAGCGATCGCGGGCGGTGAGCATGAGCACCGGCATCTTGCGGCCATCGCGGCGCCAGCGCTCGACCACGCTGATACCGTCCATCTGGGGCAGGCCGATGTCGAGCACGACGGCGTCGTAGGGCTCGGTGTCGCCGAGAAAATGACCTTCCTCGCCGTCGAATGCCTTGTCGACGACGTAACCGGCGTCCGACAACGCATCGACGATCTGTCGATTCAGGTCCTTGTCGTCCTCGACAACGAGTATCCGCATGGAATCACCGGCCGTTCGCTTACCCGGCGTGAGATATAGTCAGATTTTGTCCGGCTGGAAAACGCCTCACGCGCTTCAATTCGGGACCACGAACTCCTGCCGGCGCGGGCGCTGCCCATCCTTGCCGGGCACCAGCACCACGATCACGCAGACAGACTGGCCGTTCTGGGTGTCGGCTGAGGCCTTTGCCAGGGTTCCGCCGTTCTGGGCGGCCACCGACTCGCCGACCGCGTAGCAATCGCCGCTGGCCAGCACGATATAGTTGCCGTTCGACGGGACCTCCGGGAGGACCGGCTGGGCCGCGCTTGCCTCGGTAACGGCAAGCCCTCCCGCGAGCATCAACGCGGCGACGGTGCGGAAAAAGGTGCGGTTCGTGTTCATGGGATGCGTTCTAACCGAAGCCGGCTGAATGCTGCATGAATGAAACCTGACATTCCGACTCCCCCGGGAAAATGCATGCAAGGCAGTGCTGGCCGCCGATTTCCCTGTCCGGCGGCCAGCAATTGCCTGCAGTCTAGCCGATCCTGCTCCTCGCTGCGAGCCGTCCGAACACAGCGAGCAGGCCGCTGCCGGCCATCACCGCATTGACGATCGCCTCGGTCAGGGCGCCGCCATCGGCACCGGTGACCGGCAAGCCGGCCATCCCGGCAGTGGCGCAGCCGATCGTGACCAGCGAGGCCCAGATCGTGCGCGAGAGGTACCAGGGTTTCGCATCGTCCATGTGTTTTGTCCTTTCGTTGGTTGTCATGAAAGCGTGATGCGCCGCGTTGCCGGCAGGCCGGGACCGATGGCCCCGATCTGCATGACGCTCAGATCGACTGTGGCGGGCAGAACCGGGAAGTCCGCCGCGATCGCCGAAGCCGCATAGGTCCAGAGCTGAGACGAGACCGTCGCGTCGCGCCGCAGTACGCCGCCCGTCGTTCGCACCTCGATACGGTAGGCCTCGGCTTCCTCGCCAAGCGGGATGTCCATGCCATCCCAGCTGTCGGCATCGATGCGGCCGCAGCGGATCCAGCCGACCGCCAGGTCGCCCGTGCCAAGCCGCTGCGCTCTCAGATGCACCGGCGACAGCGTCTGGCGGGCGCGCATGCCGCCCGTTATGGTCTCCTCGAAGAAGCGGCCGGGGAGAAATGGCCGCCCGGTCGGTGCCACGCGCCAGTTGAGCGTCAGTCCCAGCTCCGGTGTAGTCTGCCCCGCCGGTCGAACGGCTTCGTCGAGCAGCACGGCATCGGCGCCGGCCGCCGACCCGGCGAGCATGGCATCTGTCGTTCCCAACTGTCCGCGCAGCAGGCCGGAGAGCCGCCAGGTCGCAGCGGAGAACTCCTCGGCCGTCTCGAACTGCAGCACTTCCCAGGCCCCTGACAGCGAACGCACTGCCAGCACATTGGCCCCGTTGAGCAGCTGCGCGCGGCTGACGCTGGCAAACTCACCATCGAGCAGCGTCACAACGAGCGGCCCGCGCCGCACGATGCCACGCATTGCCCCCGGCGCCAGCGGCTCGGCGAGCGTGCCTATCGTCGCTGGCCGCAGCAGCGCGGCACGCTCTGAGAAGCCAGTCGTCTCCGGCGACACCCACGCGCGCTGCGCCCGCCATGGCCGTGCCCAGGCGGCAATGCGAAACTGTTGCGTCGGCTCGGTCTCACCTGGCCCCAAAGGCAGATCCAGCAGCAGGCAATGAGGTCTGGCCACATGTTCGTCGGGCTCAGGAACCTGCGCGGGCGGCAATGCCCCGCCGCCGCGGCTGGCGCCATTCATCACGGCGCGCGCGCTGACTTGCCGCGTCAGCCCTTCCTCGACGCCGGTCACCACGTACTCCGTCGCCTCGCCCGGAAGCCTTACACGTGTACCGGGCACGATTGCGACGCTGTTCGGCGGCAGCGCGAAGGCGACCGTCTCGCGCTCGGCCCAGCGCCGCCTCAGCCAGTCGCGGATCAGCGTTTCGGCATCCGCCGTCTCCAGCACACCGGGAAATCCGACAGTCTCCTCGCCGGCGCCGGGAGCGCCCGGCCGCACGGCACGCGCGGTAGCCGCCTGGAAATGTCGCAGCGGGTCGCGGAAACCCAGCGTCGCCGCCGCCGGCAGGCGATGGTCCGGACTGCGCGTGCGCTCGATCGTGGGATCACGCTCGGGAACGGCGAGTTCTGCGAGCGCCGTCGCAGACCCCATCCGTGTGGTCGAACTGCGGAACGCCAGCCCGCCGCCATCCTCGATCACGTCGAGGCCGTAGACGTCGATCAGCGGGTCGAGCGCAGATCGCGCTGTCCCAGGATCGGAGATCACGTAGCCAGCCAGCGCGCCGTCAGCGTAGTCGACATCCGCCGTCGGCAGTCCGTGATCGGCAAGGATGGCGTTGATCAGTTCGCCCAGCGACAGCCCGCTCAGCCGCCCGCTCAGCCAGTGGCCCAGCGTCCAGTTGGCGCCGTCGCTCCAGGCATCGGCGCGCTGCGGAAATGCCGGAAAAGGGCGTGCGTCCCACGACCAGAGATAGACACGGTCGGAACTGACCATGCGCCCGCCATAGACACGCGACAGCGGGTTCTTGGTGCCGTCGAAGCCGGGCGCTGATGCATCCCAGTGCTGCTGGTGCGCGGCGATGAAGCGGCGCTGCGCGAGGTCGGAGCGGCCCTGCCCGGAGAAAAAGGGCGACGCGCTCTCGGACGATTTCGGGTCGGGGAAGACATTCGGCTGGTTCGGCCCGCGATCGATGGCGGGACAGCCAAGCTCGGTCAGCCACAAGGGCTTGCCTTGTGGCACCCACGCCGTCGGGCTCGCCGCCTCCACGCCGCCCGGTCGGTTGAAATGCTGGTTGGACCACCAGCCAACAAGATCCTTGTAGCGGAAGACCCAGGGCTTGCCATACCCGCCGTCGGTAATGGCCGAGCGCGTGCGCGAGTTCCGCGCGCCGTCACTGGCATAGTACCAGTCAAAGCCTTCGCCGCCGGCGATCGAACGCTGCAGCCCGGCCGGGTCGTACGGCCCGGCAAAGCCGTCAGGGTTGCCACCGCCATGATCGCTGTCGCGCCAGTCCGCAGCCGGCATGTAATAGTCGATGCCGACAGCGTCGACCGCCGCATGCGCCCAGAGCGGATCGAGGTGGAAATAGACGTCGCTGCTGCCATCGGCCGGCTGGTGGCCGAAATACTCGGTCCAGTCGGCGCCGTAGGTGATCTTGGTCGAGGGCCCGAGGATCGCGCGTACCTCACCGGCGAGCGTACAAAGCTGCTCGACGAACGGGAAGGCATTGGCATTGTCGCGCAGCGTCGTGAGCCCGCGCAGTTCGGAGCCGAGCAGGAATGCGTCGACGCCGCCTGCCGCTTGCGCAAGCTTGGCGAAGTGGAGCAGGAACCGGCAGTAACCCCAGTCGCTGCTCGACCCCGCAAAATTAACCGTCGTTCCGTCGAACGAAAAATTTTCAGGCGTCGCCGCGCCGCAGAACGCGTCGATCTGGCTGCGTGCCGCAGCCGTCTTGTCTGTCGTGCCCACCCTGCCCGGCGCAACCGCGCCGGTGATGCGGCCGCGCCAGGGATATGGCGCCTGCGCGGAGCCGCCATAGGGGTCGGTCAGCGCGTTGCCGGCCGGCAAGTCCATCATGATGAACGGGTAGAGCGTGACCCCAAGCCCGCGCGCGCGGATCTCGGCGATGGCGTCGATGATGCTCCGGTCCGACGGCGTGCCGCCATAGGCCGGGTTGCCGGCATGGCGCGACACTGCAGGCACCGCGTCGCGCGTCAGCCCGCCCGCCAGCCACTCCTCCGAAAAGCCATCAACGCCATTGTCCACGGCCATCGGGCGGATGCGGCAGTTGCCGGCGCGCAGATCGTCGCCAAACCAGGTCGCCACCAGTGCCACATGTTCAAGGTTGGGGCATACCGCCTGCAATTCGTCGAGCGAGGCTTCGATGTCGGTGCCGGCATGCAGCACGTGGCGGTTCTGCGCGACATCGGCGCCGGGCTGCAGCTGACGGGTCTGCAGACGCGGCGACAGGCCCA
>JBFXFO010000137.1:0-10824 GCA_050178915.1 Rhizobiaceae bacterium | reverse complement strand
GTTCGAGTACGGCTACCTGTTCAAGATGGTCGAGCAGGGCTACCGCAACAAATACACCTCGCCCGGTAACGACACGCGCGGCATCGACGTCGCTGTGATGACACGCGACGAGACCGCAGACGGCGAGAAGATCGAGTTCGTGCGCATGACCTCGCACGCCACGGTCACCTTCGAGGAGTTCGGGCTGCACAATGCCCAGTTGGCGGCGATCGGCATCCAGCCCCATGAACGCATCTTCCGGCGTGACTGCCTCGAGATCGACCTGAGGATCGGCGGCGAGCCGTTCACCGTTTATGGGGTGCATCTCAAGTCGATGGGCGGCATGCGCGACGGCGTTCCTGGCCGCGATGCGACGATGCCGGTGCGTATCGCCGAGGCAAGCGCAATCCGGCGGATCATCGAGACCCGGTTCGGCAGGGATTTTTCCGGCCGCAAACGCTGGGCGATCTGCGGCGACTTCAACGACTACCGCCAGCGCGTCGTCGTGGATGGCGACGTATTCGGCGAGCCGGCTTTCGCGGTCGTCAACGAGCAGGGTTCAAGCCTCGACGTTCTGCTCGCTGACGGATTCTGCGAGAACCCGGTCGAACGGCGCCCCGAGCTGGACCGCTGGACCCTGTATCACAGCCGGGGTCCCAAGGAGCGGCACCTCTGTCAGCTCGACTATGTGCTTTTGTCGCCATACCTCGCCAGCACGAACTCCAATGCGGTGCCGGACATCGTTCGCGGCGGCCAGCCGTGGCGCACGCCCTTTCCGAGAGGGCAGGAGGTACAGCGCTTTCCCCGCATTGGCTGGGATCGGCCGAAGGCCTCCGACCACTGCCCCGTCGCGATCACGCTCGATCTGGTGTGAGCATGCCGTTCGACCTCCCGCGCGGGCGGATGTTCCCGGTCGCCGAGATCGACGTGCGCCTGCTGCCAGGGCCGCACCCCTATGAGACGGCAAATCTTGCGTCGATTGACGCCCACTGGCGCACTGCGTCCGCCGCCAATCCCGCGCTGTTCGACGGGCAGGTGGTGCTGCTCGCGTCACTCGCCCTGGCTGGCGACAGGCTCGTCGGCACATGCCATTCCGTGCGCTTCGCGACCTTTCTCCATTGGCGGCGCGACGACGCCGTGCCGACGGCGGAGCACGCCTTCGCCGCAGCGATGATGGTGACGAGCGATGGCGCGCTGATCGCCGGCCGCATGGGGCGGCAGACTGCGAATGCCGGTCAGGTATACCTGCCGGCTGGCACGTTCGAGGCTGCCGACTTCGTCGACGGAAAGGTTGATGCCGACCGCAACATGGCGCGCGAGGTCATGGAGGAGACCGGCCAGCGACTGGCGGGACTCGACCGCGATCCGGCGTTTCATGCCATGTGGACGCAGCTGGGCACGGTGATCGTGCGTCGGTACTACCTGCCCGAACCTGCCGATCTAGTCGCCGCGCGCATCGCCGAATTCATCGCCAGCGAGACCGAACCCGAGATAACCGAGGCGGTGGTCATCCGCGGCCCGCAGGACAGGCCGCAAGGCCTCGCCGGCTACATGACCGACGTCATCGCCTGGCATTTCGCCAATCCCCCCGATGCGTCGAACCAGGGGTTGCTGCCGGACGCAGCCGGCGCCTAGGTTCGCGGCTCTCCACGGGCGTGGGTTCGCTCACTTGGAGCGGCCCGCGCGGGGACGTTCCGGCGGCGCTGGCGCTTTCGCTGCCGAGAGGGGCTCACGACGCAGCGCGGCGTCCGGCGCACCGTGCTGGAGCGCGACGACTGGAGTAATCAGCTACGCGGGGAAGGGCGCCCGAGCATGCGCAGCAGGCTGTCGTTGCGGAAGAAGAAATGTTCCGCCAGCGCCCCGAGCAGATGCACGCCGACAACGATCAGCAGGAGCGTCTTGGCGACTTCGTGCGCCTCGGCCGGCGGGTCAAGGCTGAAGAACCAAGCGGCCGCGCCGGAGACCGGCAGGAAGAAGATCAGCACGTAGAGAAGCAGGTGCGTGATCTTCGCCACCCAGATCAGCGCTTCCGGCTTGTCGCGGTGCATGGCTGGGGCACCGCGTGTCAGGCGGATGGCGAGGCGTATGACGGCGAGCACCAGAACAGCGATGCCGACCGCGGCATGGACATTGGCCCAAAGGAGGTCGTCGCCGGGATCGGTGCCACGCATGCTGGCGCGAAATGCATCTTCCATGCCGTCATGGACGAGGATCTGGAAGACGATCAGCGCCGCGATGATCCAATGCAGCGCAATCTGCAGCGTTGAATAGGTGCGCGGGCGGCTGGCTTCCATGCTTGCCTCCAGAATCGAGATGCCATCAAACGCCTACACTGGTCGTCGGTTCAAGATGCCGGCGGTTGCGCTCCGGACATTTTGTTCTCATAGGTGGCAACGCGTGCCCCCTCCAATGCAATCGGCACGCAAGACCGGCCGCCTCCCCATGCAGCTTTCAAAGCTCCAGCCCGAACAACTCGTCAAGCCGAGACGGTTCGAGCTGCGCATGTCGCTGGTCTTTGCCAGCCTGTTCATCTCGATGGGGATCCACATCCCCTATTTTCCGCTCTGGCTCGAGCACCAAGGATTTCGGCCGGAGGAGATCGCGGTCGTGCTCTCGGCGCCGCTGTTCCTGCGGGTGCTTACCGTTCCGATCATCACGGCGCTTGCCGATCGTGCGGGCGACCGCGCGGATGTCTACATTGCGGCCGTGGCCGGGGCACTGGTGCTGTCGGCAGGCTATTTTCTGCCGCCCGGCTACGTGACCGTGCTGATCGTGTCGCTGGCGCTGCAGGCGGTGTGGACAGCGCACCCGCCGCTGGCTGACGGGCTGGCGCTGTCGGGCGTCCGACGTTTCGGTGTCCGCTACGCGAGCATGCGGATCTGGGGCTCGATTTCATATCTGATGGCCAACTTCCTTGCCGGTGTGATCCTGTCCTACACCGGTGCGGGCGCCATCCCGGCGCTGATCTCGGGCGCGCTCGCGGTCGCCCTGGCGTTCAGCCTGCTGGCGCCGCGTCTCGGTCGCCCGAGGCGGGCAACCGCGCCCTCTGCGACCGACTTGCAGCGCGCCGCACCGCTGCTGACGCCCTATTTCCTCGCTTTCGTCATGGCGGCCGGCGCCATCAACAGCAGCCACGGCTATCTGTTCGCCTTCGGCTCGATCTACTGGAAGAGCCTTGGAATCGGCGACGGCGTGATCGGCTTGCTGTGGGCGGTCGCGGTGCTGGCGGAAGTCGGCGTGTTCATGATCTACACCCGTGTCTTCGGGAAAACGCGTGCGCCAGGGCTGCTGGCGCTGGCAGCCATAGCGGGCGTGATGCGCTGGATGGCGGTGCCGCTCGTCTGGCCTGCCGGCCTCGGGGAGGGCGGCTTCTTCGCCACGCAGGTGCTGCACGCGCTCTCCACCGGCCTTGTGATCCTCGGCGTGCAGCAGATGATCGCCGAAACGGTGAGCGAGGAGCGCACCGGCGCGGCGCAGGGCGTGGCGTTCTTCGCGCATGGCGTCGCCATGGCGAGCGTCACGCTGGCGTCGGGGCCGCTGTACGAGGCATTTGCGGGAGATGGCTTCTATGCCATGGCCGGCGTCGCGTTTGCCGGGCTTCTGCTGGCAGGGCTGGCGTGGCGCACTCAGCCCCAGAGCGTGGGACCGGGCGGCAGCAGCAGAGATCCCGAGTAGGTGATGCCGGGCGTGCGGTCGCGCGCCAGCAGCAGCGGCCCGTCGAGATCGACGAAGTCGGCGTCCTGCGCCAGCAGCGCCGCCGGCGCCATGGCGAGCGACGTGCCAACCATGCAGCCGACCATGACGCCCAGACCGAGTTCACGCGCGCGGTCGCGCAAAGTCAGCGCCTCCGTGAGGCCCCCGGCCTTGTCGAGCTTGATGTTCACGGCGTCGTAGAGTCCGACCAGCCGGTCGAGATCGGCGGAAACGTGCAGGCTCTCGTCGGCGCAGATCGGCACCAGATGCGGCAACGAGCCGAGCAGCGCGTCGGCACCGGCGGGGAGCGGCTGCTCGATCAGTGCAACGCCGAGATCCTTCGCGACAGCGAGGTTTTCCACGATCGTCTCGGCGGTCCAGCCCTCATTGGCGTCGAGGATGATGCGGCTCGACGGGGCGGCCTCCACCACGGCGCGGATGCGGGCCAGATCGTCGCCGGTGCCGCCCACCTTCAGCTTGAGCAGCGGCCGCTCCGCATTGGCGCGCGCCTGCGCCGCCATCGCCTCGGGCTCAGCCAGCGACAGCGTGTAGGCGGTCAGCAGCGGGCGTACCGTCTCGATGCCGAGAGCTTCCGCGACCGAGACGATTCCGGACTTGGCCTCCAGATCCCACAGCGCGCAGTCGACTGCGTTGCGCGCCGCGCCGGCCGGCGCCCTGGTCAGCAGGTCGGCGCGCTTCAGTCCGCCCTCGATGGCCGGGCGCAGGTCCTCGATCGCCGTGCGTACGCTTTCCAGCGTCTCGCCATATCGCCTGTAAGGCACGCACTCGCCACGGCCACGAAAAGGGCCGTCTTCGATGGTCACCGTCAGCACCTCGGCCGCGCTCTTCGAACCGCGTGAGATGGTGAAGACACCGGCAATGGGAAAGGTCTCGGCCTCGATGGTCAGGCGACGTGGCATGATCGTGATTTTCCGGGTGCTGAAACGTACGGCGAGGGCGAAAGTGACATGCCGGATTCGAAAGTCTAAGACAGACGCATGTTGACCGAAGCGCGCTCCGAAGCAAGCGGCCCCGCCGGATCGGACGCTCCGCCCAAGCTCGTCACCGAGCAGGACGGAGAGGGTCTTGCCATGCGTTTTTCCGGCGCCTGGACGACGCGCAGCGTGGCGACCGTGGATGCCGCGGTACGCAGTGCCGAGAGCGCCGATGCAAAGACCGTCACCCTCGACCTGGCCGGAATCAGCCGCATCGACACCGCTGGAGCCTGGATCGTCGAGCGGCTGGTGCGCGCGCAGGAGGGGCGCGGCGCGAAAGTGTCCATCACCGGGCAGACCGACACGATGGAAACGCTGCTGACCGCTGTCGGCCATGCCGCGCAAGGCAAGTATGTCCGCACCGCGGAGCGCGGTGACGGCTTGCTCTCGCCTCTGGTGGGCATCGGGCGCGCGATGTTCAACCTCGGCGACGACCTTGTCTCGGCCATGCACATTCTCGGCGCCACGATTCGCGGCGGCCAGATGAAGCTCGGCCGCAGCCATGGCATCCGGCCGGCGGCCGTTTTCCATCAGATCGACCGCATCGGCGTCGGCGCCATCCCCGTCGTCGTGCTGATGTCGAGCATGGTCGGCGCCATCATCGCGCAGCAGGGCGCCTTCCAGCTGCGCTATTTCGGCGCCGAGTTCTTCGTCGTCGATCTCGTCGGCATCCTCGTGTTGCGCGAGCTTGGCGTGCTGATGACGGCGATCATGATCGCAGGGCGATCGGGCAGCGCCATCACCGCCGAAATCGGCTCGATGAAAATGCGCGAGGAGGTCGATGCGCTGACCGTCATCGGCCTCAATCCGATCGGCGTGCTGGTGTTCCCGCGCCTGCTGGCGCTGGTCATCGCGGTGCCGCTTCTCACCGCGCTTGCCAATTTCGCCGCGCTCGGCGGAGCCATCTTCCTGTGCTGGCTCTATTCGGGCATCGAGCCGGTGCAGTTCATCGACCGCCTGCATGTGTCGATCGACCTCTCGACGATCTTCGCCGGCCTCATCAAAGCCCCGTTCATGGCTATCATCATCGGCATCATCGCCTCGGTCGAAGGGCTGAAGGTCGGCGGCAGTGCCGAATCGCTCGGCACACACGTGACCGCGTCGGTGGTGAAGTCGATCTTCCTGGTGATCATCGTGGACGGGCTGTTCGCGATCTTCTACGCCAGCATCAACTACTGAGGCCCGGGTGAGCGAAACGCAGACCGCGGAGAGACCGCAAGCCGCCGGCAAGCCCGGCCCGGATGTCGTCCTGTCGGTGCGCGATCTGACGGTGCAACTGGGCGAGCAGGTGGTGCTCGACAAGCTTTCGCTCGATGTCTACGGCGGCGAAATCCTTGGTTTTGTTGGCGCTTCGGGTGCCGGCAAGTCGGTACTGCTGCGCACCGTGCTTGGCCTGCTGCGCAAGCGCTCGGGAACGATCAAGCTGTTCGGCGTGGATCTCGACAAGGCGTCGGAACTCGAACGCATACAGCTCGACATGCGGCTTGGCGTGCTGTTCCAGCACGGCGCGTTGTTCTCGTCGCTGACCGTGCGGGAGAACATTCAGTTCCCCATGCGCGAGTATCTCGACCTGCCACGTGCGCTGCGTGACGAACTGACGGTGCTCAAGCTGGAGCTGGTCGGCCTGCCGGCGGACACGGCGAATAAATTTCCGTCACAATTGTCTGGCGGCATGGTGAAGCGCGTGGCGCTGGCTCGTGCGCTCGCGCTGGATCCGGAAATCGTCTTCCTCGACGAGCCGACATCCGGGCTGGATCCGATCGGGGCGGCCGAGTTCGACGAGCTTGTCCGCAAGCTGCGGGATACGATGGGGCTGACCGTCTACATGGTGACGCACGACCTCGACAGCCTGTTTTCCGTCTGCGACCGTATTGCGGTGCTGGGCAACAAGCGGGTGCTGCTGGAAGGCGGGCTCGGCGCCATGCTGGAAAGCGAGGAGCCCTGGATAAAGTCATATTTCCGCGGCAAGCGTGCGCGGCAGATCGACGTGACGGCTAGGAACTGATGGAAACCAAGGCAAATTACATCGCGGTTGGCGCGTTCACGCTGGTCGCCCTGCTTGGCGCCTTCTTCTTCGTGTACTGGACGGCGACCGCTGGCAGCCAGGGCGAGAGCGTGCCGCTGCGCATCGTGATCCCGGGTTCCGCCTCGGGCCTGAGCCGCGGCAGCGCCGTCATGTTCAACGGCATCAAGGTTGGCGACGTGCAGGAGGTGTTCTTCCGCCCGGAGAACCCCAACATCGCCATCGCCGACGCGACGGTTTCGACGCTGACGCCGCTTACCCGCTCGACCAAGGCCAGCATCGGCATCGCCGGGCTTTCCGGCCAGGCGAACATCAACCTGAAGGGCGCCGATCCAAGCGAGCCGAACCTGCTGGAGCAGGCGAAGCTCACCAATACCGTGGCCGAGATCGAGGCAAGCCCGTCGGCTGTGACCAACCTGCTGGAGACGGCGCAGGACATCTTCACCCGCACCGACCGCGTGCTGGGCGATCTGGAAGGTTTTGTCGGAGACGTGCGCGACCCGCTGGCGAACACCGTCTCGAATGCCGAGAAATTCTCGAATGCCCTGGCGAGCAATGCGGAAGGCATCGACGGCTTCCTGAAGAGCGTCACCGAGCTGTCGACCCAGGTTTCCGCCATTTCCGGCAAGCTGGACGGCACCGTGAGCGCCGCCGAGAGCCTGCTGCGCGCGGTCGATCCGGCAAAGGTCGGCACCATCGTCGCCAATGTCGAGACGTTCAGCACCTCGCTCAAGAACAGCAGCGACGACATCGAGCGGATGGTCGCGGACGCCGGCAACGCCGCCAAGACGGTCGACCAGTTCGCCAAGAATGCATCGGTAACGCTGGAGCGCGTCGACGCGACGATGGCGCGCGTCGAAAGCGTGGTCGCGACTGTCGATCCGGAGAGCGTGCGGCGTACGATGGCGAGCATCGAAAGCGCCACCGCCGACGCCAGCAAGGCTGCAAGCGACTTCGCGAAGTTCACCGCGGCGGTCGGCGACAAGGGCGAGGACGTGAGCCGGATCCTCACCGAAGCGCGCCAGCTCACCGCCAAGCTCAACGCCGCGTCGAGCCGCATCGACGGCGTGCTGAAGACCGCAGATACGGTGCTGACGCGCGTCGATCAGGTGACCGCCGTCATCGACCCGACCAGCGTGCAGGACACGCTGGCGAACCTGCAGGTGGCCAGCGCCAACGCCAGCAAGGCTTCCTCCGACATATCCAGCTTCACGGAGCAGGTGGGCAAGCATGCCGACGATGTCGACACGATCCTCACCGGTGCTCGCGAGATGATCCAGCAGCTGAACCGCTCTTCGCGGCGCGTCGATGGCGTGCTTGCCAAGATCGACTCCTTCCTGGGCTCGGACGACACCAAGAACGGCACCAGCAGCCTGATGTCCGAGGCGCGTTCGACGCTCGCCGCCTACCGGCAGCTGGCAGAGACCTTCAACAGCCGCGCCGGTCCCATCGCGGACGGCCTGCAGCGCTTTACCGGTTCGGGTCTGACGGATCTGCAGTCGCTCATCCAGGACGGCCGCCGCGCCATCACGCGCATCGAGCAGTCGGTCAGCGATCTGGAGCGTAATCCGGAGCGCATCCTTACCGGTGGCGACGGCGCGGTTCGCATGTATGATGGACGGGCGCGCCGTTGACATCGACGCCCCGTCGGTCGAAGACAGGCTGGCGGGCCGCATTTAGCAGTCGTTTCCATTCGTTCGACGGTCCGCGAACGGCAACGTTCAAGGCGTAAGCGGGCGCGTGGCGTGAAGGTTTTGCGAGCAGCGACAGGGTTGGGAGTGGCGCTGGCCCTTGCGGGCTGCGGCGTGCTCGGCGGCAAACCTGCGCCGCTCGATACCTACCAGCTCTCGGCGCCCGGGCCGGACACCGAACAGAAGCGCGGCTCGACGCAGATCCTCATCGCAGAGCCGTCGGCGCTGAAGTCGCTCGACGGCGAGAACATCGTCGTGGAGCCGGCGGTCGGTGCGATCGAGTTCCTCAAGGGGGCGCAGTGGGCCGACCGGCTGCCGCGCGTGGTGCAGGCGCGTCTGGCGGAAGCCTTCCAGCGCTCCGGGCAGTTCGGCGGCGTCGGGCTGCCGGGCGAGGGGCTGGCGATTGACTATCAGGTCATCACCGAGATCAGGGCGTTCCAGATCCGCGTCATCGGCGGTGATCAGGCGCGCGTCGAGATCGCGGTGAAGATCCTCAACGACCGCAACGGCGCGGTGCGCGCGCAGAAGACCTTCACGGCCGTCTCCGGCGTCAGCGGGTCTGGAAACGATGCCTATGTGTCGGCGCTCGATCGTGCCTTCCGCGAGGCGGCATCCGAGATTGTCGCCTGGACAGCACGGGTCATCTGAATAGCCTCATCTGAAGGCACGCGGAAACAGAAAGGGGCGCCGGAGCGCCCCTTTCTTGCATCTGATTTCCCTTACCGCAGCCGGCCGCTGGCGTGCGCCAGCATGGTGTAGACCTTGCCGGTATCGGACGTCAGGTAGGTCTGCGTCATGATGTTGTCGCGGTCGTTGCGGGCAACGTCGCGCAGCAGCTTCTCGAAGTCCTCGCAGTAGCGGTCGACCGCCATGCGGAAGTCGCCGTCATTCTGGTACTTGCGGCGAATCTCGTCGAAGGTCTGCTGGCCCTTCAGCGTGTAGAGACGGCGCGTGAAGGCGTCGCGCTCGCCGCGGCGATAGCGGTTCCACAGCTCGACCGAGGCGTCGTGGTCGATGGCGCGGGCGATGTCGACCGACAGCGAGTTCAGCGATTCCACCACATGCAGCGGCGTGCGGCCACCGGCCGGTGCTGCCGGGCGGGCAGTGGCTTCGGCGACAGCCGTCTCCTCGCGTGAGGCGCCGCGCAGCAGGTCGCTGACCCAGCCACCGCCGGCCGGAGCGGCAGCCGCCTCGCGCGGCCGGGCCGGTTCCGGCGCTGCCGGGCGGCGTGGCTCGGGCTGCGGACGACGCTGCGGCTCGGGCTGACGTGCGACGGCCGGAGCCTGCGGGGCAGGCCGCGCCGGTGCACGGTCGGAGACGTCCACCGTGCGACCGGTGCGGGCGACGATCTCGGAGAGCTCCTTCAGCGCATTGATCTGCTCGGTCACGGCGCGACGGATGGCCGTGGTCGACTCCTTCGCCTCCACCGGCATTTCGATAACGCCGCGCTTGATCTCGGCGCGCGTGGCATCGAGGTCGGTGCGGATCGTCTCGGCCGTCTGGCGCATCTCGTCGGTTGCCTCCGAGAAGCGCAGCGTTGCCGACTCGACCACCTCGGTGATGGCGCTGCGGATCTTCTCCGCCGACGCCATCGTGCGGCCCTCGGCCTTCTCCATGGCGCGGCCGACGAGGTCCTCGAAAGAGCGCATGATGCGTTCCAGATCTTCGGACTTCGACACGAGACCCACGGCCAGCTGCTCCAGCGACGACTGCCGCTCCAGCGTGTGCTCCAGATTGCCCTGCGCGGACGAGAGCAGGTCGGAGGCAGTGGAGAGCACGCGGCTGTGCTCCTCGAAGCGCGCGGCGATCGACGCCACTTCCTTCAGCGTCGCCGACGACAGGTCGGTCAGGCGCTGCGTGTTGGAGTCGACCAGGCGCGCCGAGCTGGCGAAGGTCTGCGCCGCCCGCTCCGTCGTGTTGGCGAAGCTGGTGGTGGTGTTCGCCAGTCTCGTATCGACCTCGTTGAGGTTGTCGCTCGCCGAACTGATGAGGCGCGAAAGCTGGTCGCTGGAAGCGGACAGCCGGTCGATGAGGTCGGCGACGCCGCCTGCCAGTTCGGAGCGGGCGCCATCGACAGCGGCGAGGGTTTCTGCCGTGCGGCTGGCCAGTGCGTTGACCAGCGCCGTGCTTTCCGAGCGCAGCCGGTCGGTGGCGCTCTGCGTGGCGATCTCCATGGCGCGCTGCAGCTCGTTGCCGCCCTCGGCAAAGCGATCGACCAGGGGACGCGCGGTGTCGTCGAGGATCTTGGTGATCTCCGACGAACGGGCGGCCAGCATGGCGTTCAGTTCGCGCGTGTTGGCGCCGATGGTGCGCGCGGCCTCGTTGGTGCTCTTGCCGATGTGTTCGCCGACGGCGCGGAAGGTCTCCGCCACGACGTTGGCGCGCGAGATCAGCTGGCTCTCGGCGTTGACGATCTGCTCGTTCAGCTGCTGGCCGATGGTGT
>JBFXFO010000136.1:0-10887 GCA_050178915.1 Rhizobiaceae bacterium | reverse complement strand
CGACGATGGGAATGGCCCGCACCGGCTCGGAAAAACCGAATGTTTCCGCGAGGTTGAGCGGCATGATCGAAGACCATTTGCCACTGCGGATGTGGCTGAACAGCACAATCATCGAGTTCGATTCGAGCGTCGGACGCACCGTTGCACCGGCTTCCGCGAAGTGCTGGTCGATGATGCGGCGGTTCTGCATGTCGGGCGTGAGCAGACAGAGCGGCAGCCGGCTCACCTCGGCCCACGTCACCGTTTCGCGTTCGGCAAGCGGGTGTCCCGCGGCGGTTATCAACTGATAGCGCTCCGAAAACAGCGGCACCGCAAAGACGCGGCCGAGCGGCTCGTTGTCGAGATAGGTGATGCCGACATCGATGTCGAAATTGCCGAGGAGCGACAGCACCTCGATGGAGGTGCGCGACAGCACCGAGAAGGTGACGCCCGGGTGCCGCTCGCGGAACGGCGTCGTCAGTTTTGTCACCATCGCCAGCGCCGTCGGTATGGCGGCGATGCGCAGCCGGCCCGACAGGCCGTGCCGCGCCGCGCGCATCTCCTCGCGCATCGTGCGCGTGTCGCCGACGATGCGGCGTGCCCAGGTCAGCACCTGCTCGCCTTCCGGCGTCAGGCCCTGGAAACGCGAGCCGCGCAGCACCAGCAGCACGCCGAGTTGCTCTTCCAGCTGCTTGATCGCCGCCGACAGCGTCGGCTGCGTCACGCCCCATTCCTCGGCTGCCCGTCCGAAATGCCGCGTCCTGGCGAGCGTGATGAAGAATTCGAGCTTGTCGATCATTGGCCAAACCTATGAGCCATTGCGGGCGAGGGAAAGCGGCGCACCGGCCGGGTCTGGGGATTCCTGAGCCATCCAAGCGCCGTTGACTGCCCGATGCCGGCGCGGCAGCGTGCTGTCATGAGCGAGAAGCCACTTTCCGATCCCGGTTTCGGCCTGCCCTCGACCGGTACCGAGCGCGTCAACGCGCTGGCGCATTTCCATCGCGCCGAGATGGGCCGGCTGTCTGACTGGCGCCGGCGCATCGACCAGACCAGCACCTGGGCAATCACCGTGGTCGCGGCGATGCTGTCGGTGTCGCTGTCGACGCGATCGGCCCACCACGGCGTGCTGATCTTCTCGATGGTGATCCTGCTGCTCCTGCTCGGCATCGAGGCGCGGCGCTACCGCTTCTTCGATGTCTATCGCGCCCGCGTGCGCCTGCTGGAGCGCAACTACTTCGCGCAGATGTTCGACCACAAGGTCGATGATCCCGACTGGGAGCAGCATCTGGCGGAGAGCCTGCGGCGTCCGACCTTCCTGATGTCGACCCGCGTTGCGCTCGGCCGCCGGCTGCGGCGCACCTACATCTGGATGTATGCGATCGTGCTGTTCGCATGGGGCCTGAAGCTCGCCAGCCCGCGCCTGCAGTTCGAAGGCCTGTCTGCCGAGTCGGTGCTCACGCTGCAGCACTTCATTGAGAACGCCGCCGTCGGCCCGGTACCCGGCTGGCTGGTGCTGGCGCTCGTCGCGATCTTTTATGTGTCGCTGCTGGTCATCCTCGTCTCGACGCGCACCGAGCAGGGCGAACTCGCGCATGGCGATGCGCATATGTGAGGCAAATCGCCCGTTGGCTTGGTTCCCGCGCCGGCATGCTTTATCTGAACCCGAAGAGCATCAGCAGGCGCCCCGGCATGTCAGTCACCAAGGAAGCCGTCATCGAGAAGCTGAAGACCGTCAACGGTCCCGACTTCTCCGGCAACATCGTCGATCTCGGACTGGTCTCCGACATCTTCATCGCGGACGCGAAGGTCTTCTTCTCCATCACCGTGCCGGCGGCGCGTGCGCAGGAGCTTGAGCCGCTGCGGGCGGCCGCCGAGCGTGCCGTGAAGGCAGTGCCGGGCGTGCAGGGCGCCGTCGTGGCGCTCACCGCCGAGAAGAAGGGCGGGGGCATGGAGAAGGCGCCGCCGCCGCCGCGCCCCGCTGCGCCCCCGCCGCGGCCGGCCGCACCCGCGCCGCGTCCCGCGGCTCCGGCAACGCCGGCCGGGCATCAGCCGGGCAAGCGCGGCGTGCCGGGCATCGCCAACATCGTCGCCGTGGCTTCCGGCAAGGGCGGCGTCGGCAAGTCCACCACCGCTGTCAACCTCGCTCTCGGCCTGCAGGCCAACGGCCATGCCGTCGGTATTCTCGACGCCGACATTTACGGTCCGTCCATGCCGCGCTTGCTCGGGCTGTCCGGCCGCCCCCAGACGGTCGATGGCAGGATCATGCGGCCGATGGAGAAGTTCGGCCTGAAGGTCATGTCGATGGGTTTCCTCGTCGACGAGGACACGCCGATGATCTGGCGCGGCCCGATGGTCATGTCGGCGCTGACGCAGATGCTGCGCGAGGTGGAATGGGGTCAGCTCGACGTGCTTGTCGTCGACATGCCGCCCGGCACCGGCGACGCGCAGCTGACCATGGCGCAGCAGGTGCCGCTGGCCGGCGCGGTGATCGTCTCGACGCCGCAGGACCTGGCCCTGATCGATGCCCGCAAGGGACTGAACATGTTCAGGAAAGTCGATGTGCCGCTGCTCGGCATCGTCGAGAACATGAGCTACTTCATCGCGCCCGACACCGGCAAGCGCTACGACATCTTCGGTCATGGCGGTGCCCGTGCCGAGGCCGAGCGGCTCGGCATTCCTTTCCTCGGCGAGGTACCGCTGGAGATGCAGATCCGCGCAATGTCCGACGCCGGTACGCCGGTCGTCGTGTCGGAGCCCGCCGGCTCGCATGCCGCGATCTACCGCGACATCGCGGCCAGGGTCTGGGACAACATGGCCAAGGCGAGTGCTGCCGCCAACGCGGCGACGCCGGCGATTGTCTTCGAATGACCGCCGCGCCCGAGCTTCTTTTTGAGCGTCGCGGCGCTGTCGGGCTCATCACGCTCAACCGTCCCGACCGGCTGAATGCGCTGAACGCGGCCCTCCTCGACGCGCTGCATGCTGCGCTGGACGCCTGCGCCGACGAAAGCTGCCGCGCCGTTCTCATCACCGGGGCAGGGCGCGGCTTCTGCGCCGGCCAGGACCTGGCCGAGCGCGGTCCGGAAAAGCCCATCTCCGACGTCGGCCTGACGCTCGAAAAGACCTACAACCCGCTGGTGCTGAAGCTGCGCGGGCTGCCGAAGCCGGTGATCGTTGCCGTCAACGGCGTGGCGGCCGGCGCCGGCGCCAACATCGCGCTGGCCGGCGACATCGTGCTGGCGGCGCGCTCCGCCAGTTTCATCCAGGTCTTCTCGCGCATAGCGCTTGTGCCCGATGCCGGCGGCACGTTCTGGTTGACCCAGCGCCTGGGCGAGGTGCGGGCCAAGGCGCTGGCGATGACCGCCGACCCGCTGGCGGCGCAGACCGCTGCCGACTGGGGGCTGATCTGGAAGGTCTGCGACGACGAGAAGCTCATTCCGGAGGCATTGGCGCTGGCCGAACGGCTCGCAGAAGGTCCGACCGCAGCCTATGCGCTGACCAAGCAGGCCATCCACGCCGCCTCGGGCAACACGCTCGAGAAGCAGCTCGCGTTGGAACGGACATTGCAACGGGAGGCGGGGCTGTCTCCCGACTTCCGCGAAGGTGTGGCCGCATTCCTCGCCAAGCGGCCCGCGAAATTCACCGGCCGCCGCCGCTAGCCCGCGCTTTGGCGCACAGGGCGACGCCTCCCCAGCGGGATGGTAGCGCTGCCGTGTGCCTCTTGCCTGCGCCTGCGCGTTGCCATATCGATTTGTCATACAAATAGCGGAGAGACAGATGTCCGGCGCAAACAGCCATTCGAAGAAGCTGCGGTCGCAGGAATGGTTCGACAACCCCGACAATCCCGGGATGACGGCGCTCTATCTTGAGCGTTACCTCAATTTCGGCCTCACCCGCGAGGAACTGCAGTCCGGCAAGCCTTTGATCGGCATCGCCCAGACAGGCTCCGACCTGTCGCCCTGCAACCGCCATCACATCGAACTGGCGAAGCGCCTGCGCGCCGGCATCGAGGCGGCCGGCGGCGTGCCGTTCGAGTTCCCCACCCATCCGATCCAGGAAACCGGCAAGCGTCCGACCGCCTCGCTCGACCGCAACCTTGCCTATCTGTCGCTCGTCGAGGTGCTCTACGGCTATCCGCTCGACGGCGTGGTGCTGACGGTCGGCTGTGACAAGACCACGCCGGCGCTGCTGATGGCGGCCGCCACGGTCAACCTGCCGGCCATCGCCTTTTCGGTCGGCCCCATGCTCAATGGCTGGCATCGCGGCGAGCGCACCGGCTCCGGCACCATTGCCTGGAAAGCGCGCGAACTGCACGCCGAGGGCAAGATCGACTACGACGAATTCATGGACCTGGTGGCGTCGTCGGCGCCGTCCGTCGGCTTCTGCAACACCATGGGCACGGCGACGACGATGAACAGCCTCGCCGAGGCGCTCGGCATGCAGCTGCCCGGCTCGGCAGCGATTCCCGCGCCCTACCGCGAGCGCGGCCAGATGGCCTACGCCACCGGCAAGCGCATCGTCGAGATGGTGGCGGAGGACATGAAGCCGTCCGACATCATGACACGGCAGGCATTCGAGAACGCCATCGTCGTCAATTCGGCGATCGGCGGCTCGACCAACGCGCCGATCCATCTGAACGCCATCGCCCGCCATCTCGGCGTGCCATTGACCAATGACGACTGGCAGGTGATCGGCCAGAAGATCCCGCTGCTGGTCAATCTGCAGCCGGTCGGCGAGTATCTCGGCGAGGACTATCACCACGCCGGCGGCGTGCCGGCCGTCGTGGCCGAGCTCATGAAGGCCGGCATGCTGCCCAATCCGGGCGCGCTCACGGTCAATGGCAAGTCGATCGGCGACAATTGCAGGAGCGTCGAGAACCTCGACCAGAAGGTCATCATGCCGGTGTCGGCGCCGCTCAAGCCGGCCGCCGGCTTCATCAACCTCAAGGGCAATCTGTTCGAGAGCGCGATCATGAAGGTCAGCGCCATCTCGACCGAGTTCCGCGACCGCTACCTCTCCAATCCGAACGACCCGGAAGCCTTCGAAGGCAAGGCGATGGTGTTCGACGGGCCGGAGGATTACCACACCCGCATCGAGGACCCGGCGCTCGCCATCGACGAAAACACCATCCTCTTCATGCGCGGCGCCGGCCCGGTGGGTTATCCCGGCGGCGCCGAGGTGGTGAACATGCAGCCGCCCGCCTATCTCCTCAAGAAGGGAGTGCATTCGCTGCCCTGCATCGGTGACGGCCGCCAGTCTGGCACGTCGGGCAGCCCGTCCATCCTCAACGCTTCGCCGGAAGCGGCGGCGGGCGGCGGTCTGGCTCTGCTCAGGACGGGCGATCGCGTGCGCATCGACCTGAACAAGGGCACCGCCAACATCTTGATCACGGACGAGGAGCTGGACCGCCGCCGCGCCGATCTCGGCGCGCATGGCGGCTATTCTTATCCGAAGCACCAGACGCCTTGGCAGGAGATCCAGCGCTCGATGGTGGACCAGTTCTCGGAGGGCATGGTGCTCAAGCCGGCGGTCAAATACCGCGACGTGGCGCACACGTCCGGCATCCCGCGCGACAACCACTAGGCCGCCTCCGCCACGGGCGGAGATTGCAGAAAAGCAAGAAGGCCGCGTTTCCTTCCGGAGACGCGGCCTTCTTGCTTGAGCAGGGTGGTGTCGCTTACGCGGCTTCCTTCACCGTCGCCGGCGTCGCCGGAGCGAAGCGCTGGTAGAAGGTGTCGCCCTTGGCAGCCATGTCGGCCAGCAGCTTCGGCGCCTTGAACTGCGCGCCGTACTTCTTCTGCAGCGCCTTCGCCTGCTTGACGAATTCGGCGGCGCCGATCCCGTCGATGTAGGACAGCGTGCCGCCCGTATAAGGCGCGAAACCGAAGGCGAGGATCGAGCCGACATCCGCCTCGCGCGGGTCGACGACGATGCCTTCCTCCATCACGCGCGCGGCTTCCAGCGCGATCGTCGTCAGGAAGCGGGTCTTCAGCTCCTCGACGTCGATCTTGTCCGGGTTCTGCTGCGGGTAGAGCTCCTTCAGGCCCGGCCACAGCTTCTTCTTCGCCGGCTTGGCCGGGTAGTCGTAGAAGCCCTTGCCGTTCTTGCGGCCGTGCCGGCCATGCGTGTCGACCATCGTGTTGACCAGTGCGAACTGCTCCGCATCGACGGCCTTCTCGCCGAGGTCGCGGATCGTCTGCTTCATGATCTTCTGCGCCAGGTCGATCGCCGTCTCGTCGGTCAGCGCCAGCGGGCCGACCGGCATGCCGGCCATCTTCGCAGCGTTCTCGATCATCGCCGGCGGCACGCCTTCGATGAGCATCTGGAACGCTTCCGCCATGTAGCGCAGCACGCAGCGGTTCACATAGAAGCCGCGCGTGTCGTTGACGACGATCGGCGTCTTCTTGATGGCGCGGACGTAGTCGATGGCGACCGCGATCGCCTTGTCCTCGGTTTTCTTGCCGAGGATGATCTCGACCAGCAGCATCTTGTCGACCGGCGAGAAGAAGTGCACGCCGATGAACTGCCCCGGGCGCTTGGAGTTCTTCGCCAGCCCGGTGATCGGGATGGTCGAGGTGTTGGAGGCGAAGATCGCGGTTTTCGGCAGCACGGCCTCGGCCTTCTCGGTCGCGCCCTTCTTCACTTCCGAATCCTCGAACACCGCCTCGATCACGAGGTCGCAGCCTTCGAGGTCGGCGTAGTCCGCCGTCGGCGTGATCAGCGACAGCAGCCTGTCCTTGTCCTCCGGCTTGGCGCGGCCCTTCTTGATCGCCTCGGAGATCAGCCCGTCGGAATGCGCCTTGCCCTTGCTCGCCGATTCCATGTCGCGGTCGAGCAGGACCACCGGGATGCCGGCCTTCGCCGTCACATAGGCAATGCCTGCGCCCATGAAGCCGGCGCCGAGCACGCCGATCTTGCTGAACTTCGTCTCCGGAATGCCGGCCGGGCGGCGGGCGCCCTTGTTCAGTTCCTGCAGCGAGACGAACAGCGAGCGGATCATCGCCCCCGCCTCCTTCGTCTGCAGCACGCTGGCGAAATAGCGCTGCTCGATGCGCAGCGCCGTGTCGAACGGCACCAGCAGCCCTTCATAGACGCACTTCAGGATCGCGGCGGCGGCCGGATAGTTGCCGTAGGTCTCGCGGCGCAGGATGGCGATTGCCGGCGGCCAGAGGTTCGCGCCGGCTGCCGAATAGATCGGGCCGCCCGGCGCCTTGAAACCCTTCTCGTCCCACGGCGCGACCGGCTTCAGCCCGTTCTTGATCATCGCCTTGGCAGCGTCGATCAGCTGCTCCGGCGCGGCGATCTCATGGATCAGGCCCATCTGCTTCGCCTTCTGCGGCGACAGGTTCTTGCCCGAGGTCAGCATCTCCAGCGCACCCTGCGTGTCGGTGAGGCGCGGCACGCGCTGCGTGCCGCCGGCGCCGGGGAAGATGCCGACCTTCACTTCCGGCAGCGCCATCTTGACCTTGTCGCTGTTGGCGGCAACACGGCCATGGCAGGCGAGCGACATCTCGAACGCGCCGCCCATGCAGGTGCCGTTGATCGCCGAAACCCACGGCTTGCCGGACGTTTCGATCTTGCGGAACAGCTTGTTCATGTAGCCGGCGTTCTCGAACAGCGTCGCGACCGCCTTGTTCTTGTCCTGCTTCGCCTGCTCCTCGAACTGCGAGAACATGCGCTTCAGCATGGTCAGGTCGGCGCCGCCGGAATAGCTTTCCTTGCCCGACGTGATGACGGTGCCCTTGACCGCAGCGTCGGCGGTAACCTTGTCGACGATCTCGTTGAGTTCCAGCATCACCTCCTCGGTGAATACATTCATCGAGCGGCCCGGCATGTCCCAGGTGACGAGTGCAATGCCGTCGGCGTCGATGTCGAGGGTGAAGTTCTTGTAAGCCACTGTTTTGCCCTTTCGATCAGACGCGTTCGATGATCGTTGCGGTGCCCATGCCGGCGCCGATGCACAGCGTCACCAGCGCGGTGTTCAGGTTGCGCCGCTCAAGCTCGTCCAGCACGGTGCCGAAGATCATCGCGCCGGTTGCGCCGAGCGGATGGCCCATGGCGATGGCGCCGCCATTCACGTTGATCTTGTCGTGCGGGATGTCGAAGGCCTGCATGTAGCGCAGCACGACCGAGGCGAAGGCCTCGTTCAGCTCGAACAGGTCGATGTCTTCGATCTTCATCTTGGCGCGCTTCAGCAGCTTCTCGGTCACGTCGACCGGGCCGGTCAGCATGATCGCCGGCTCCGAACCGATGTTGGCGAAGGCGCGGATGCGGGCGCGCGGCGCCATGCCGATCGTCTTGCCGGCCTTCTTCGAGCCGAGCAGCACGGCGGCGGCGCCATCGACGATGCCGGACGAGTTGCCGGCATGGTGGACGTAGGTCACTTCCTCGACCTCCGGATGCCGCTGGATGGCGACGGCGGCAAAGCCGCCCATCTCGCCGGGCATCTGGAACGACGGGTTGAGCGAGGCCAGCGACTGCATGTCGGTGGTCGGGCGCATATGCTCGTCATGCGCGAGGATGGTCAGGCCGTTCTGGTCCTTGACCGGCACCACCGACTTCTTGAACCAGCCCTTTTCCCAGGCGTTGGCGGCGCGCTTCTGGCTCTCGACCGCATAGGCGTCCACGTCGTCGCGGGTGAAGCCGTATTTCGCGGCGATGAGATCGGCCGAGACCCCCTGCGGCACGAAGTAGGCCGGCAGGCCGACCGACGGGTCCATGAACCAGGCGCCGCCCGACATGCCCATGCCGACGCGGCTCATCGATTCCACGCCGCCCGCGATGACGAGGTCGTCGCTGCCGGCGCCGATCTTGGCGGCGCCGAGATTGATGGCGTCGAGGCCCGAGGCGCAGAAGCGCGACAGCTGCAGGCCGGGCGCCTTGAGGTCGTAGCCGGCCTCGAAGGCGGCCGAGCGCGGGATCACCGAGCCGGCTTCGCCCACCGGATCGACGCAGCCGAAGATGATGTCGTCGACCTGGCCGGTGTCGATGCCGTTGCGGTCGCGCACCGCTTCCAGCACCTTGGCGCCGAGGCGCACGGCGGGCACTTCGTGCAGCGAGCCGTCCTTCTTGCCGCGACCGCGCGGGGTGCGCACCGCGTCGTAGACGAATACGTCAGCCATTGTCTGTCTCCTTGTCGCCGGTCGCCGGCACGGAAGCGCCGGGTTGGGGCTTTGTCATCCTGGACGCGTAAAGCGTCCGCTGTTGCTCGTTGGCCTCGGCGATCGGCCGAAGTTTCATACTGGAAACGCACCGCGCGGCGAGCGCGCCTTTCGCGTCGAACAGTTCGGCCTCGAGGAAGGCGACCGACTTGCCGGCGCGCACCACCCGTGCCTCGACCTCGACGCGGCCATGCTGCACGGCGCCGAAGAAATGCGTGTGTAGGTCGATCGTCGCCTGCTGGTTCTTCATGCCCATGCTGATGAAGCAGTTCAGCCCCATCACGTCATCCATCATCGCAGAGAGGAAGCCACCCTGGATGACACCGCCGAAATTGATCACGTCGGCCGGCGGGTCGAAGCTGGCGCGCAGCGTCATTGTCTGCGGGTCCCATTCGGTGACCTGCATGCCCAGCCAGCGCGCCGTCGCCGGCGCGTGGTCGTTCAGGACGGACAGGCCAGCGGGCGCATCCATCGTCACAGGCTCCGCGCGATCAGGAGCTTCATGATCTCGTTCGTGCCGCCATAGATGCGCTGCACGCGCGCGTCGCGATACATGCGCGCGATGGGGTACTCGTTCATGAAACCGTAGCCACCGAAGAGCTGCAGGCACTGGTCGACGACCTTGCCCTGCAGATCGGAAAGCCAGTACTTCGCCATCGACGCGGTGGTCGCGTCGAGGCCGCCATTCACATGGCGCGCGACGCAGTCATTGTAGAAGACGCGCGCAACGGTCGCCTCGGTCTTCAGCTCGGCAAGCGTGAACTGGGTGTTCTGGAAATCGATGATCGCCTTGCCGAAGGCCTTGCGTTCCTTCACGTAGTCGATGGTCAGCGCCAGCGCGCGCTCGATCGACGCGATCGCCGTCGTGCCGATCTGCAGCCGCTCCTGCGGCAGCTGCTGCATCAGCTGCACGAAGCCCTGGCCTTCCTCGGTGCCGAGCAGGTTCGATGTCGGCACCCGCACCTCGTTGAAGAACAGCTCCGACGTGTCGTTCGACTTCAGGCCGATCTTGTCGAGGTTGCGGCCGCGCTCGAAGCCTTCCACCTCGTCCGTCTCGACCACGATCAGCGAGGTGCCCTTGGCGCCCTTGCTCGGGTCGGTCTTGGCGACCACGATCACCAGGTTGGCGAGCTGGCCATTGGTGATGAACGTCTTCGAGCCGGACAGGCGGTAGTGGTTGCCGTCCTTCTCTGCGCGCGTCTTGACGCCTTGCAGGTCGGAGCCCGCGCCGGGCTCGGTCATGGCGATGGCGCCGATCAGTTCGCCGGTGGCAAGGCGCGGCAGCCATTTGCGCCGCTGCTCCTCGGAGCCATAGTGATAGATGTAGGGCGCGACGATCGAGCTGTGCAGCGCGATGCCGAAGCCGTCGACGCCGACATGGCTGATCGCTTCGATGATGGCGCTCTCATGCGCGAAGGTGCCGCCGGCGCCGCCATATTCTTCCGGCATGGAGGCGCAGAGAAGACCTGCGGCGCCGGCCTTCTCCCAGGCGCTGCGCTCGAAGATCTCGTTCTTCTCGTAGCTGTCGTAGTGCGGGACGATCTCGTCGGTGAGGAAGCGCGTCGCCATGTCGTAGAGCATGCCGACGTCTTCGCTGACCCAAGCGGGCTTCGGCACGTCGAGAAGGTTCGCCGGGTTCGTTGCCAAGGACTGCTCCTTACCGTGTCACCGCAATTCTGTTCAAATATGAACAGAATTGCCTGCGCGCAAGAACTTTGAGGCACGCAGGCACTTTCACGCACGCAAGAAC
>JBFXFO010000135.1:0-11154 GCA_050178915.1 Rhizobiaceae bacterium | reverse complement strand
TGCGCGACGCCCTGAAAAAGCTTGGCCGCGAAGAGGTGCTGATCGTTGCCGGCGGCGTCATTCCGCCCGATGACTTCGATGCGGTGCGTGAGGCGGGCGCAGTCGAAATCTTCCCGCCCGGCACGGTGATCCCGGAAGCCGCCGAGCGTCTGGTCGACAGGCTCCTCGCCCGCTAGTTGCAACATACGTTGTAACATGGCCGAAAGTGCGTTATAATCCATGTTATAACTCACAGGGTCGAGCCATGAACGTGACGGTGCGCAAGATCGGCAATTCGGAAGGCGTGATCCTGCCGAAGGAAGTGCTCGACCGGCACAATCTCAAAGCCGGCGATACGCTCGTTCTTCTCGAGGAAGACGGGGATCTGCGCCTGCGCCGGACTGACGATCCGGAAGAGTTCGAGCGCAAGATGAAGATCGCTCGCGAGCGCATGAAAAAGTACGAGGTCGCCTACCGCGCGCTGGCGAAATGATCGACTTCCACACCCGCGATTTCGTGGAGGCGCTGCACATCGAACAGCTCCGCCTGCACGGAGGGGCGGCCGGATTGCGTGACGAGGGCATGCTGGCCTCGGCGCTTGCCCGTCCCTTGCAAAAGCAGGCGTACGGAGAGCCGGACCTGTGCGAACTGGCCGCCGCCTACCTGTTCGGGATCGTCAAGAACCACCCTATCGTGGATGGCAACAAGCGCACCGGATTGGCGGCAGCCGATACGTTCCTCTACTTCAACGGCCTCAGCCTCGAGGCCGAACAGGAAGACGTCATCCAGTTTGTCCTGATGGTCGCAGCCGGCGAGATCGACGAGGCGGGCGCGACAGCGTTCCTGCGCGACCACACGGTCGCGCTGAAATGACTTCGTCCCGTTTCCGTGCTAGCGCGCTGCCTTTGGGGAAGCGGAGAAGCGCATGATCCAGGCCTACAGCGTCAGCGACCACGTGCTCGCCTCGACGACGCTTTCGATCGGCGCGCCGATGCCTGCCAACACGATCTGGCTCGACATGTTCGAGCCGACGCAGGAGGAGGACCGCTACGTCGAGTCGCTCGCAGGCGTCGCCATTCCGACGCGTGACGAGATGCGCGACATCGAGGATTCCAGCCGGCTCTATTCGGAATCCGGCGCGCTCTACCTGACCGCACCGGTGCTCTACGCCGCCGGCAAGGACACGGCCGGCATTGCGCCGGTCACCTTCGTGGTGACCCGCAAGCACATGATCACGGTGCGCTACAGCAAGCCGCAGCCCTTCACGCTCTATCCGACGCGAGCGGGAAAGCCGGGCAACGACCTCGTGTTCGGGGCATGTGATCCGTTCACCATCCTGTTCGGCCTGATCGAGTCGATCACCGACCGCGTCGCCGAGCATCTTGAAAACGTTTCGCAGCGGCTCGACGCGGAATCCAGCCGCCTGATCACCGGCTCGGCCAACAGGAAGCCGATGTCGACCAAGGATTTCCGCGCCGGTCTGAAGCTGATCGGCAAGGAAGGCGACTTCCTCTCCAAGATCCGCGAGAGCCTGAGCGGCTTCGGACGGCTGCTCGCCTATCTGGAAGCGTCACCCATGGTCGTCGCCGACGACGCCTCGCACACGACATGGCTGAAGTCGCTCGAGCGCGACGTGGAATCGCTCAACGATCACGTGGCCTATCTGTCGGAGCGCTCCGTCTTCCTGCTCGACACGGTGGTCGGCCTCGTCTCGGTCGAGCAGAACGCGATCATCAAGATATTCTCGGTGGCGGCGGTGGTTTTCATGCCGCCGACGCTGGTGGCGTCGGTCTATGGCATGAACTTCAAGCATATGCCGGAACTGGCATGGGTGTTCGGCTATCCGTTCGCCATCGGCCTGATGATCCTGTTTGCAGTCCTCCCGCTGCTCTATTTCCGCAGCAAGGGCTGGCTGTAGCTACACGGAAATCTTCTCGATCTCGAACTCGCGGCCGTTGACGCTGACCGCGTCGCCTACGCCCTTACCGAACAGCGCCACGGCCATCGGCGAGACATGCGATATCTTGCCGGCGCTCGCGTCGGCCTCATCCTCGCCGACGATCTTCCAGCGGCGGCGCTTGCCGTCCTCGTCGAGCAGCGCCACGCTCATGCCGAAGCGCACGACATCGCTCGCCGCATCCGGCACGGAGAGTTCGGCCGTCTCGCGCCGCGCCACCCAGTAACGCAGGTCGCGCGAGGCGACGGCCATGCGCTCCTTCTCCCCGGCACGCTCCGCCGTCACGAATTGCTCGCGCAACGCGGCGATCTCGGCCTCGATCGCCGCCAACCCCTCCGGCGTCACCAGATTGCGGTGCGCGCTGACAGGCCGCTCGCCGATCCCGGCCAGCGGCATGTCGTTGTCTTCCTCACGCGTAAACGCCCTGCTCATGCGTCGAAGGTAAGACCCAAAGGCGGGCTTCTCAACCCAACGGCACGAATCCTGCAACGCGCGAGCAAAGAACCGAGGAGCTGTCCCGATGCTGAACAGACGCGGCTTCCTGGCCGGCGCGGCCGGCGCAATCGCGACACCTGCGCTCGCCGCCCCGGCCAGCGACCTGTCCCTGATCGAGACAGCGTCGATGCGCGGCACGATCGATTCCACCGATTTCGGCGTCCTGCCGGGCGGGCTGGACGACCAGAGCAAGACCTTCCAGCGCATGCTGGACCGCGCCGGCGAGACCGACATGCCGGTCTTCCTGCCGCCGGGCACCTACCGCGTGTCGAACCTGACCCTGCCGGCACGGCTGCGCCTCACCGGCGTGGCCGGCGCCACGCGCATCGTCTATGGCGGCGACGGGCACCTGTTCATCGCCGAGAATGCCGACCTCATCGAACTGTCCAACATCGTGTTCGACGGCGCCAACCGCTGGATCGACGAGCGCGCACAGGGGCTGCTCGACCTGCGCAATGTTCGCGACCTCGCCATGGACCGCTGCCAGGTGCTGGGCAGCGGCAAGTACGGCCTCGCGCTCGAACGCGTCGGCGGGCGCATCGACCGGACAACCGTAAGCGGCGCTGCAGAGGCAGGCATCTACTCGGTGGAGGCAGCACGCCTGACGATCAGCGGCAACACGGTGACCGACTGCGGCAATGGCGGCATCCTGGTGCATCGCTGGCAGCCGGGCGACGACCAGACGATCGTCACCGGCAACCGCGTCGAGCGCATTCTCGCCCGCAATGGCGGCACCGGCCAGTTCGGCAACGGCATCAACATCTTCCGTGCCGGCAACGTCATCGTGTCCGGCAACAGTGTCGCCGACTGCGCCTTCTCGGCGATCCGCGCCAACAGCGCCAGCAACATCCAGATCGCCGGCAACACCTGCCAGCGCTCCGGCGAAACCGCTGTCTATTCGGAGTTCGCCTTCGAAGGCGCGATCATCAGCGGCAACATCGTCGATGGCGCGGCCAACGGCATCTCAATGGTCAATTTCAACGAGGGCGGGCGTATCGCCGTCTGCTCAGGCAACATCGTGCGCAACATGTCGACGGAAGGCCCCTACCCCGCCGACGCGCCGGGTTTCGGCGTCGGCATCACGGCGGAAGCCGAATGCACGGTCAGCGGCAATGTGGTCGAGAACGCGCCGCGCTACGGCATGCATCTCGGCTGGGGGCCGTATCTGCGGAACGTCGTGGCGACCGGCAACGTCATCCGGCAGGCGAATGTCGGCATCGCGGTTTCAGTCGTCGAAGGTGTCGGCAGCGCCGTCATCTCGGACAATGTGGTCGAAGGCGCCAAGGGCGGCGCGATCGTCGGCTATGAATGGGCGAAGGCTGTCACCGGCGACATGGCGGCCGAAGGGACTGGCTCGCTGCCGCGGCTGACGGTGGAACGCAACCGCGTCAGCTGACGAACGTCGTTGGCCGCAGCGCCCCGACCTTGAGCCCGTTCCAGTTCTTCAATTCGGGCCGGGCCAGTTCGCGCAGCGCGGCTGAAAGGTCGCGGTCGGCGCGCAGCAGATGCGCCAGCACTTCGGCCACCACCACTTCGGCAGCGCGGCCGGTGCCGTCCTCGCATTTGACGGCGATGCCGACACCCTGCTCGGGGATGGCGGCGCAGAACACGCCTTCGGCGCCGGTCTTGACGAAGATGCGGCCCGGCGCGGCCTGCATCAGCTTCGTGCAGGCGCGGCCGGTGCCGGCGACATAGAAGGGCTCGGCCATGCAGGCTGCGAAGAGACGGCGGGCCGCTTTCGTCCGCTCCCGGCCGAAACCGGTGCCGGTCACCATCCGGGCGAAGCCCAGTGCGAGACTCCTGAGCGGCACGGCGTAGGTCGGGATCGAACAGCCGTCGATGCCGGCGGTCGCCGGGTCGTGCACCGCGCCGGTGACCTCCTGCATGGTGTCGCGGATCAGCGCCTGCAGGGGATGGTGCAGCCCGACATAGCCGCTCGTCGGAATGCCGCTGCCAACGCAGGTGCAGAGAAAGCCGGCGTGCTTGCCCGAACAATTGTTGTGCAATTGCCCAGGCACGCCGCCGCTGCGCGCCAGCGCGACCGTGGCGTCCTGGTTGAGCGGCCAGTGCGAACCGCATTCGAGGGCTTCGTCGCCGATGCCAGC
Organism: Rhizobiaceae bacterium; assembly: GCA_050178915.1. Classification (GTDB taxonomy): domain Bacteria; phylum Pseudomonadota; class Alphaproteobacteria; order Rhizobiales; family Rhizobiaceae; genus JBFXAF01. The sequence continues at coordinate 6,618 of JBFXFO010000135.1, read as the reverse complement.
GCGCGTCAGCATCGAGCGCGCCAGGCCTACATGCTCCGGCTCACCGGAATGCGAAGAGCAGGCAAGCGCCAGTTCCCTGTCGCCGAAGCCGTAACTGGCTGCCGCACCGCTCTCGACCAGCGGCAGGGCCTGTATCGCCTTTACCGCCGAACGCGGGAAAACCGGCTGCTCGATGTCGCCGACCGACCAGACGACCGCGCCGTCGCCATCGACGGCAACGGCCGCGCCACGGTGCGCGCTTTCAACGGAGCCGCCGCGCAGCACCTCGACCAGAAGCGGATTGGACATGAGAGAGGCCCGATTTCGGCCGCCGGTCTATTGCTTCAGCACCTCTTCGGCAAGCTGACGCAGGCCCATCTTGTAGTCATCGGAGCCGTACAGGATGTCGTCGATCAGCAGACGGCCCTGCCAGTCGGCCAGCACGAGCCTGTCTGTCCAGTTGGCGTCGGGCGTGTCGGGAAACTTGTGCGCGATCTCGACCTGCCGCGTGTTGCCCACGTCGGTCACCGGGCCGACCTCGCAGACGGGCGAAACGTCCGGGAAGGACGCGAACGGAATGCCATCGCCGAGCGGCGGCTTCTCGTCGGGGTTGGCCGCGCCGATCTTGTCGCTGTGGGTGAGCGCGTCGTCGACCAGCTGCGCGAAGGGCGGCGTGAACAGGTAGAGCAGACCCTTGCCGACTTCCACCTTGGCCAGTTCGCAGAAGGCCATGCCGATCGTTTCCGGCGCATTGAAGGGGGGCTCGATCTCGGTGGCGACGGCGGTGCCTGCGAGCGTGGCGTGGCAGGCGATGGCGACGGCAAAGGCTTTCAGGCGCATGGAGACTTCCCCCGAGGAATTTCCGGGAGGGTTGCGCGGAAGGTGGGGCAAAATCAAGTTGACCGGGTCGGAGCGATGCCGCCCCTTCCAAAGCGCTTCGGCGGGACAGGCCCGACGTGCGCGGTCCGCTCCCCCGCTGCGCAGGGGAGGGACCGGAGCCGCGATCAGCGGACGCGGTCGAGGATCGAGACGTAGTTGGCGACGGCGAGGCCGCCCATGTTGAAGATGCCGCCCAGCTTGGCATCCTTCACCTGGATACCGCCCGCCTCGCCGGTGAGCTGCATCGAGGTCAGCACGTGCATCGAGACGCCGGTGGCGCCGATGGGATGGCCCTTTGCCTTCAGGCCGCCCGACGGGTTGACCGGCAGTTTGCCGTCCTTCTGCGTGTAGCCTTCGAGCGCGATCTTCGCGCCCTCGCCGGGCTTGGCCAGACCCATCGCCTCGTATTCGATCAGTTCGGCGATGGTGAAGCAGTCATGCGTCTCGACAAAGGAGAGATCGTCGAGGCTGACGCCGGCCGACTTCAGCGCGCGCTGCCAGGCAAGCGCCGGGCCCTCAAAGGCGAGAACGTCGCGCTTCGACATGGGCAGGAAGTCCTGCACATGCTCGTTGGCGCGGAAGGCGACGGCGCGCGGCATCTTCAGCGCGGTGTCGAAATCGGCGAGCACCAGTGCGGCGGCGCCGTCGGAGACGAGCGAGCAGTCGGTGCGCTTCAGCGGACCGGCGACGAAGGGGTTCTTCTCGCTTTCGGTGCGGCAGAAATCGAAGCCGAAATCCTTGCGCATCTGCGCATAGGGGTTGTCGACGCCGTTCTTGTGGTTCTTCGCAGCGATGGTGGCGAGCGCGTCGGACTGGTCGCCGTAGCGCTGGAAATAGCTCTGCGTGACCTTGCCGAAGACACCGGCGAAACCGGCTGGCGTGCCCGCATCTTCGGGAAGGTAGGAGGCGCGCAGCAGGTTCTTGCCAATCTCCGGGCCGGGGGTGGTGGTCATCTGCTCGGCGCCGACCACGAGCACGATGCGCGCGGCGCCCGAGTCGATGGCGCGCTTGCCCTGGCGGACGGCGGCCGAGCCGGTCGCGCAGGCGTTCTCGATGCGCGTCGCCGGCTTGAAGCGCAGGCGATCGTCAGCCTGCAGCACAAGGCTGGCGGTGAATTCCTGCGCCGAAAAGCCGGCGTTGAAGTGGCCGAGCACGATCTCGTCGACATCCTCCGGTCCGATGCCGGCATGCGCGAGCGCCTCATTGGCGACGCCGACGATGAGTGACTCCAGCGTCTCGCCTTCGAGCTTGCCGAAGCGCGAATGCGCCCAGCCAACGATGCATGCGGTCATGTCCAGGATCTCCTCGGCGAGCGCGGGAGGCGCACCCATCCTGATATCGTTCAGAACTGAACGTTACGCCAGTGGCCGCGGCGACTGAATCGATTGAGGCACACCCGATTTTCATTGATTGACGCGTCAATAAAAAATAGCGTGACGGCATGCCCAAGCTTGGAATGCAGCCGCTTCGCCGGCGCGCCATCATCGACGCAGCCATCGCGGCCATCGGCGATCGCGGCTCGCTCGACGTCACCATGTCGGAGATCGCCGAGCGCGCCGGCGTCTCGTCGGCGCTGGCGCATCACTATTTCGGCGCCAAGCACGACCTGCTGCAGGCGACGATGCGGCACCTGCTGGCCGAACTCGGACGCGACGCCCGGCAGGCGCTTGCCGCCGCGAAAGGCGCGCGCGAACGCGTCTCGGCGGTGATCCGCGTCAACTTCTCGGCCAAGCAGTTCCAGCCGGACACGGTGGCGGCGTGGCTCGCCTTCTATGTCGAGGCACAGCGCGCGCCGGAGCTGCGCCGGCTGCTGCGGGTCTATGCACGGCGACTGCACTCCGACCTGATGAGCGGACTGACCGGCCTGCTTGCGCGCAACGAGGCCGAGCGGACCGCCGAAACCATCGCGGCGCTGATCGACGGGCTCTACATCCGCCGCGCGCTGAAGGACAGCGCGCCGGACGCGGCGTCGGCGATCCGGGTGATCGAGGATTACGTCGGCATGAGACTGCAGGACGCGGCATGAGCAGCCAGCCCAACATCCTGATCGTGATGGTCGACCAGCTGAACGGCACGTTCTTCCCGGACGGCCCGGCCGACTTCCTGCATGCGCCGCATCTGAAGGCGCTGGGGAAACGCTCGGCGCGCTTCGCCAACAACTACACCGCCTCGCCGCTCTGCGCGCCGGGGCGTAGCGCCTTCATGAGCGGGCAGCTGCCGTCGCGCACGCGCGTCTACGACAATGCCGCCGAATTCGCGTCCGACATCCCGACCTATGCGCACCACCTGCGCGCGGCGGGCTACTACACCTGCCTGTCGGGCAAGATGCATTTTGTCGGGCCGGACCAGATGCACGGTTTCGAGGAGCGGCTGACGACCGACATCTATCCGGCGGATTTCGGCTGGACGCCGGATTACCGCAGGCCGGGCGAGCGCATCGACTGGTGGTATCACAATCTCGGTTCGGTGGCGGGCGCCGGCGTGGCGGAGACGTCGAACCAGCTGGAGTATGACGACGAGGTCGCGTTTCTCGCGACACAGAAGCTCTACCAGCTGGCGCGCGAGCAGGACGAAGACAGCCGCCGCCCATGGTGCCTGACGGTGTCGTTCACGCATCCGCACGACCCCTATGTGGCGCGGCGGAAGTACTGGGATCTGTACGAGGACTGTCCGGCGCTGGCGCCGGAGGTCAGCTTCATCCCCTACGAGAAGCAGGACGCGCATTCGCAGCGCCTCTACGTCGCCAGCGACTATGCGAGCTTCGAAATCACGCCCGAGCAGGTGCGGCGCGCGCGGCGCGGCTACTTCGCCAACATCTCCTATCTGGACGACAAGGTCGGCGAACTGCTGGCAGTGCTGGAGGCCACCCGCCAGCTCGACGACACGGTCGTGCTGTTCTGCTCCGACCATGGCGACATGCTGGGCGAGCGCGGGCTGTGGTTCAAGATGTGTTTCTTCGAGGGCTCGGTGCGCGTGCCGCTGATGCTGGCCGGCAAGGGCGTGGATGCGGGCAGGATCGACCAGCCGGTCTCCAACCTCGACATATTGCCGACACTCTGCGACCTCGCCGGCATCGATCTCTCGGCCATCGCGCCGTGGACGGACGGGCATTCGCTGCTGCCGCTGACGGCGGGCGAGGACGAGCCCCAGCCTGTCCTGATGGAGTACGCTGCCGAGGGTTCGGTCGCGCCGCTGGTGTCGATCCGGCAGGGCCGGTTCAAGATCGTCCACTGCGAGGTGGATTCGCCGATGCTGTTCGATGTCGAAGCCGATCCGCGGGAACTGACCAATCTGGCGCGCGATCCGGCCTACGCAACGACGCTGGGCGAGATGATGGGACAGGTGCGCGAGCGCTGGAACATGGGCGCCTTCGACGCGGCGGTGCGCGAGAGCCAGGCGCGGCGCTGGGTGGTGTACCCGGCGCTGCGCAACGGCGCTTACTATCCATGGGATTTCCAGCCGCTGCAGAAGGCGTCGGAACGCTACATGCGCAACCACATGAACCTCGACACGCTCGAGGCATCGAAGCGCTACCCGCGGGGTGAATGAGATGATCACTGTCTGGGGACGCAAGACTTCCGGCAATGTGCAGATCGTCATGTGGGCGCTGGCCGAGCTTGGCCTCCCGGTCGAGCGCCATGACGTCGGAGGAGCGTTCGGCGGCAACGACAAGCCCGACTATCTGGCGATGAACCCGAACGGCCTGGTGCCGACGCTGCGCGACAAGGGCGTCGATCTGTGGGAGAGCGCCGCGATCGTGCGTTATCTCGGCGCCGCGTACGGCGACGACGGGTTCTGGCCGCGCGACCCGGTGAAGCGCGCCGCGCTCGACAAATGGGCCGAGTGGTCCAAGACCTCGTTCCAGCCGACGCTGCTGCCCGGCATCTTCTGGCAGCTTGTCGCAAAGCGGCCGCAAGAGCGCGACGAGCAGCTGGTCACGACGTCGGTGGCCAACCTGAAAAAGCTGGTCGTGATGATCGACAGGCGGCTCGGCGAAGGCGGCGACTATCTCGGCGGCGATGCGATCTCGTTTGCCGACTGCATCTTCGGGACGCTGCTCTACCGCTATTTCACGCTCGATTTCGACAAGGTGCCGGCGGCAAATCTGGAGGCCTACTACCAGCGCCTCGTGCAGCGCCCGGCCTATGCCGAACACGCCATGGTTTCCTTTGAGGGCATGAGGCCGAAATGATCCCGTCACTCGATCATCTTCGCAAGGCTTATGCCGAGGCATCGCGCGCCACGACCGTGACGCCGCTGCTGGAGTCCGCGGCGATCGCGCGGGAGGTCGGCGCCGCGCGGCTCTTCGTGAAGCCGGAAGCGCTGCAGTGGGCCGGCTCGTTCAAGATCCGCGGCGCCTACTGGCGGCTGAAGCAGCTTTCGCCTGCCGAGGCGAAGAAGGGTGTCGTCGCCTATTCGTCCGGCAATTTCGCGCAAGGGCTGGCAGCGGCCGGCCAGGCGCTTGGCATTCCCGTCACCATCGTCATGCCCATCGACGCGCCGAAGGCGAAGACCGAGGCGACGGCCGGCTATGGCGCGCGCGTCGTGCTCACCGAGCATGGCACCAAGGCGCGCGAGGAAGTGGCGTCCGAGCGGGCGCGGCAAATTTCGGTTGAGGAAGGGCTGGCGCTGCTGCACCCGTTCGACGACCCCGAGATCATCGCCGGCCAGGCGGGCGTCGGGCTGGAAGCGCTCGACCAGCTGGCCACCAGGAACGCGTATGCCGATCTCGTGCTGGTGCCCGTGGGCGGCGGCGGATTGATCGGCGGGGTATCGCTTGCCTTCCACTACCTGTCGCCGACGACACAGACGATCGCCGTCGAGCCGGAGGGCTTCAACGGCATGGGCAGTTCGCTCGCGCATGGCGCGATCGAGACGATGCCGATGGGCGGCTCGTCGATCTGCGACGGGCTTATGGCACGCCGGCCGGGCGTCGCCCCGTTTGCGGCGGTGACCACCGCGAAGGCGGCTGGCGTCAGCGTCGATGACGCTGCCGTGCGGCGCGCAATGCGGCTGGCGGCGGAGCGGCTGAAGGTCGTGCTCGAACCCTCCGGCGCGGCATCGCTTGCCGCGCTGCTGTCCGGCAAGGTCGATGCCGCCGGCAAGACCGTGCTGCTCATCGCCACCGGCGGCAATGTCGCTCTCGCCGATTTCCAGAAGCATATCGATGCAGCCTGAAGCCGATTTCGTCATCGTCGGTTCGGGCTCGGCCGGCTCGGCGCTGGCAAGCCGGCTGTCGGAGGACGGCAAGAACACGGTCATCGTGATCGAGTATGGCGGCACCGATTTCGGGCCGCTGATCCAGATGCCGGCGGCGCTGTCGTTCCCGATGAACATGAGCCGCTACGACTGGGGCTTTGCGTCTGAACCCGAACCGCATCTGGGCGGACGCGTGCTTGCAACGCCGCGCGGCAAGGTGATTGGCGGATCGTCCTCGATCAACGGCATGGTCTATGTGCGCGGCCATGCGCGCGACTTCGACCACTGGTCGGAACAGGGCGCGACCGGCTGGTCGTTCGCCGACGTGCTCCCCTACTTCAAGCGCATGGAGCATTCGCATATCAGCAAGGAAGACGGGGGCGACGAAGAAGGCTGGCGGGGCTCGTCCGGCCCGCTGCACGTACAGCGGGGCCCGCGCAAGAATCCGCTCTACGCCGCCTTCATCGAGGCCGGGAGACAGGCCGGATTCGCGCTCACGCAGGACGATAATGGCGCGAAGCAGGAAGGCTTCGGCCCGATGGAGCAGACCATCCACAATGG
>JBFXFO010000134.1:2825-11175 GCA_050178915.1 Rhizobiaceae bacterium | reverse complement strand
CCGCCCGCAGCGCGCGCAGATGAAGTAGCGGCAGGAGATGCTGGCGGCGGTGCGGCGCGGCGACACTGTGGTGACCGGCGGCGGCCTGATCGGCAAGATCAGCAAGGTGACGGAAGGCAGCGACGAGATCGAAGTCGATCTCGGCAATGGGCTGAAGGTGACGGCGCTGCGCGGCACGATCTCGGATGTGCGCGTGAAGGGCGAACCGGTCGCCAACCAGAACGCCAAGAAATAACCTCATTCGAGGCCGAGCCCGAAGGCGAACGGACGTAACGAAATGCTGTATTTCTCGCGCTGGAAGACGTTCTCCATCTGGGCGGTCGTCATCCTGGCCTTCGTCTTCGCGGCTCCCAATCTCATTCCGCAATCGACGCTGGACCAACTCCCCTCGTGGTTTCCAAAGCGTCAGATGACGCTCGGCCTCGACCTGCAGGGTGGTTCGCACATCCTGCTGCAGGTCGATCGAAACGACATCATCAAGGACCGCATCGAGACCACCCGCGACGATGTGCGCACGCTGCTGCGTGACGCCAAGATCGGCTACACGGGGCTGTCGAGCACCGGCCGCACCGTGCAGGTGCGGGTGACCGAGGCGAACGACCTCGACGCCGCCAAGAAGGCGCTTGAAAACCTGACCTCGCCTATCAGCGACAGCCTGTTCGGCGGAGGCACCGCGACCGAATTCGAACGCGACGAACCGGAGCCCGGCGTGCTGCGCTTCACGCTCAGCGATGCCGGCATCGACTACCGCGTCGCGTCCGCCGCGACGCAGTCGGTCGAGGTCGTGGGACGCCGCATCAACGAACTCGGCACCACCGAGCCGATCGTGCAGCGCCAGGGCGTCGACCGCATCCTCGTGCAGGTGCCGGGTCTCGAAGACCCGACGCGCCTGAAGGAGATTCTCGGGCAGACGGCAAAGCTGACCTTCCAGATGGTCGATTCGACCATGCCGGTGGAGGAGGCAATTCAGGGCCGGCCGCCGGCAGGCTCCAGCGTGCTCTACTCGAACGACACTCCGCCGGTCCCGTATCTCATTGAGAACCGCGTCATCGTTTCGGGCGAGAATCTCACCGACGCGCAGGCGAGCTTCGATCAGCGCACAGGCGAGCCCGTCGTTTCCTTCCGCTTCGATTCGAAGGGCGCTTCGCGCTTCGGCCAGGCGACGCAGCAGAATGTCGGGAAGCTGTTCGCGATCATCCTCGACGACAAGGTGATCTCGGCGCCGCGCATCAACGAGCCGATCCTCGGCGGCTCCGGCCAGATCTCCGGCAACTTCACCGTCCAGAGCGCCAACGATCTTGCCGTGCTGCTGCGCGCCGGCGCACTGCCCGCAACGCTGGCGGTGGTGGAAGAGCGTACGGTCGGGCCGAGCCTCGGCCAGGATTCAATCGACGCCGGCAAGATCTCGACCATCGTCGCGGGCGTGCTCGTCGTCGCCTTCATGGCGATTGCCTATGGCAAGCTCGGCTGGATCGCCAACATCGCGCTGGTCGCCAACATCGCGATGATCGTGACCGTGCTCACCCTGCTGGGGGCGACGCTCACATTGCCAGGCATCGCCGGCATCGTGCTGACCATCGGCATGGCCGTCGATTCCAACGTGCTGATCTACGAACGCATCCGCGAGGAACGACGATCAGGACGCTCGGTGGTGCAGGCCATGGAAGCCGGGTTCACGCGCGCGCTGGCGACGATCGTCGACTCCAACCTGACGACGCTCATCGCGGCAGGCGTGCTGTTCTTCCTCGGCTCCGGACCGGTCCGTGGTTTCGCCATCACGCTCGCCATCGGCATCATCACGACGCTGTTCACCGCCTACACGCTGACGCGCTGGCTGACAGCCGTCTGGCTGCGACGCACGAAGCCCAAGGAAATTCCGCGCGGTTACATCCGGCTGGTCCCCGAAGTCACGCGTATCCGGTTCATGCGCGTCCGCCTCCAGGTGTTCTTCGCGTCGATCCTGCTCTGCATCGCCTCTGTCGGGCTGCTGTTCACGCAGGGGCTCAACCTCGGCATCGACTTTACCGGCGGGACGATCATCGAGGTCCGGGCGAAATCCGGGATGGCCGATGTCGGCGACATACGCTCCCGCCTTTCGGCTGCGGGGGTCGGCGAAGTGCAGGTGCAGGGCTTCGGCGACGGCAGCGACGCGCTGATCCGCATCGGCCTCGAAGAAGACGCGGGCGAAGGAGCAGGCAACGTCGTCGTGCAAAAGGCGCAGGCTGCGCTCTCCACCGACTATGATATCCGCCGAACGGAACTGGTGGGGCCTGCCGTCTCCGGCGAACTTGCGTGGACCGCCGTGCTGGGAACGCTGGCGGCCATGGTCGGCATCCTGATCTACATCTGGATACGGTTCGAATGGCAATTCTCGCTAGGGTCCGTCGCGGCGACCGTCAACGACGTGATATTGACGCTCGGATTCCTGTCGCTAACGCAGCTACAATTCGACCTGTCGACGGTGGCGGCGATCCTGACGATTGTGGGTTATTCGCTTAACGACACGGTTGTCATTTACGACCGCGTGCGTGAAAACTTACGCAAATACAAGAAGATGCCACTGGGGCAATTGCTCGATCTCTCGGACAACGAGATGCTTGCACGCACGGTGATGACGGCGGTGACGACGTTCCTCGCACTGCTGGCGCTGTATCTGCTGGGCGGCGAAGTCATCCAGTCCTTCGTGACGTCGATGCTCTTCGGCGTGGTGATCGGAACGTTCTCGTCGATCTTCATCGCAGCGCCGGTGCTCATCTTCTTCCATCTGCGGCCGACCACGCAGAAGGAGATGAACGAGGCCGACAATGCGGCGCAGATATCGGCCAGCTAAATGGCCGGTCGCGGCATCGAGATCCGCGCGGCCCATTTCCCGGGCCGCGCGCCGATAGACGCGTATGGCAATGGCGGCTTCCGTTTTGCCGACATGTCGCACCGGGGCTCGATCCTGTTCCTGCCCTCCGGCATCCATGGCTGGCAACCGGCCGATACGGCGAAACTCGCCCTCGACGATTTCAGCGCGGTGCTGGCCGAGGCTGGCCAGATCGAAATCCTTCTCGTGGGGACGGGCAGGGAGCTGAAGCGCCTGCCGCCGGAGCTGAGGGCGCAGCTGCGCGAGGCGGGCATCGCGGCAGACCCGATGGCGACTGGCGCCGCGGTCAGGACGCTCAACGTCCTGCTGGCGGAAGAGCGCGCCGTCGCCGCGGCCCTCATCGCCGTCGACTGAGATGGCCCGGCTGCTCGAGGCCGTGCGCGCCGCCGATCCCGAGCGCTACCTTTCCGTGCTCTACGCGCCGGCGGAAAAGCGCGAGGCGCTGGCGGCGCTCTACGCTTTCGACGCCGAGGTGGCCGCCATTCGCGATCGCGTGCGCGAGCCGATGCCCGGCGAGATCAGGCTGCAATGGTGGCGCGACGCTCTCGCCGCGGGGGCCCCGACCGGACACCCGGTCGCCGATGCGCTGATCGAGACGGTCAGGACTTACGGACTGCCGGTCGCGAGCTTCGACAATCTCCTCGAAGCGCGAACCTTCGACCTCTACGACGACCCGATGCCGTCAAAGACCGATCTCGAAGGCTATTGCGGCGAGACCGGTTCGGCGATCATACAGCTTGCCGCCATGTTGCTCGATGCGGAAGCCGCGCGCGGCGCAGCGGAGGCTGCCGGTCACGCCGGCTGCGCGCAGGTGATGGCGGGATTGATCCAGCGGCTGCCGAAGCATCTGGCGCGCGGTCAATGCTATCTGCCGCGCGACCTTCTGACGGCAGCGGGCACGACGCCGGAAACTCTGGTCGAGGGCAAGGCCGGGGAGGCTGGAGCGCGGGCGGTGGAGGCGTTCGCGGCGCTGGCGCGGCAGCATCTAACCGCGTTCGAGCGACATGCGACCACGCTGCCGGAGAGCCTGCGGCCGGCGTTCCTCCCGCTCGCAGCGACAGGCGCGATCATTTCCCGCGCCGGGAAGGCGCCGGGCCGCGCGCTGACACAGGCGGTGGAGATCGGCGCGGTGCGCCGGCAGTGGCTGACCCTGCGTCGGGCGATGCGCGGCTGGCGCGGACGTTGACGCGCGGCGGCGGCGGCCTTTGAACGCGCCGCAGTTCGGCACGCAAAACCGCTCACGCTTTTGCTGGAATTGCTCTAGCGTCGCCGAAAAAGGGGACGAAACACTTCGGGAGGGATCAACGTGAGCTTGCCGATCCTGGCGGCGATCGTGATCGTCGGCATCGCTGCAACCGTGCTGGCAGTGCATTTCACGGGCGGCAGCCGCAAAGCCGAGATCGCCGGCGACGACGACGCGCGCCGCATCTTCCGGCTCGACTATCCCGACGTCCTGACCGCCGACGTGGCGGTGACGAAGGACGGCCAGTCGGCCTTCCTGGCGCTGCCCGGTGGCGGGATGGGCGTCGTGCATGTGCATGGCGACGGTTACCTCACGCGCCGCTTCAGCCGCGCCGATGTCGGGGGCGCGGCGCTGAAGGAGCCAGCGACGGTGTGGCTGCGCTTTCGTGATTTCACCTGGACGGGCGGCAATTTCACCTTCGCCGAGAAGACCTCGGCGCGCTGGGTCGCCGCGGCGCTCGATCCGGCGGCCAAAGGGAGTGCATGACGATGCCGGAATACGAGTTTCCCAAAGTCACGGAATTCGCCATCCCGTTCTTCGTGCTGGCGATGCTGATCGAGGTGTGGGTCGTGCGCACCGGCCGCGCCAAAGGCAGCTTCGAGACGCGCGACACACTGACCAGCCTGATGATGGGCACGGGCAATGTCGTCGCCGGCATCCTGCTCGGCATCGTCTCCTACACGGCGCTTCTCTGGCTCTGGCAGTACCGCTTCCTCGATCTCGGCCTGTCGATCTGGGTGTTCGTCGTGGCCTTCCTGCTCGACGATCTGCGCTACTACCTCTACCACCGCGTCGCGCATCGGGTGCGCTGGGTGTGGGCGGAGCATGTCAACCACCACTCCAGCCAGCACTACAATCTCTCGACTGCGTTGCGGCAGAGCTGGACGGGGCTGTTCACAGGCATGTTCGTGCTGCAGGCGCCGCTGGTGCTGCTCGGCTTTCACCCGGCGGTGATCGCATTCGTTTTCGGCTTCAACCTCGTCTGGCAGTTCTGGATCCACACCGAGACGATCGGAAAGCTGCCGCGCTGGTTCGAGTTCATCTTCAACACGCCGTCGCACCATCGCGTCCACCACGCGACCAATCCGCGCTACCTTGATGCCAACTATGCCGGGACGCTGATCATCTGGGACCGCATGTTCGGCACCTTCGTGGAAGAGCGCGAGGAGGACCGGCCGCGCTACGGCATCGTGAAGAACATCGGCACGTTCAATCCGCTGAAGGTTGCCTTCCACGAGTATGCAGGCATCGCCAGGGATGTCGCGCAGCCCGGCCTGACACTGCGCCAGCGGATCGGCTATCTGCTCAAGCCGCCGGGCTGGAGCCATGACGGCAGCCGCGAGACGAGCGAGAGCCTGAAGGCAGCCTATGTGAGGCGCAACCCGGCGGAAGCCGGCAAGCCGGGGCTGCCGAAGGCCAGCATCGAGCCGGCGGCGTGACGCTCAGCGCTTAAGCAGGTCCGCGAAGACGGCCTGCGTCTTCGCCAGTTTCGCCTGAACCGCGCTGGTCAGCTCGCCGCCGCGCAGCATGCCGGCGTTCCACGTCGCGACATAGTCGAGGCCGTCCGCGACAGAGTGGTCGCGGGCGTAGGCGAGGTTGCGCTTGATGCCGGCGATGGCCAGCGGCGAGCGGGCTGCGATGTCCTGCGCCAGCTGCAGCGCGGCCGCGTCGAGCACCTCGCGATCCGCCAGAACCTGCGAGACGAGGCCGATGGCGCGCGCTTCTTCGGCGGAAAAACGCCGTCCGGTATAGGCAAGCTCGGCGGCAACGGCCGGCGCGATGAGCTTCGGCAGGCGCTGCAGCGTGCCGACATCCGCCGCCATGCCGATATGGATCTCCTCGATCGAGAAGGAGGCGTCCTGCGCTGCCAGCCGCAGGTCGCAGGCGGTGATCATGTCGATGCCGGCGCCGATGCAGGCGCCATGGATGGCGGCGATGACGGGGAAGCGGGCGCGCTCGATGGCGTTGAAGGCATCCTGCAGGCGCAGGATCATGTCGCGCAAGGCGTAGGCCGCCCGGCCGGGCTCGTTGTTGAACAGCGCCGCCACGTCGGCGAAGGTGGCGAGGTCCATGCCGCCCGTGAAATGCCGGCCTTCGCCGCGGATGATTGCCACGCGCACGGTCTCGTCGCGGGCGAGCGCGTCCATCAGGCGAGGCAGATCCGCCCAGAAGTCGGGCGTCATGCCGTTGGCCTTGTCCGGGCGGTTCAGCGACAGGATGGCGACCGGACCGTTGCGGTCGAGCCGGAAGAACGTGCTGGACAGTTCCGACATCTTTGCTCCCGCAGGCGTTTCGCCCGTGCCGATTATTCCGCCGCCTGCGCGCTGTCGGCAATGCCGAGCCATTCGCGGCAGTCGGCCAGCGCGCGCGCCGTCGTTGCCTTCTTCTTCGCCACGGCCTTGTCCTTGCCGCGGAAGCGGCCGTCAAAACCTTCCGGCTTCAGCTTCGTGCCGGGGTCAAGCGGCGGGAACAGACCGAAATTGACGTTCATCGGCTGGAAGGAACGCTTGCCGGGCTCGTCGTCGGAAACGATGTGGCCGCCGGTGATGTGGTTGAGCAGCGCGCCGAAGGCGGTGGTCGCCGGCGGCAGGGACGCTGCGTTGCCCAGCCGTTCGGCCGCAGCGAAGCGGCCGGCGAGCAGGCCGATCGCGGCGCTCTCGACATAACCTTCGCAGCCGGTGATCTGGCCGGCGAAGCGCAGGCCGGGCCGGCCCTTCAGCTGCAGCGAGCCGTCGAGCAGGACCGGCGAGTTGATGTAGGTGTTGCGGTGGAGGCCGCCGAGGCGGGCGAACTCGGCGTTTTCCAGACCCGGTATCATGCGAAAGATGCGGGTCTGCTCGCCATGCTTCAGCTTCGTCTGGAAGCCGACCATGTTGTAGAGCGTACCGAGCGCGTTGTCCTGGCGGAGCTGGACCACGGCATGCGCCTTGACGGTCGGGTTGTGCTCATTGGTGAGGCCGATCGGCTTCATCGGCCCATGGCGCAGCGTCTCGACGCCACGCTCGGCCATCACCTCGATCGGCAGGCACCCGTCGAAATAGGGTGTGCCTTCCCATTCCTTGAACTCGGACTTCTGGCCGTCGATCAGGGCGGCGACAAAGGCGTCATACTGCGCCTTGTCCATCGGGCAGTTGATGTAGTCCTTGCCGGTGCCGCCGGGGCCGACCTTGTCGTAGCGCGACTGGAACCAGCAGGTGCCCATGTCGATCGATTCGAAATGCACGATGGGCGCGATGGCGTCGAAGAAGGCCAGCGCATCCTCGCCGGTCGCCTCGCGGATCGCCTGCGCCAGCGAAGGTGCGGTGAGCGGCCCGGTGGCGATGATCGCCTGATCCCACTCGGCGGGCGGCAGGCCGGTCAGTTCCTGACGCAGGATGGTGACGAGCGGATGCGCTTCGAGCCTGGAGGTTACGGCGGCGGCGAAGCCGTCGCGGTCGACGGCGAGCGCGCTTCCGGCCGTCACCTGATGCGCGTCGCCGCTCGCCATGATCAGCGAACCGGCAAGCCGCATCTCGGCGTGCAGCAGGCCAACCGCGTTGGTTTCGGCATCGTCGGAGCGGAAGGAGTTGGAGCAGACGAGTTCGGCGAGGCTGTCGGTCTTGTGCGCCTCGGTGCCGCGGACGCCGCGCATCTCGTGCAGGATGACGGGCACGCCTGCCTGCGCAACCTGCCACGCAGCTTCCGAACCGGCGAGGCCGCCGCCGACGATATGGATTGGCTTCATGGCGGCGGGATTAGTCCCGCTGCCCGGCGATTGCAAGGAAATGCCGGACGTGACGCCGGTTCGCACCGCGCCCAGATTTTGTAGAGCGCGGCCTTCGCGCTCATTGCCGTGCGTAATGACGCTGGCTAGTCTTGGGAATGCGCAAAAAATCGATGTCGATTCTCGGCGTGGCCCTGCTCGCAACGGCCGCCTCCGGTTGCACGTCCATCTCAAGCAATTACACCGGCTCAATGACAGCGCCGGAGGTTTCGCGCATCTATGTCTGCAGCGGCTATGACTGCTACTACAAGTCCAGGCTCGACCTGACGGCCGCCGACGGGCGGCGTTTCGCGCAGATCATGGCCAAGGGCTCGCGCTCGGCTGCCGCAGAGCGCGCAGCGATCTCCAATGCAGTGCAGTATTTCGAGGAACGCTCCTACAGCGTGACCGGGGTGCGCGACGAGCCGCAATCGACCTTCGGAGCAGCACGCCACAAAGGCCAGATGGACTGCATCGACGAATCGACCAACACGCA
>JBFXFO010000134.1:0-2725 GCA_050178915.1 Rhizobiaceae bacterium | reverse complement strand
TGGCCTCAAGCGCTTGGCGAGGCCCTGAAAACACAACACCCGCCGGGGGAGGAGGTCCGGCGGGTGTCGTTTTGTCCGGTCGGCAATCGGGAGGAGGAGGATTGACCGACCGTGTCCGCCAGGGTCTGGGAGGAGGTAGACCCGGACGAAATTCGCTAAATCAGACGGACTTGCGCGCGACGAAGGGGATGTCGCTGCGGCTCAGGCCGAGGTCAGAGAGTTCGCGGTTCGACAGGCGGTTCAGCTCGGAGACAGTCTCGCGGTAGCGGCGCCAGTTGCGGTAGTTGCGGATCAGGTTCATGGCAGTTCTCTTTATTCTTGCGTCTTCGTTTTCGTCTCTTCGGTACGAGTTGGAAGATAGTCGCTCCTCCGGCGGATTTGAAGCGTGATTGGTGCATGGCAGCAATGCAAATTGTGCATTGCAACATGAATGGCCACGAATGCCGCTTTTTCAAGCATAAAATACCCCGGAAATCCGCTTTTGCGACAGCGCTTTGACGAAAAGAGTTGCAGTGGCGCGGCGGGCCGCTGCTTGAGGCGATACGAAAGTCTTAGACGGCAGGCGGATGACGCGCCGCGGGGTGCGCGGACCCATGCGGCCAAACGGCGTTCGGGAACGCACCCGCACCGGCCGGCGACGGCTGAAAAAACAGCCGAATCCGCTCCCTTTTTCCTTTGAACCCCAATAGGCCGGTGATATAGAACCACGCGCTTCGCAGGGCCTGACGGCTCCGTAGGCGGGTGTGGTGGAATTGGTAGACACGCAGGATTTAGGTTCCTGTGGCGCAAGCCGTAGGGGTTCAAGTCCCTTCACCCGCACCAAGGCACTCCCGGCACGACAGAACGGCTCACAAGGCGCCGCGGGCAGGGCGGAAGACGCTAACGCAAAGGTTTTTTCGATGCAGGTTACCGAAACGCTGAACACCGGTCTGAAGCGCGAGATCAAAGTTCTGATCCCTGCGAAGGACATGAATGACCGACTGACGCAGCGGCTGTCCGACGCAAAGGACAAGGTGCGCATCAACGGGTTCCGCCCGGGCAAGGTGCCGATGCAGCACATGCGCAAGATGTACGGCAAGTCGTTCATGTCCGAGGTGGTGAACGAGATCCTGAACAATTCCACGCGCGACATCCTGCAGGAGCGCGGCGAGAAGGCGGCGATGCAGCCCGAGGTCACGATGACCGAGGACGAGCAGGAAGCCGAGAAGATCCTGGCCGGCAACGCCGACTTCGAATTCAACCTCGCCTATGAGGTGGTGCCCGCGATCGAGCTCAAGGACACCAAGGGCATCAAGGTGACCCGTGAGGTGTACGACGTTCCGGCCGAGGAAATCGACGAGCAGGTCCGCCGCGTGGCGGAATCGGCGCGCAGCTACGAGACCAAGGACGGCGCGTCGGAAAATGGCGACCGCGTCACGATCGACTTCGTCGGCAAGCTCGATGGCGTGGCCTTCGACGGCGGCGCCGGTTCGGACCAGCAGCTGGTGCTCGGCTCGGGCACCTTCATCCCCGGCTTCGAGGACCAGCTGGTCGGCGTGAAGGCGGGCGACGAGAAGGTGGTCAACGTGACCTTCCCGGCCAACTACCAGGCCGAACATCTGGCCGGCAAGGAGGCCGCGTTCGATGTCACCGTCAAGGAAGTGGCCAAGCCGGCCGAACTGGAACTGAATGACGAGACGGCCAAGGCGCTGGGTCTCGAATCCATCGAGCGCCTGCGCGACATCGTGCGCGGCCAGGTCGAGAACCAGTTCGGGCAGATGACCCGACAGAAGGTGAAGCGCGAGCTGCTCGATGCGCTCGACGAGACCTACAAGTTCGAGGCGCCGTCGAAGCTGATCGAGGCCGAGTTCAACAACATCTGGACCCAGGTGACGAACGAGCTGACCTCTGCCGGCCGCACCTTTGCCGACGAGGAGACGACCGAAGAAGACGCTCGCGCCGACTATCTCAAGCTCGCCGAGCGTCGCGTGCGCCTCGGCCTGGTGCTGGCCGAGATCGGCGAGAAGGCAAACGTTCAGATCACCGACGAAGAGCTGCAGCGCGCGATGATCGAGTTCGTGCGCGGCTATCCGGGCAACCAGCAGCAGCAGGTCTTCGACTTCTACCGCAACAACCCGACGGCGATGGCGAATTTCCGCGCGCCGCTGTTCGAGGAGAAGGTGGTCGACCACCTGCTGACGCAGGTCAACGTGACCGACAAGAAGGTCACCAAGGAAGAACTGATGGCCGATCCGGACGCCGCCGACGACGCGGAAAAGCCGGCAAAGAAGAAGGCCAAGGCCAAGAAGGCCGACGCCGAGTAAGACTCGGATCAAGAATGACTAAAGGCCGCCTCTCGGGGCGGCCTTTTTCATTTCGGCGAGGCCCCCGGACGGCGGGGACGCCCTAGATGATGCCCATGCCCTTGAGGCTGGCGTGGCCGCTCTTGCCGATGATGATGTGGTCGTGGACGGCAATGCCGAGCGGCCTGGCCGTGTCGACGATCGTTTTCGTCATCTCGATGTCGGCGCGCGACGGCGTCGTGTCGCCTGACGGGTGGTTGTGAAGCATGCAAGTGTGTCGTTTATGATGCTGATATTGCATAGAAATTATCGATGTTGTTCGCCACTGGTGCCGTGAAGTGGGGTATGTTCCTCATGAGCAATCGTGATCATCACGGCTAGTCATCAGCGCGTTCCGTGAGTCGCCTTGTTGAACGGCAATGCACCCTATTTCTTTCGTCCCA
>JBFXFO010000133.1:0-11343 GCA_050178915.1 Rhizobiaceae bacterium | reverse complement strand
CCCGAGGCGATGACCGGGATCGACACCGCATCGGCGAGCGCGATGGTGGACTCCCAGTTGATGCCCGCAAGCACGCCGTCGCGGTCGATGTCGGTGTAGATGATGGCGGCAACGCCGGCGCCCTCGAAACGGCGGGCCAGCTCCACCACCTCGAGCTCGGACGCTTCCGCCCAGCCTTCCACCGCCACCTTGCCGCCGCGCGCGTCGATGCCAACCGCTACTTTGCCGGCAAACAGACGGCAGGCTTCGCGCACGAGATCAGGCTGCCGCACGGCGACCGTGCCAAGGATGACGCGTGTCAGCCCCTTTGCCAGCCATGCCTCGATATGCGCCAGCGTGCGGATGCCGCCACCCAGCTGCACCGGGTTCGTCGTCGCCGAAAGGATCGCCTCGACCGCTGCGCCGTTGCGGCTTTCGCCCGCAAAGGCACCGTCGAGATCGACGACGTGCAGCCACTCAAAACCCTGATCCTGGAAGGCCTTGGCCTGCGCGGCCGGGTCGGAATTGTAGACGGTGGCCTGCGCCATGTCGCCGAGCTTCAGGCGCACGCACTCGCCGCCCTTCAGGTCGATGGCCGGAAACAGGATCACGGTCAGGCACCTTCGACGATGGCAAAGTGGGCGGTGGAATAGGCCTGCCGCAGCTTCAGCGCGGCCTGGTATTCCGGCGAGTGGTAGCATTCGAGCGCGATCGCATAGGACTCGAACTCGACGATGACGAGCCGCGAGGCCCCCGGCCCCTCGAACACCTGCCCTTCTCCACCGCGCACGAGGAAACGCGCGCCATACTTGTCAAAGGCGGCCTTGTTGGCTGCGATGTAGCGGGGGTAGTTCTCGGCGTCGGTGACGTCGACCATCCCCATCCAGTAGCCCTTCTTCATGGCCTCTCCTGTTATGGCTTCCAGCGCAGGAAATTGGCGATCAGCGCCAGCCCGAGCGCCTGGCTCTTCTCCGGATGGAACTGCGTGCCGGCGACGTTGCCGCGCGCCACGGCGGCGGTGACGGGCCCGCCATAGTCGGTGACCGCAACGACGTCTTCCGGACGCGCCGCGTCCAGATGATAGGAATGCACGAAATAGGCGTGCAGTCCGGTCGGCCCGGTCGCGATGCCGTCGAACAGCGGATGCGGGCGCTTCAGCTCCAGCGTGTTCCAGCCGATCTGCGGGATCTTCAGCGTCGGGTCGGTGGGCGTGATCTCCTTCACGTCGCCGGCGATCCAGCCGAAGCCGTTGGTGACGGTCTTTTCCAGCCCGCGCTCCGACATCAGCTGCATGCCGACGCAGATGCCGAGGAAGGGCCGGCCGCCTTTCGTCACCGCCTCGTCGATCGCCGCCACCATTCCGGGCACGGCGTCGAGGCCGGCACGGCAATCGGCATAGGCGCCGACGCCCGGCAGCACGACGCGGTCGGCGGTGCGCACGCGGTCGGCATCGGCCGTGAGGTCTATGCTTGCAGCAATCCCCGCCTCGCGCGCAGCGCGCTCGAATGCCTTGGTCGCCGAGCGCAGATTGCCCGAACCGTAATCGATGATGGCAACACGCATGGTCGTCAGCGATGCCCGGGATAGGACATCAGCCCGAGCGCCGGGCCGGGCGTGCCGGCTGCGGGACGGCCATAGGTCGAGGCAGCGGGAAGCGGCGGCGGAACCGGCACGACCTCGTCATCGTCCTCGCCGTCATAAGCGTAGCGGAGTTCGGCGTCGCCTGCCGAATGCGCCTCGATCACCGCGGCGTCGCGCCAGCCCTTGCGGCGCAGCGAGGCGAGCCGAAGGTTGGCGCCCTCGAAGCCGGTGAACAGCACCAGGCCGAAGGAGGCGATCGCCGCGATCGTGGCGTAGCCCGGCTGCTCGCCGGCGAGGCCGAGCAGCATCATGGCAAGAAACAGCACGCCTGCCTCCAGCCACATGCGGTGCCAGAGCATCCACAGCACCGGAATCACCAGCGCGGGCACGACAAAACCGTCGCGCACGAATTTCGCGTCCTCTGTCTTCCCGCCACCGCTTGCCGGCGGCTCCATGACGACAAAGCTGGCCATCAGGCGCTCAGCGTTCCCTTGGTCGAGGGCACGTTGCCGGCTTCGCGCGGATCATGCGCCATCGCCGCGCGAAGCGCGCGCGCAACCGCCTTGAAGCAGGTCTCGGCGATGTGATGGTTGTTGGCGCCGTAATGGTTGGTGACGTGCAGGGTGATGCCGGCGTTCTGCGCCAGCGCCTGGAAGAACTCGCGCACCAGTTCGGTGTCGAAGGTGCCGATCTTCGACGACGAGAAGCCGACCTGCCAGACCAGGAACGGCCGGCCCGAAACGTCCACCGCGGCGCGCGTCAGCGTCTCGTCCATGGCGAGGTCGAGCGAGGCATAACGCGCGATGCCGCGGCGCTCGCCGAGGGCCCTGGCGATGGCCTGGCCGATGGCGATGCCGGTGTCCTCGACGGTGTGGTGGTCGTCGATGTGCAGGTCGCCCTTCGCCTTCACCGTCAGGTCGATCAGGCCATGGCGCGACAGCTGCTCCAGCATGTGGTCGAAGAAGCCGACCCCGGTGGACACGTCGAAACGCCCGCTGCCGTCGAGATCGACGGTCACGGCGATGTCGGTTTCCTTGGTCTTGCGGCTCACCGAAGCGGTGCGCCCCTGCTGGGCCGAGGCCATTCACGATCTCCCGCTGGACAACGGGCTGCCTTCTAACAGCCCGCCGGCGGGAATGCCAGTTGCGCCCGGCCGAATGACCGGTTTGCAAAAGCCGGGCGGCTCCATACATAACGCCGCAGCATCACTCGTGACGCGCACGGGTCGCCGCTATCGGGACCGCGCGGAATCGGAGCAAAAATGTCGAACGAGAATTCCATGCACGCCACGACCATCGTGACCGTGCGCAAGGGCGGCAAGGTGGTCATCGCCGGCGACGGCCAGGTGAGCCTCGGCCAGACCATCATGAAAGGCAATGCCCGCAAGGTGCGCCGCATCGGCAAGGGCAATGTCATCGCCGGCTTCGCCGGCGCCACCGCTGACGCCTTCACCCTGCTCGAACGCCTCGAAGCCAAGCTCGAGCAGTACCCCGACCAGCTGATGCGCGCCTGCGTCGAGCTTGCCAAGGACTGGCGCACCGACCGCTATCTGCGCCGGCTGGAAGCGATGATGCTGGTGGCCGACAAGAGCGTGTCGCTGGCGCTGACCGGCAATGGCGACGTGCTGGAGCCCGAACACGGCATCGCCGCGATCGGCTCGGGCGGCAATTACGCCCTGTCCGCCGCACGCGCGCTCGCCGACACCGACAAGAGCGCCGAGGAGATCGCCCGCAAGGCGATGCAGATCGCCGCCGACATCTGTGTCTACACCAACCACAACATCATCGTCGAAGCGCTCGATGCCGAGTGAACGCCATCATATCGGCTTCATGCCGGTGGCGGCCGAGCACTACCCGCTGATCCGCAAGTGGCTGAACGAGCCGCACGTGGCCGAGTGGTGGGGCGAGGAGGACGAAGAGATCGGCTTCATCCGCGATATGGTGGAGGGACGCGACACGACGCGGCCCTTCCTCATCCAGCTGGACGGCAAACCGGTCGGCTACATCCAGTACTGGCACGTCGGTCACCACCAGAACGAGGAATGGATAAAGGACCATCCGTGGCTCGCCGAGCTGCCGTCGGAAGCGATCGGCATCGACCTGTCGATCGGCGAGGCCGGGCTGCTGTCGCGCGGCGTCGGATCCACCGCGCTGTCGAGTTTCGTCGAGCGGCTGGCCGCTGATGGATACCGGCACATCATCATCGATCCCGACCCGAAGAACCTGCGCGCCGTGCGCGCCTATGAGAAGGCCGGCTTCCGACCGGTCCCGTATCTCGCAGGCCGCACCGGCGACGACGTCCTCATCATGCAATTCGAAAAGAACGCAGAAGACGCATCATGACCACATTCTCTCCCCGCGAGATCGTTTCCGAACTCGACCGCTTCATCATCGGCCAGAAGGACGCCAAGCGCGCCGTGGCGATCGCGCTGCGCAACCGCTGGCGGCGGCAGCAGCTGGAAGGCCAGATGCGCGAAGAGGTGATGCCGAAGAACATCCTGATGATCGGCCCGACCGGCGTCGGCAAGACCGAGATTTCGCGCCGTCTGGCCAAGCTCGCAGGAGCGCCTTTCATCAAGGTCGAGGCCACCAAGTTCACCGAGGTCGGTTATGTCGGCCGCGACGTCGAGCAGATCATCCGCGATCTGGTCGAGGTCGCCATCGGCCTGACGCGCGAGAAGATGCGCGAGGACGTGAAGGCGCGCGCGCATGTCAACGCCGAGGAGCGCGTGCTCGAGGCGCTGGTGGGCAAGACCGCTTCTCCGGCGACACGCGATTCCTTCCGCAAGAAGCTGCGCGAAGGCGAGATGGACGACAAGGAGATCGAGATCGAGGTGGCCGACACCGGCAGCGGCGGCATGCCGAACTTCGAGATCCCCGGCATGCCGGGCGCCAATATCGGCGTCATGAACATCAACGACATGCTGTCGAAGGCGATGGGCGGCAAGCGCACCAAGACGCGCAAGACCACCGTCAAGGAATCCTACGCGTTCCTGATCAACGACGAATCCGACAAGCTGCTCGACCAGGACGAGGTCGTGCGGCGCGCCATGGAATCGGCGGAGAATGACGGCATCGTCTTCATCGACGAGATCGACAAGGTGGCGGCGCGGCAGGACGGCATTTCCGGCGGACCGTCGCGCGAGGGCGTGCAGCGCGACCTGCTGCCGCTGGTCGAAGGCACCACCGTCGCCACCAAATACGGGCCGATCAAGACGGACCACATCCTGTTCATCGCTTCGGGCGCCTTCCATGTCGCGAAGCCGTCGGACCTGCTGCCCGAGCTGCAGGGACGCCTGCCGATCCGCGTCGAGCTCAGGGCGCTCGACAAGGAGGACTTCCGCCGCATCCTCACCGAGACGGAAGCCAGCCTGATCAAGCAGTACCTGGCGCTGATGCAGACCGAAGGGGTGACGCTCGACTTCACCGACGACGCGATCGACCAGCTCGCCGGCATCGCCGTGGATCTCAACGCCACCGTCGAGAACATCGGCGCGCGGCGCCTGCAGACGGTGATGGAGCGGGTGCTGGACGACATCTCGTTCAACGCACCGGATCGCAATGGCAGCAAGGTCACCATCGACGGCGACTACGTGACAAAGAATGTCGGCGATCTGGCCAAGAACACAGATTTGTCGCGATTCATCCTGTAAGGACGGACCGTCCGGTCCTTCAACCGGACCGGGCGGGCGACCTTTCCGGCGGCGTTCGAGACCTGCCTTTCGGCAAGTCCTCGACTCAACCGCATGCGATGCCTAGTTTCGCGGCCTGCGCTCGAACAACGCTGTGGCCGACCAACATGAAGCTTCGACTTGCCCTTCTCAGCCTCGCGGTGACCGTCTCCACGGCCTTCGCCGCGTCCGCCTTTGCCCCGGCGGCGTTTGCCATGACGGTGGTGCCGCCCGGCAACCGGCATGCCGAGCAGCCGGAGATTCCCGGCGCATCGGCCAAGCGCACCGAGGCGATGAAGACCACCTACGAGGAGAAGTACCGCAAGGTCTACGGCCTGCTGAAGAACGACAAGAAGCTGCGAAAGAAGATCAAGGAGATCTCCGCCGCCTACGGCATCGATCCCATGCACATGGTCGGCGCCATCGTCGGCGAGCACACGTACAATGTCGACGCCTATGACCGGCTGCAGAGCTATTATGTGAAGGCGGCGTCCTATCTCGACGGGGCCATCACCTTCAGCTTCGGTGGCGAGAGCATTGAGGATTTCGTCGCCCGGCCGCAGTTCTCGAAGTGCGGCGGCGACACCTATGACACCTGGATCTGCCGCGAAGCCATCTGGAACAGCAGTTTCCGCGGCCAGACGGTCGGCGGCAAGGCGTTTCCGAACAAGCGTTTCAGCCAGGTGTTCTTCCAGCCGCTCTATGCCGGACAGACTTTTGGCATCGCCCAGCTGAACCCGCTGGTGGCGCTGCAGATGAGCGACATCGTGCATCGGGTTTCCGGCCTGCCGCTGCTGTCGGAGCGCAACGCGCCGCAGGTCTACGAAACCATCATGGATCCGGACCAGACGCTGCCCTACGTGGCGGCGACCCTGAAGAAGTCCATCGATTCCTATCGCGAGCTGGCCAATGTGGACATCTCGCAGAACCCGGGCATCACCGCCACGCTCTACAATGTCGGCGATCCGGAAGGGCGGGCCCGCGCGCTGGTGGCCGACAACAAGGCCCGCGAGGCCGCCGGCCAGGAGCCGCGCATGCCGGAAGAGAATTATTACGGCTGGCTGGTCAACGAGAAGCTGTTCGAGCTGCAGCCGCTGTTCTAGACGGCACTAGGTCTTCTTGCGCATCCGCACATAGAGCGCGCCGGCGCCGCCGTGATTGCGCGCCGCCTCGTCATAGCCGCTGACCAGCATGCGGAATGCACCGGTCGCGAGCCAGCCCGGCACCGAACGCTTCAGCACACCATCGCCGCCGGACGACGAACCCTTGCCGGTGATGACGAGCACGTAGCGCAGTTCGCGCTCATGCGCGGTGCGCAGGAAGGACAGCAGCAGCCAGTGCGCTTCTTCCTGCGTCATGCCGTGCAGGTCGACGCGGCCGCCAATCGGCACCCGGCCCTTGGCGATCTTGTCGCGCATCGGCTCGTCGATGGAGCGCGCGACCTGCTGCTTCTTTCCAGGCTCCACCGGCGGCAAAACCGGCGCAGCGCTCACAACCGGCTTCGGCTTGCTTGCCGGTTCCGGCTCGGCCGGCGCTGGTTCGGGTGCCACGCGCGCAACCGCCTTGCCCTTCAGCGGGACGGCGCTGCTCGCCACCATGTTCCAGAGCACGCGATCCTCGTCGCTGAGCGACTTGCCGCGCGCCATCAGCCGGCCCTCGCAAGCGAACGCGGCACCAGCGCGTAAAAATCGGCGTCGGCGCGAACGACGCCAGCGATCTCGCCGGCAGCATCGCCGGAGCCGGCAAACAGATCGCCGCGCGCCGGGCCGACGATCGCCGAGCCGGTGTCCTGCGCCACCATCAGCCGCCGGAACGGCCTGCCCTCGAAGGCCAGCAAGCCCGGCGCATCGATGAAGAAGGGCGTGCCGAACGTGTGCAGCAGCCGGTCGACGGCCATCGACCGCCCGGCCGTGAGCGGCACTTTCGCCGCCGCGACCGGCCCGAGCGAGGGATCGCTGACATCGGCCTCGCGCCAGAAGATGTAGGAGCGGTTCTGCCCGAGGATCTCGTCGATGCGTTCTGGATGCGCAGCGAACCAGGCACGGATCGACTGCATGGTCACATCGGCCAGCGGAATCTCGCCGAGGCGGACAAGCACACCGCCCGGCCCGGTGAAGCGCTGGCCCGATTTGGCGGCATAGGTGATGCGGCGCGTTCCGCCATCCGTCATCGCCAGGCGCGCCGCGCCCTGCACATGCACGAAAAACGCATCGACCTTGCTGGCCAGCCAGGCGATCTCCAGTCCTTGGCCGGCGAGCGCGCCCGTCTCGATCGTCGCGCGGTCATGATATTCGACGATGCCGTCGGCGCTCTGGCGGCCGAACGCGAGATACGGGTCGAGCCCGGCCGGGCGGTTGCCATCGTCGATGTCGATCAGGTCGGCGGGCCGCGCGAGCAGCGGCACGGTGAAGCGCTCCGTCCGCACCGGCGAGGCCTCCACCACCGGCTCGTAGAAGCCGGTGACGAAGCCGCGCGGCCGGTCGTCCGGAACGACCAGATGCGGAACGAAGAAGTGCTCGAAGAAGGACCGCCCTTCGGCTTCGCTACCAGCCGGGTTATCGCGCGCTGCGGCCTGCGCCTGCGCGAAAGCCGCCTGCTCGATGCCGAGCGACCCTGTCCTGTAGGGTTTTTCGAGAACGCGGAAGGCAGAGCGCCGGAACGCCGCGAAGGCGTCCATCATGGCGTCGGAGCGCCAGCCGGACACGTCGGCGAAAGCCCGGGGCCGGAGCAGCGGCGAAAGCATGCGTGCGCCCCCGCCGGCCAGAAGCTCAGTCTTCGGCTTCCGTCGCCACCAGCTTCCAGTTGGGGTCGCGCGAGCGCGTGTCGCGGGCGAAGGTCCAGACGTCCTTCACCTCGGCAACCGTCTCCGGGTCGCCGTCGATGACGGCGCCGGCGGCATCGCGCGTCGCCGAGATCAGCTGGCTGACGATGCGCAGCGTGATATGCGCCTCGCCATTCTTCATCTCGGCCGAGACGATGTCGGCCTTGTCGATGCCGACGAACGAGGACTGGATCTTCTCGTTGCGGCTCTCGCGGTCGGCGATGGCCGAGACGAAGCCGTCATAGACGTCGCGCGAGAGCAGATTCTTCAGCGTCTTCCGGTCGCCGTCGGCATAGGCCATCACGATCATCTCGTAGGCCATGCGGGCGCCCTCCACGAAGGTCTTCGGCTCGAAGGACTGGTCCGCGTCCTTGATGGCGCGCAAGCCCTTGTTGATGTCGGTGCCAGCCGGCGCGAATGCGTCGATCGAAGCGTATGCCGATGGCTCGGGCTCGCCCGGGGCGCGCTTCTTCGGCAGCGAGACGACATTCTCGGAGGGCTTTGCGGGCGCTTCCTTCTCGCCCCGGCGGCGGCCTGCCGTATAGGGATCGAAGGGCGGCCGCTCATTGCCGGTGCGACGGCCGAGCACGTTGCGCAGCTGGATGAAGATCACCACGGCGGCGACAAGGAAGAAGATCGTGCCGAAATCGAAGAATTCCATATCTTCCGCCAAAACCTCTTTCCGGTCGCTTCCCTGAGCACATGCGCGGCCGGCCGCAGCACGATCCGATCCCTGCATATAGATCGGCGCGCCCGATCATTCAAATCAGAACGCGGCGCACCTATCTAGAGTGCCAGCGCCGCAAAAGGACGCACGGGACATCGCGTGACCAGATTCATCACTCTCTTCATCCTGTTCCTGCTCCCCGTGCTTGAGATCGCCGGCTTCATCATCGTGGGAGGCCGCATCGGCGTGCTGGCGACGATCGGGCTGGTGCTGCTCGCCGGCATCGTCGGCGTCGCGCTGCTGCGCAGCCAGGGCGCCGGCGCGGTCAACCGCATCCGCGCCGCTGCCGGCACCGGCAAGGTCCCCGGCCGCGAGCTGGCGCATGGCGCCATGATCATGGTTGCCGGCATCCTGCTGATCATCCCGGGCTTTCTGACCGACATCGTCGGCCTGCTGCTGTTCGTGCCGCCGGTGCGCGACTTCGTCTACCGGCTGCTCGGCGACAACGTCATGATCGTCACCAGCTTCGGGCCGCTCGGCGGCGCCGGCGGACGCGGTCACACCATCGACCTCGGCGAGGAAGAGTATTCGCGCCAGCGACGGCCGGACCGGCAGCCGCCGCGCATCGAAGTCGACTGACCGCCATCCTGCTGCCACCGGCGCAAAATCTTGTTTTGGCTGGGCGGCCATGCTAGCCAGCCCGCGATTTCAATCCGGCCGTGCTCGCGGCCCGCAAGGAAAGCCAGGCATATGGCCGAAAGCAAACCGACCGTTCCTCCGATGGGTGGGCAGCCAGGCGCCAATGGCGCTGCGGCGACGCTCAACGTGCTTGCCCAGTACGTGAAGGATCTGTCGTTCGAGAGCCCCGGCGCGCCCGGCACGCTGCGCAACCGCGACAACGCTCCCGGCATCAACATCAACGTCAATGTCAGCGCCAACCCGATCTCCGACAAGGAGTTCGACGTCAATTTGACGCTGACCGCCAAGGCCGGCGGCGACAAGGAAGTGCTGTTCAACGTCGAGCTCGTCTATGGCGGCGTCTTCCGCATCGACGGATTCCCGCAGGAGCACATGCTCCCGATCCTCTTCATCGAGTGCCCGCGCCTGCTGTTCCCCTTCGCGCGCCAGATCATCGCCGAGGCGACGCGCAATGGCGGCTTCCCGCCGCTGATGCTCGATCCGATCGATTTCGCGCAGATGTTCCAGCGCAAGGTCGCCGAGGATCAGGCCAAGGCCCGCTCCGGCCCGGTGAGCTAGGGCTCAGCCCAGGCTCACAGCCGCGGCGTGGTTCGATCCGGGAAACGCCGGATCGATCGCCCTCCACAAAGCCGCCTCGCCCAGCCCGCGCACGAGCGCATCGTGCGCGGCGATGTCCGCGTCCGACAGCCGCGGGGCCAGCGGCCGCGGGCGCGGCGCGATGCGGATGACCGCACCGCCACCGCCGGCATCGACCGCGCCGAAATCGACTGCGGTGTCGAGCAGCAGCGCCGCCTGCCGGCCGCCGGTCAGCTCGATATAGACCTCCGCCAGCAACTCCGAATCGAGCAGAGCGCCGTGCTTCGTGCGGTGGCTGTTGTCCACGCCATAGCGGCGGCAGAGCGCGTCCAGCGAGTTCGGTCCCATCGGGTGCTTGCGCCGCGCGATCGCCAGCGAATCGATCACCCGGTCGGACAGTATCGGCGCGAAGCCGATGCGTTCGAACTCGGCATTGATGAAGGCGATGTCGAAGGTGGCGTTGTGCGCCACCAGTCGCGCGCCGTCGATGAAGGCGGCGAACTCGTCGGCGACCTCGCGGAATTTCGGCTTGCCCGCTAGCGACGACTTGCTGATGCCGTGCACCGCTTCCGCCTCGGGGTGGATGTCGCGGTCCTCGGGATGGATGTAGACGTGAAACGTCCGCCCGGTCGGGAACCGGTTCACCATCTCCACGCCGCCGATTTCGATCACGCGGTCATGGCGGAAATCGAGGCCGGTGGTTTCGGTGTCGAAAATGATCTCGCGCGTCGAATCAGCCATGGTGCGACTCTGGCCAGCCGGCCCCTTGCGCGCAACCGGAACCGCTCAGCGACCCGGGTTTTCCCGCGTCAGCGCAGCGATGACATCCTGCACCTGCGCGCGTGCGGCATCCAGCCCCTGCCCGGTGTCGATGACGAAGTCGGCCTGCCGCCGCTTCTCGGCATCCGGCACCTGCCGCGCCAGGATCGCCTCGAACTTCTCGACCGTCATGCCCGGCCGCGCCAGCACACGGGCGCGCTGCAGCTCGGCCGGCGCCGTCACCACGACGACGCGGTCGACGCGATGCCGCCCGTTCGTCTCGAACAGGAGCGGAATGTCGAGAACCGCCAGCGGCGCGCCGGCGGCGCGGTTGCGCGCCAGAAACGCCTCGGATTCGGCGCGAACCAGCGGATGCACGATCTGCTCGAGCCGCTTGATCGCTTCGGCATTGCCGATCACCTGTCGACCCAGACGGTCGCGATCGACCTTGCCGTCGATCACCGTGCCGGGAAATTCGGCCTCGACCAGCGGCGCAGCCGCGCCTGCATAGAGGCGATGCACGGCTTCGTCTGAATCATGCACCGGCACGCCCGCCTCGGCGAACATCTTCGCCGTGGTCGACTTGCCCAT
>JBFXFO010000132.1:0-11437 GCA_050178915.1 Rhizobiaceae bacterium | reverse complement strand
TTCGTCATGCCTATGCCGACGGGCCATACCTGACGCGTACGGAGACGGTCCTCGACGATCCGAAATATTTCGCCGGCCAGTGGACGATCACCGACGGCGCCATGAAGCTCGGCCTCAACGACGACCACTACAGGGTGCAGTTCAACTGGTCGCAGCCTCCGGCGGTCATCGATTCCGCCGGCTTCGACATAACGCTCAATGTCGCCGGGCAGGTGAAATCCAACTGTGAGCCGATGTATTCCGGCATCAACATCAGTGGCAACTTTGCCTTTTCACCGGACCCCGGATCGGCCGAGGTCAACCTTACACCGCCGGCGCCGTGCGACGTGAATTCCGGCGCCAGCGGCCAGGGCTCCGTGTCCGTCAACGTCAAGCCGCAGAGCGGTATTGTCGACGGCCAGACCGTGGATCTGCGTGTCGGCGCCGCCTATGGACCGGGTGTGGTCTACCGCTATCTCGTGTCGGCCACGAAGCCGCCGGTGGCGCCGCCCGCCGAGGACGACCAGCTCGCGGCGACGCTCGAATGTGACTCCGGCAGCATCACGATTTCGGCGCTGCCTTCGCTCAACTGCCACATTCTCTTCACGTCGTGGCGGCGCAACACCGCCGATCCCGTCGAGGTGAGCTTCCCGAACGAGCTCGACAGCTTCGGCAACCACCCCAACGGCATCCAGCTTTCCGGGCGCGGCAGCGAAGACGTCTTCAACTGGGACAAGCCGCACAGCTGGGGCCTCTTTGTCTTCGCCTGTCCTGGCCAGCAGGGCGCAGGCGTCAACTGCTACAGCTCTGTCACCAGCCCTGGCCCGACGGAAACCGAAATCCTCGTTCGGCAGGGCGAAGCGACACTTCGCTTCATCCTGCGGCTGAACGCGATCGGAAGTCCGCCTGTGGCGGGAAGCTGCGGCTTCAACCTTGGGTCCGGAATTCTGGCCAAATGGCTGCAGACCGGCGGCGAGGCAGGCTTCCTCGGCTGCCCGACGGGCGACGAGGCCGAGGCCGGCCGCTCTCCGGCCGGCACCGGCGGCCGCTACGCGCTGTTCAAGGGCGGCGTGATCGTCTGGCACGGCACCGGCCAGCGCGCCGGCGCTGCATATGAGGTGCATGGCTGCATCGGCTCGCTTTATCAGGGCATGAACGGCACCAACTCCTTCCTCGGCTTCCCGGTGAGCGACGAGTACGACACGGGCGGCGGGCGGCGCAGCGACTTCGAGGGTGGCTACATCGTGTGGAACGCCGCCACCGGTGTCTGCAACGCCCACCGCAACGGCAACGTGACCTTCACCTACGAGCGCAACACCGACCGGCCGGGTCTCGACTACCGCCACTTCGAGCTGGCGCAGGACAATGCCGCGCTCTGCCGCGACGCCTGCGCCGCCGAAGACCAGTGCACCGCCTACACCTATGTCCGGGCAGGTGCGCAAGGCGCCAGCGCCATGTGCTGGCTGAAGTCGGCGGTGCCGCCGGAGCTCCCCAGCGACTGCTGCGTTTCCGGCCGACGACGCTAGCTCCGGCCAGACAGCAATTTGCAAAGCCGCCGTCGCCGGTCCAAAGACAGGCCATGCAGGCAAGGCGGCGCATCTCCATTCTCGGCTCAACCGGCTCGATCGGCGTGAACACGCTCGACGTGGTGCGCCACATGGGCGGCCGCGATGCCTTCGAGGTGGTGGCGCTCACCGGCCGCGGCAATGTCGAGCTTCTGGCAAGGCAGGCGCGCGAAACGGGTGCTCGCTACGCCGTGTCGGCCGACGAGGCGGCCCTGCCCGCCCTCAGATCGGCGCTTGCCGGCAGCGGCGTCGAAGCGGCGGCAGGTGCGCAGGCGCTCGAGCAGCTTGCCGCCCAACCGGTCGACTGGGTGATGGCAGGCATTGTCGGCATTGCCGGGCTGAAGCCGACGCTGGCCGCCGCGCGCAGCGGCGCGACGGTGGCGCTCGCCAACAAGGAGTGCCTCGTCTCGGGCGGCGCGCTGTTCAAGCGCGAGATCGCGCGCGCCGGTTCGCGCCTGTTGCCGGTCGACAGCGAACACAACGCCATTTTCCAGGTGCTCGACACCAGCCAGCCGGACGCGGTGGAGCGCATCATCCTCACCGCGTCGGGCGGGCCGTTCCGCACCTGGCCGCTGGAAAAGATGCGCGACGTCACGCCGGCGCAGGCCGCGGCGCATCCGAACTGGTCGATGGGCGTGAAGATCTCCATCGACAGCGCCACGCTGTTCAACAAGGCGCTGGAGATGATCGAGGCCGACCGGCTGTTCGGGGCGCCGGGCCGATCGCTGGAGGTGGTGATCCATCCGCAGTCGGTGATCCATTCGATGGTCGGTTACCGCGACGGCTCGACCCTGGCGCAGCTCGGCGCGCCCGACATGCGCACGGCGATCGGCTATGCGCTCGGCTGGCCGCAGCGCCCCGACCTGCCGGTGCAGCGGCTCGACTTCACGAAGGTGGCCCGCATGGATTTCGAGGCGCCCGACGAGGCGCGCTTCCCGGCGCTTCGCCTGGCGCGCGAGGCAATCGCCGCCGGCGGACTCGCCGGCGCGGTGCTGAACGGTGCGAAAGAAGTTGCGCTGGAAGCCTTCATCGCCGGCCGCATCGGCCTGCTTGACATCGCAGCGACGGTGGAGAGGGTCATGCAGGCGCTGGGCGCGCCTGCGGCGACCGGCATCGACGCCGTGTTCGACGCCGACGCGCGGGCGAGACGGATGGCGGCGGAACTGGTCGCCGGATAACAAAAGCCCGCCATTTGCGGCGGGCTTGTCACGTTCAGGCAGAGCCCGGATTAGCGGGGTGCCAGAACCATCATCATCTGACGGCCTTCCAGCTTCGGCTCGGCCTCGACCTTGGCGATCGTTGCCGTTTCCTCGCGCACCTTGTTCAGAAGCTCCATGCCGAGCTCCATATGCGCCATCTCGCGGCCGCGGAAACGCAGCGTGAGCTTGACCTTGTCGCCTTCCTCAAAGAACCGGCGCACCGCCCTCATCTTCACGTCGTAGTCGTGATCGTCGATGTTCGGGCGCATCTTGATCTCTTTGATCTCGATGACCTTCTGGTTCTTGCGGGCCTCGGCGGCCTTCTTCTGGTTGGCGTATTTCAGCTTGCCGAGATCCAGGATCTTGCAGACCGGCGGATCGGCATTGGGGGAAATTTCCACGAGGTCGAGGCCTGCTTCCTCGGCGAGCAGAAGCGCGTCGTTGATCGACACGTTGCCGCGGTTCTGGCCTTCGGCGTCGATGAGCTGGACCCGGGGAACCCGGATGTCCCTATTTGAGCGCGGCCCGTCCTTTGTCGGTGCCGCGGCCTTGAATGGTCTGCGAATGGTCGTGATCTCCTCGAATCGTTGATCCTGCTGCCGGCTTTTCGCGCTGGCCGACGCTATGTCGGTCGTCCAGCGGCAGTGTCAATAGCACAGAAGCAGGGAAGAATCACGCAGCTTCCGGCGTACGCCGGGCAACTCGGCGCCAGCGGAGCGCCGCTCGCCCGCCTCAGGCGCGCGGCGAGACGAGCGCGGCGTCGAGTCCGGGCAGATGGATGCCACACTCGGTCTTCGCCTGTCCGGCCCAGCGCCCCGAGCGGGCATCCTCGCCGGGCTTGACGGCCTGCGTGCAGGGAAAGCAGCCGATCGACAGGTAGCCATAGGCCACCAGCGGGCTCTCGCGCAGATCGTGCTCGCGCATGTAGGCCGCCAGCTTGGCGGTGCCCCAGGAGGCGAGCGGGTTGATGCGGATGCGCGGGCCGACCGCCTCGAACACCGGCAGCGCCGCGCGGGTCGATGCCTGGAAGCGCTTGCGCCCGGTGAACCATGCGCGGAACGGCTCGACGCCACGCGCCATCGGCTCGACCTTGCGCACCGCGCAGCAGGCTTCCGTGTCGCGCGCATGCAGCGTGCCGTCCGGGTCGATGCTCGCCAGCGCCGCCTCCTCGGGCGTGACGATGCGGACGTCGGTCAGGCCGAGATCGGCGGCCAGCGCATCGCGGTAGTCGAGCGTCTCGCCGAAATGCTTGCCGGTATCGAGGAAGATGATCGGGGTGGCGCGATCGACGGTGGCGATGAGATGGAGCAGCACAGCCGAATCCGCGCCGAACGACGACACCGCAGCGATATGGCCGCCGAATTCGTGCGCCAGCGCCTGCTCGATGACGCCGCGCGGGTCGAGCCCGCCATGGAGCGCTTCCAGCCGCGCTGCGTGAGCGGTCGCGATATCGGCCTCGTTCGCAGCCGTATCAGCCAGCCTTGGTGTCGGCTCCATAGAGCGCCTCCTTGAAGGGCGCGGGCCCCACGCGGCGATAGGCGTCGAGGAACTTTTCGTCCTTCGAACTGCGCAGGCCGAGATAGGTGTCCACCACCGTCTCGATGGCGTCGGTGATCTCTTCCGGCGCGAAGCCGCGGCCGATGATGTCGCCGACCGACGTGTTCTCGTCGCCCGAACCGCCAAGCGTCACCTGATAGAGTTCGGCGCCCTTCTTCTCCACGCCGAGAATGCCGATGTGGCCGACATGGTGGTGGCCGCAGGCGTTGATGCAGCCGGAGATCTTCAGCTTGAGCTCGCCGATCTCGCGCTGCCGGTCGAGATCGGCGAAGCGCATCGCGATCTCCTGCGCCACCGGGATGGAGCGCGCATTGGCGAGCGCGCAATAGTCGAGGCCGGGGCAGGCGATGATGTCGGTGATCAGGTTGGAATTGGCCGTCGCCAGCTGGATTTCCACCAGCGCATCGTACACCGGCTTCAGGTCGGCGCGTGCGACATGCGGCAGGATCAGGTTCTGCTCGTGGCTGACGCGGATCTCGTCGAACGCATACTTCTCGGCGATGTCGGCGATCGCCTCCATCTGGCTGTCGGAGGCGTCGCCCGGCGCCTCGCCGATGCCCTTCAGCGAGATGGTCACGGCAGCGTAGTCCGGGTGCTGGTGCGTGAGCACGTTCTGGTCGAGCCACGCGCCGAAGCTCTTCGAGTCGAGCCGCGCCTGCTTGACCAGCGCATCCCCATCGGGCCGCGCGCTCAGCGCCGGCGGCGCGAAATACGCCTCGATGGCGCGGATGTCGGCGTCGGGCAGCTTCAGCGGGCTGTCCTTCAGCTCGGCCCACTCCGCCTCGACCTGGCGCGAGAATTCCTCCGCGCCGGTCTCGTGCACGAGAATCTTGATGCGCGCCTTGTACTTGTTGTCGCGGCGTCCGTAGAGATTGTACACGCGCATGATCGCGGTGGTGTAGGAGAGCAGGTGCTCCTCCGGCAGGAAGTCCTTGATCAGCTTGGCGATCATCGGCGTCCGCCCCTGCCCGCCGCCGACATAGACGGCGAAGCCGAGCTCGCCCTTGTCGTTCTTCTTCAGATGCAGGCCGATGTCGTGCACCTGGATCGCGGCGCGGTCGCGCGGCGCGCCGGTCACGGCGATCTTGAACTTGCGCGGCAGGTACGAGAATTCCGGATGCACCGACGACCACTGCCGCAGGATCTCGGCATACGGACGCGGGTCGGCGACCTCGTCTGCGGCCGCGCCGGCGAAATGGTCGGCGGTCACGTTGCGGATGCAGTTGCCGCTGGTCTGGATGGCGTGCATCTCGACCGAGGCGAGGTCGGCGAGGATGGCCGGCATGTCGGACAGCGCCGGCCAGTTGTACTGGATGTTCTGGCGCGTGGTGAAATGGCCGTAGCCCTTGTCGTACTTGCGCGCGATGTGGCCGAGCATGCGCATCTGCCTGCCGTTCAGCGTGCCGTAGGGAATGGCGACGCGCAGCATGTAGGCGTGCAGCTGCAGGTACACGCCGTTCATCAGCCGCAGCGGCCGGAACTCGTCCTCGGTGATCTGCCCGGCAAGGCGCCGGTCGACCTGGTCGGAGAACTCCGCGACGCGGTTGCTCACGAAATCATGGTCGAACTCGTCGTAGCGGTACATGGCGAACTCTTTCTCATTCCACCGGCGATGGCAGCGCCGGCAAATCGTCTCAGATGCCGGCGCCGTCGCCGGAGACCGGCATGGGCGGGCGGGCCTGCTTGCCCAGATCGGTGCGGTTGGTCGGGCCGGCGGCGCGGATGACCTCGCGCAGGCGCTGTGGCTGGATCTTGCCGCCGACCAGCTGCACGTCGATCAGATTGACGTCGACCACCTCGTTGTTGCGGTAGGCGGCCTTGCCGATGGCCTCGAGCCGGTCCTCGCCGGCCTGGCCTTCGGCGAGCTCCGCGCCCTCGATCGATTCCGACCAGCCCTCGGAGGCCGAGTACCAGACGGCTTCGCCGTCGGTGAGGCGGTTGGCGGTCAGGATCTTCATGCGTCGATGCCTTGCGTGTTCTGCGGCGAATGCCGGGCGGGCTGCTGCGCCGCGAGCGGTTCGGAGCGGGCGAAATTGGCGCCGGCGACCGCATCGCCGATGATCGTCATCACCGGTCCGGCGAGGTCGTCGCGCTGCTCCAGCGAAGGCAGGTCGGCGAGCGTGCCGTGGAACAGGCGCCGGCCGGTGAGGCTGGCGTTTTCCACCACCGCGACCGCCGTGTCCGGCGACAGGCCGGCGTCGATCAGGCGGCCTGCGACATCGGCCGCGACCGAGCGGCCCATGTAGACGGCGACGGTGGCGCCCGCGATGGCGAGCTTGCCCCAGTCGGGCAGCGTGCCGCCCTGCAGGTCGTGGCCGGTGGTGAACACCATGGAAGAGGTCACGCCGCGCAGCGTCAGCGGCAGTTCGAAATCGGCAGCGGCGGCGAGCGCCGAGGTGACGCCGGGCACGACCTCATAGGAGATGCCGGCATCGCGCAGCGCCGCCATCTCTTCGCCGGCGCGTCCGAACACCAGCGGGTCTCCCGATTTCAGCCGCACCACCTGCCGGCCGGCGCGGCCGAGCTCGACCAGCAGCGTGTTGATCTCTGCCTGACTCTTCGAATGGCAGCCCTTGCGCTTGCCGACGGGAATGCGTTCGGCGTCGCGGCGGCCCATGGCGACCAGCGCCTCCGGCACCAGCGCGTCGTAGACGATGGCGTCGGCCTGCATCAGCAGGCGCTGCGCGCGCAGTGTCAGCAAATCCTCGGCACCGGGGCCGGCGCCGACCAGCGCGATGTGGCCGCGCACGTCGCGACCGCGCTCCAGCAGTTGCGCCGCGGCGCGTTCAGCCTCGTCAAAGCGGCCGACCTCCATCGCGCGCGCCGGCGCACCGGTGAAGAAGTCGTTCCAGAAGGCGCGGCGGGCGCTGCCTTTCGGGATGAGCTTCTCCGCAGCATCTCGAAAGCCTGCGGCCAGCGAGGCAAGCCGTCCGAGCGACGGTGACAGCAGCCGGTCGATGCGGCCGCGGATCATCTGCGCCAGCACCGGCCCTGCCCCCTCCGTACCGATCGCGACGGTGACCGGCGCGCGGTTGACGATGGCAGGCGTGTAGAAATCGCAGCAGTCGGGGCGGTCGACGGCATTGACCGGCACGCCCGCCGCCCTGGCATCGTCTGCGATGCGGCGGTCGAGCGTTTCGTCCCCGCTGGCGGCAAAGACAAGCACCTTGCCGTCGAGCATGGCGGCTTCATAAGCCGCCTCGACCAGCTCTGCGCCATTGCCGGCAGCCCAGTCGCGCAACGCGCGGTCCGGAGCGTCGGAGACGATGACGAGCCGCGCCCTCGACTGGCCGAGCAGACGCGCCTTCGCCAGAGCTTCCTCGCCGCCGCCGACGATCAGCACGGTCTTGCCTTCCACCCGCATGAAGACGGGGAAGGCGTTCAGTTTCTGAGGCGCACTCATGGCTTGAAGGCAGTCCTGATGGCTGACGGCATTGTCGCTGCGAAGCCCTTGAATCCAAAGCAATCGGCTCGCGCCGCCATGCGCGGCCCGAAATCCGTTTTCCGCAAAAGTGTCTTTTGGCAGAAAAATCTCCCGCAGGAGACGGGACGCCACAGGAACCCGCGCCGCATGCCGGCGTTGTCGAAAGCGGCTGCCGCCACCCCGGAATGGCTTCGCCGCAACAGATAAACAGCCACAGTTCCAAGGAGTTCGCCATGCACGGAATCGATCTCGAACATGACGTGTGGGTGCTTGTCGCCGACGGCGAAAAGGGCCTCATTCTGCGGAACGAGGGCGACCGTCAGTATCCGAATCTGGAGGTTGTCCGCGAGATCGAGCAGGACAATCCGCCGACACGCGAACAGGGCACCGACAGGCCTGGCCGGATGCCCGACGGGCCCGGCGCGCATCGCAGCGCGGTCGATGACACTGACTGGCACCGCATGGCGAAAGAGCGCTTCGCCGAGGAGATGGCCGAGCGTCTCTACAAGATGGCGCAACGTGGCGACTTCGAGAAGCTGATCCTCGTGGCGCCGCCGCTGGTGCTTGGCGCGCTGCGCAAGCAGCTGCACAAGGAGGTCGAGCGGCGCGTCACGGGCGAGGTTCCGAAGACGCTGACCAATCACCCGGTCTACGAGATCGAGAAGATCCTGCAGCAGGCGGCCTGACCGCGAAAGGACCTCATTGCTGACCTTAAAAGGACGGGCAAGCCCGTCCTTTTGTCGTCTCGACGTCGGAATTTGTTTGAGGCGAGGCTTGCGCGGATGCTGACGAACGAACATATCGGTATGGGTACTCCCCACCGATCCAGGATCCTGAGAACGAAGCCATCGGACAGAAGGCGCGCCTATGCCGCATGACACGCCCCTCATTGCCACACTTGTTGCAGGTCTGGGGCTTGCCTTCGTCTTCGGTGCTCTCGCCAATCGTTTCAGGATACCGCCGCTCGTAGGTTATCTCGTCGCCGGCGTGATCGTCGGCCCCTACACGCCCGGCTTTGTTGCCGATTCCAAGCTGGCTCTCGAACTCGCCGAACTCGGCGTGATCCTGCTGATGTTCGGCGTCGGCCTGCACTTCTCGCTCAAGGACCTCCTCTCCGTCCGCGCCATTGCGGTGCCCGGTGCGGTGGTGCAGATCGCGGTCGCGACCGCGCTGGGAGTGCTGTTGTCATGGATGCTTGGATGGTCGCTCGGCGCCGGCCTCGTTTTCGGCCTGGCGCTGTCGGTCGCATCCACGGTGGTGCTGCTGCGCGCCATGCAGGAGCGGCGCATGCTCGACACCGAGCGCGGGCGCATCGCCGTCGGCTGGCTCATTGTCGAAGACCTCGCGATGGTCATTGCGCTGGTCGTGCTTCCCGCAATCGCCGGTCTGCTCGGCGGCGCGGAGCCAGCGACCGACCATGGCAACGACCTGTTCGGGCTGGTCGATGTCGATGGCGGCCTCTGGGGCGTGCTCGGCATCACGCTGCTCAAGGTCGTCGCCTTCGTCGTCGTGATGCTGGTGGTCGGCCGCCGCATCATTCCGTGGGTGCTGCATTACGTCGCCCACACCGGCTCGCGTGAACTCTTCCGGCTGTCGGTGCTGGCGATTGCACTCGGCGTCGCCTTCGGCGCGGCAAAGCTGTTCGGCGTGTCGCTGGCGCTCGGCGCCTTCTTTGCCGGCATGATCATGAGCGAATCCGAGCTCAGCCATCAGGCCGCCGAGGAGTCGCTCCCCTTCCGCGATGCATTCTCGGTGCTGTTCTTCGTTTCCGTCGGCATGCTGTTCCAGCCGGCGAGCCTGATCGAGAACACCTGGCCGATTCTCGCAGCGGTGGTCATCGTCGTCATCGGCAAGTCGGTGGCCGCCTTCCTCATCGTGCTCGCCTTCAAGCATCCGGTCAGCACTGCGCTGGTCATCTCGGCCAGCCTGGCGCAGATCGGCGAGTTTTCCTTCATCCTCGCCGAAATGGGCGTCGATCTCGGCCTGCTGCCGGAGGAGGGGCGCGACCTCATCCTCGCCACAGCGATCCTTTCCATCCTGATCAATCCGCTTGTCTTCGCAGGCGTGGATCGCGCCAAGCCATGGTTCGAGCGCAAGCTTCACAAGGCGCCACGTCCGCCGCTGGCCGGATCGCCGGCCGAGGCGTCCGCTTCAGCCGCACCGGCCGTGGCCGTCGATGCGGAAAGCGACCTGGTGCCGACGCGCCTTACCGGTCACACCATCCTCATCGGCTATGGCCGCGTCGGCAGCCTCATCGGAAAGTCGCTGCAGCAGGCCGGCCTGCCCTTCCTCGTCATCGAGGACGCCGACAAGACGGTGGCGGCGCTGCACGCCGACAACATCGAGGTGGTCGTCGGCAACGCCGCCAGCTCGGAAGTGTTCGCAGCGGCCAACCCGGCCGGCGCGCGCCGGTTGATCCTCGCCATTCCGAATGCGTTCGAAGCCGGTCTGACGATCCAGCGTGCCAAGGCTGCCAATACCGACATCGTGGTGATCGCCCGCGCGCACTTCGACGCCGAGGTGGAGCATCTCAAGTCGCTTGGCGCCGACACCGTGATCATGGGCGAGCGCGAGATCGCGCGCGGCATCTCCGACATGGTGCTGGAAAGCGAAGCCGCCATGCCGGTCGCCGGCGCGCCGGAGCCGTCGGCTACGGTCGCGGCGGAACTGCCGGCCGAGCCTGTCGTGGCGGAGGTGACGGAAATCCAGCCGGCGGAAGCGGCGGTCGAGGCGTCAGCCATCGCCGATCCCGCGCCTCCGGCTGAGGGCGGGAAGTCGGACCCGCCGGCGCGGCCGGACTAGGCGCTTTCAAGCGCGTCGCCTCCCGACAGGGGCCGGCATGCTATCCGCGGGCACGCTATCCGCCGTTGATCACGTCCACGATGGAGGTGCGCTTGCCCCCGCCGACATCGGCTTTCGGCCGCGGGATCGAAGCGGTGAAGTCATCGACCTTCTTGGCTCCGGCGGGAGCCACGGCGCGCGCCGGTTTGGCCGCCGGCTGAACGTCGCGCTTCTTTGCGGTCTCGGCCAGCGGTCGCTTGCCGGCGTCGGACATGGGCTTCTTCGGCTTCGCCGCCGGCGCAACCGTCACGCCGCCACGCCCGCCCATCTCGATCAGAGGCTCAGGCTCCACTGCCGCCACCGGCTCGTCGATGGCGACAGGCTCGTCCTGCACGTGCGCCGTACCATCATATTCGCCGGGCAGGTCGGCCACCGCCACGCCCTCATGCGCGGCGACCATGAAATCATGCCAGGCGATCGCCGGCAGCGAACCGCCGGTCAGGTTCTTCGTCGGCTTGCCATCGTCATTGCCGAACCAGACGCCGGTCGTGAGATTGGCTGTGTAGCCGACGAACCATGCATCGCGTGATGCCTGGCTGGTGCCCGTCTTGCCCGCTGCCGGCCAGGCGAAGGCTGCCTTGCGGGCGGTTCCTTCGATCAGCGTGGCGCGCATCATCGAGTTCATCATGCCGACGACGCGCGGTTCGAGCACGCGTTTCATCTTGCCCGGCTGGCGCTCATAGAGCACCGCGCCCGCGACGGTGGTCACGCGTTCGACGAAATGCACGTCTGGCCTGTAGCCGCCATTGGCGAGCGGAACATAGGCCGCGGTCAGCTCCAGCGGCGTCACCTCGGACGTCCCCAGCGCGATCGACTGATTGGCGATCAGGTTGGACTCGATGCCCATGCGGTGCGCCCTCTCGACAACCGCC
>JBFXFO010000131.1:0-11503 GCA_050178915.1 Rhizobiaceae bacterium | reverse complement strand
TGGTCTTGACCACGACGCGGTCGCCCTTGCGCACGCTGGCCGCCGGATTGACGATCAGCACGTCGCCATTGCGATAGAGCGGCAACATGGAATCGCCGTGCACCTTGAGCGCATAGGAGCCGTCGCCTGGCTGCACCGGCAGTTCGACGAGGTCCCAGCCCTGCCCCTCCGGAAAGCCCGCATCGTCAAAGAACCCGCCGGCGCCCGCCTGCGCGAAACCGAGCAGCGGCACGGTCGGCGACTGCACGGGAAGCGCGCCCCTGACGCGGCCGTCGACCAGTTCGACAAACTCGTCGAGCGAGGAATTCGTCGCTTCGATCACCTTGGCGAGCGACTCGGTCGAGGGCCAGCGCGGTCGGCCGTCGGCGGAGAGCCGCTTGGACTTGTTGAAGGCGGTGGAATCGAGCCCGGCACGACGCGCCAGCCCGGAGGCCGAGAGCGAATAGCGTTCGGCGAGCGCGTCGATCGCCGCCCAGACCCGTTCGTGCGAAAGCATGGTCCGCTCCACAGGGAGAGGAAAAAATACCTCCTGTTTCTATCGCCGTGCCGCGAGGCTGTCCAGTTCAAAAGGGCGCCGCAACCGGGCCGGCGAAGGCACCAGCAGGAACCGTTCGATAGCGCTCACGTTTCCTCTCCGATGCTGCAACGGAAGGCTCTGAGCGCATGGCACCGCGTCCCGCCTGGAAGGGTTATCTCAAGCTCTCGCTCGTGACCTGTGCGGTGGAGATCACCAACGCCACCACTTACAGCGAGAAGGTTGCCTTCCACGTCCTCAACCGCAAGACGGGCGATCGCGTGAAGCGCATCTATGTCGACGCCGAAACCGGCAAGCCGGTGGAGGACGACGACCAGGTCAAGGGTTACGAGATCGCCAGGGACGAGTACCTGCTCATCGAGGAAGACGAGATCGAAGAGGTGCGGATCGAAGCCTCCCACACGATGACGCTCGACACCTTCGTGAAGAAGGCCGACATCGAGCAGGTCTATCTCGACACGCCGTACTACCTGTCGCCGGCTGACAAGGTTTCGCAGGAGGCGTTCGCTGCGATCCGCGACGCTCTCGACGCCAAGAAGATGGCCGGGCTGGCCAGCATCGTGCTCTACCGGCGCGAGCGCCCGGTGCTGATCGAACCGATGGGCAAGGGCATGCTGCTGACCACGCTGCGCTACGACGCGAACGTGCGACAGGCGGACGAGGTGTTCGCCGACATCGGCGACGCCAGGATCGATCCGGAGATCGTCGATCTCGCCGGCCACATCATCGATCGCAAGAAGGGAAAGTTCGACCCGAATAAATTCGAGGACCGCTACGAGGACGCGCTGCTCGATCTGATCAAGGCGAAGAAGGCCGGCAAGAAGCCGCCCGTCGCGAAGCCCGAGCCGAAGCGCTCCAACGTCATCAACCTGTTCGATGCGCTGAAGCAGAGCCTGAAGGAAGACAGCGGTTCGGCGAAGCGCAGGCCGGCCGCGAAGAGCAAGGCGACGGCCAAGAGCAAGCCGGACCGGCGCGCCAGCACGGCAAAACGCAAGCCCAAGCCTGCCGCTGCCGGACGCCGCAAGTCAGCGGCGTGAACCTCTCCCGGTGGACAGCGCGCACCGCTTGCGACAGTCTGCGGACCGCATCGAAACGCAGCGACGCAAGCAGCCCGTGACGCTCTCCAATCCCGACAAGGTGCTGTGGCCTGAAACCGGCAACACCAAGCGCGACATGCTCGACCATTACGAGCAGGTCTGGCCGCTGATGCAGCGTTTCGTCGTCAACCGGCCGCTCAGCCTGGTGCGCGCGCCCGACGGTATCGACAGGCAGCGCTTCTTCCAGAAGCACGCATCGAAGGGCATGTCCGCTGCGATCCACGTCATGCCCGATCCGGAAGACAGGGAAGACCTGCTCTACATCGCCGACTTCGACGGCGTCGCCGCGCTCGTCCAGATGGGCGTGGTCGAGATCCACCTCTGGGGCTCGACCATCGACGATCTGGAACGGCCCGATCACATCGTCTTCGATCTCGATCCCGACGAAGGGCTGGGTGTCGACGCGGTGCGCGCCGCCACGGCGGACGTGAAGAGGCGACTGGATGAACTCGGACTGCCGGCTCTGCTGAAGACCTCCGGCGGCAAGGGGTTTCACGTCGTGGTGCCGTTGAAACCCGGAGCCGACTGGGCCGAGGTGAAAGGCTTCGCGCACGATTTCGCCCGGGCCATGGAGCAGAGCGATCCGGACCTCTACACCGCGACGCTGTCAAAGAAGGCGCGGACGGGCCGCATCTTCATCGACTATCTGCGCAACGGACGCGGTTCGACCACGGTTGCGCCATGGTCGACGCGGGCAAAGCCGAAGGCGAGCGTCTCCGTTCCCGTGCCGTGGAAAAGCCTGCCGAAGCTCGACCCCGACCATTTCGTCATCGGTTCGAAACAGCTGGCGACCGCGATCAAGGCCGCCGATGCCTGGGCCGACTACGACAAGCAGCGCGTGCCGCTGAAGCAGTGACGGCGGTCAGCCGCCCATGCCACTGCGCGGCAGCGCGATGAGTTCACCGAAGCGGGTGCGCAGCTGATCGTCGAGTTGCCGCGCGATATGGCGCGGGAAGCGGTCGGCGAGGATGCGCCGCTTCTCGGCAATGGCGCGCCCGACAATGTCGGGCTTGCCCCTCTCGTTCCACTCCTTCGGCGAGAAACGGTCGCCAACGGCCGGGTAGAAATACTCGGTCTGCATGAGCTTCAGCGTCTGCTCGTGGCCGAGATAATGCCCGGGGCCATTCAGGCAGACGTCGGCGATGCTCGCCACCGAAAGAGCCGCGTCGGACACATCGACGCCGCGCACGCAGCGCAGGCAATAGCCCAGCATGTCGTTGTCGATGATCAGGCTTTCGAGGCAGAAGCCGAGCAGCGAGGCATGCATGCCGGCAGATTCGTAGACGAGGTTGAGGCCGGACAGGCCGGCCATCACATTGGTGATGCCCTTCTCGAAACCGGACTGGATGTCGGGCAGTTTCGAATCCGCCATGCCGGCCGCCGAGCCGCCCGGAAGGCCGTAGAACTGCGCCATCTGCGCGCAGGCCGCGGTGAGCAGCGCCTGTTCGGCCGAGCCGCCCGACATGGCGCCGGTGCGCAGGTCCGACACGAACGGCCAGGTGCCGAAGATCGCCGGGTGGCCGGGCTTCAGCGCCTGCACGTAGATCAGGCCGACGAGCACTTCGGCCACCGCCTGCACGACCGCCCCGGCGATCGCCGCCGGAGCCGTGGCGCCGGCCTGCCCGGCCGACAGCAGCAGGATCGGGATGCCGCCCTCGACGCAGGCCTCGAGCACCCCGCACGCGTCTTCGGCGAACTTCATCGGCGGCACGACGAAGCAGTTGGAATTGGAGACGAAGGGCCGCCTGCGGAAATTCTCCTCGCCGCCGGCGATGGCGTAGAGCATCTCCAGCGCCGGCTTCACGTTCTCGCGGACGGTGAAGGACGTGCCGACATGCTTCGACGTGCCGCTGATACAGGCGTAGAGCGTGTTGAAATCCATCGCCAGCGGGTCGGGAATGTCGCGCGGCACCATCGGGCGCTGGAAGAAGTGGATGTTGTCGAGCCCGTCGACGATGCGCGCCGCATCGTAGATGTCCTGCAGCAGCGACTCGCGATACTCGCGCTTCTCGATGTCGACCAGATGCACGGCCGCACCGGCGGTTCCGTAGTGCACACGCTGCCCGTGCACTGTCATGTCGTGCTTCGGGTCCTGACCATAGAGCGTGAAGCTGCGCGGCGCATTCCTGATGGTGTCGAGCACCAGGGCGCGCGGGAAGCGGATGCGCTGGTCGGCTTCGGAATAGACGGCGCCGACGCGCGTCAGCGCCTCCAGGCAGGACGGAATGGCGTTGGCAAAGCCGACCGTCTCGAGCACGGTGAGCACGGCCTCGTGGATGCGCTCCAGATCGTTCTGGTCGAGCGGCTTGTAGCGTCCCCCCTCAAGCCCGGGGCGGACAGGGCGGATGTCCTCCGCCAGCGGCGCCGCTCGCAATGCGCGGCGCGCCTCGCGACCGCCGGATCGTCGCGACGAACGATCGCTGGATTCGGCCGTTTCGGCGAGCGTGCGCGACATGCAGCAACTCCACTTCCATAGCCGTGGCCGCGTCTATCGCATGTCCTGACGGCTTCCCCGGGTTGGACTATGCTGACCGCGGCACGCCGCTCCATGGGCCACCTGTGCGGCTCAAATGTGCCAGATTGGTCCAGAAGCGCGCGCGTCGTGCCGGCGTCAGGCCGCCGCCGGGCGACGACCCGCAGCCGTCGCCAGTTCGCGGATCCCCGGCTCGATGTGCTGCAGCGCGATCGAGGAGATGCCGAGACGGACGAAGCGCGAGG
Source organism: Rhizobiaceae bacterium (assembly GCA_050178915.1). Lineage (GTDB taxonomy): Bacteria > Pseudomonadota > Alphaproteobacteria > Rhizobiales > Rhizobiaceae > JBFXAF01. The sequence continues at coordinate 7,153 of JBFXFO010000131.1, read as the reverse complement.
CGTGGTCGGGCCGGTCGAAGAAGCGGTCGCCGGGCTCGATGATCACACTGCGCGCCGACGCGGCTTCGGCAAGCGCGCGCGCATCCGTACCGCGCGGACCTTCCAGCCATAGCGAGGTGCCGCCGGCGGCGTCGGTCGAGCGCCATTCCGGCAGGAAGGCGCCGATCGCCTGCACCAGCCGCCTGCGCCTCTCGTCGAAGGCCGACGACAGGCGGCGCACCAGTGCCTCGTGGTGACCGAGCGACAGGAAGAGCGCAACGGCGCGCTGGTTGTTCGCCGGCGGGTGACGCAGCATGAAACGACGCAGCGCGCGCAGCTCCGCGATGAGGTCGGCGGAAGCGACGACGTAGCCAAGCCGCAGGCCCGGCGCGAGCGTCTTCGACATCGAGCCGACATAGATGACGCGGCCGGAACGGTCGATGCTCTTCAGCGCCTGCTGCGGCGCCGCGTCGAGCAGCTGGCTGTCGTAGCCGTCCTCGATGATGATCTGGTCGTGACGCGCGGCGCGGGCCAGCAGGTCATGCCTGCGCTCATGGCTGAGCGGCACCATGGTCGGGCAATGATGGCTCGGCGTGACGAAGACGAAACCGGCGTCGGAGGGGATCGATGAGGTGACGATCCCTTGAGAATCCACTGGAGTTGCAATGGTTTCCGCACCAGCGAGCCGGAAGATCGAGCGCGCGTCCGGATAGCCCGGATCTTCCATCGCCACCTTCGAGCCCTTGCTCATCAGCAGCGTCGCCAGCATGTAGAGCGCGTTCTGCGCGCCGAGCGTGACAATGATCTCGTCGGGGTTGGCGAAGATGCCGCGACGCGGCAGCAGCCGCGCCTGGATCTGCTCGATCAGCAGCGGGTCGTCACGGTCGACCATGTCGGCCGCCCAGTTGCGAATCTCCAGCACGGCGAGCGCCATGCGGTTGCACTCGCGCCACTCGGCGGTGGGGAAGAGCGCCGGGTCGAACTGGCCGTAGACGAACGGGTAGGACGACTTGATCCAGTTGTCGTGCTTGGCCGGGCGCGGCATCTCGCTCGCGTCGATCTTGCGGCGCGCCCTCCAGTCGATGCCAGTCACCGGCTCGACCGCCTTCAGCTGCGGCCGCGCGGGGCTGGCCAGCACTTCGGGATTGACGAAATGGCCACGCCGCTCACGCGCGATCAGGAAGCCCTGATCGACCAGCTGCTGGAAGGCAAGCACCACCGTGCCGCGCGCGACGCCAAGCTTCTCGGCGAGGATGCGGCACGAGGGCAACGGCATCGACGCCGCGATCTGGCGGTCGAGAATGGCGGCCACGATTGCCTGCCTGATCTGCGCCTGCAGGGTCTGGCCGGAATCCGCCGAAATGCGAAATAGCCCTGACCAGATGGCCGTGTCGTTGCGCTGTGGCATTACCGATTCCCCTATTGGAGATGCCCAAAAGGCAGGCGGTTGTACCTGTGGACCAATGCATTGCACCAATGAATTTTTCTGATTGCCACAATTTATGCCAGTGATGACTGCGTTCCAACGTCGGTTATAACGTGCCGAAAAGTGCGTTATAACCTGCGTTATACCGGCATGAGGGCCAGCCCTCTCCCTCGCGATGGCCGCAAGACCTTCCGGTGCATAATTCAGCGCGGCGCGAATCCCCCTGTCATGGATTTCTGCTAGGACGGGCCGTCAGACTCCCAGGTGCGATCAGGAGCGCCCGCCGTGACCCTGCCTTCCCTCGCCAGACAGATCGCCGCGCTGAAAGCGCATCGCGACACCGCCAGCATCGGACCATGCGATGCCTTCGCCGCCGACGCCGGCCGTTTCGCGAAATTCTCGCTGACGCTGGACGACATGCTCTTCGACTGGTCGAAATGCGCGGTCGACGAGCGGACCATGCACCTCCTCGCCGAACTCGCCGAGGCCGCGGGCATCGAGCAGCGGCGCGAGGCGATGTTTGCCGGCGAGCACATCAACTTCACCGAGGACCGCGCCGTGCTGCACACCGCACTGCGCGCCGACGGCCCGGTGATGCTCGACGGCGTCGACGTGACGAAGGACGTGAAGGCCGTGCTGGCGGCGATGGCAGAATTCGCCGACGCGGTCCGCTCCGGCCGCGCCGCAGGCGCGACGGGAAAGAAGATCACCGACATCGTCAACATCGGCATCGGCGGCTCCGATCTCGGACCGGCGATGGCGACGCTGGCGCTGGCGCCTTTCCATGACGGCCCGCGCGCGCACTACGTCTCCAACGTCGACGGAGCGCACATGGCCGACACGCTGAGTGGACTCGATCCGGCGACCACGCTCTTCGTCATCGCTTCGAAGACGTTCACGACCATCGAGACGATGACCAACGCGGCGACCGCGCGCGGCTGGATCGAGGCGGCGCTCGGCAAGGACGCCGTCGGCAAGCACTTCTGCGCAGTCTCGACGGCACTCGACAAGGTCGCGGCGTTCGGCATCGGCAAGGAACGCGTGTTCGGCTTCTGGGACTGGGTCGGCGGCCGCTACTCGCTGTGGTCGGCGATCGGCCTGCCGATCATGATCGCGGTCGGCCCGGCCAATTTCCGCGCCTTCCTCGCCGGCGCCAATGCGATGGACAAGCATTTCCGCAACGCGCCGGTGCTGAAGAACCTGCCGATGGTGATGGGCCTGACCGGCTGGTGGCACCGCGTCGTCTGCGGCTACCCGGCGCGCGCGGTCATCCCCTACGACCAGCGCCTGTCGCGCCTGCCCGCCTACCTGCAGCAGCTCGACATGGAATCGAACGGCAAGGGCGTGACGCTGGACGGCAAGCCGGCCCCGACACCGACCGGCCCGCTGGTCTGGGGCGAGCCGGGCACCAACGGCCAGCACGCCTTCTTCCAGCTGCTGCACCAGGGCACCGACATCATTCCGATCGAGTTCCTCGCCGCGGCGCAAGGGCATGAGCCGAAGCTCGCGCATCATCACGACCTGCTGCTCGCCAACTGCCTGGCGCAGTCGGAGGCGCTGATGAAAGGCCGCACGCTCGATGAAGCGAAAGCGCAGATGGCGGCAAAGGGCATGACCCCGGCGGACATCGATCACATCGCGCCGCACCGCGTCTTCAGCGGCAACCGTCCGTCGACCACCATCCTCTATCGCACGCTGGACCCGGAGACGCTCGGGCGGCTGATCGCGCTCTACGAGCACCGCGTGTTCGTCGAAGGCGCGCTGTTCGGCATCAACTCCTACGACCAGTGGGGCGTCGAACTCGGCAAGGAACTGGCGACCGGACTGCTGCCGGTGGTCGAGGGGAAGCAGAGCGCTGCCGGACACGACTCCTCCACGGCCGGCCTCGTGGCGCATCTGCTGGCGCTGAAGGGCGATGGCAAGTGACGATCAAGGGCATCCTCTTCGACAAGGACGGCACGCTGGTCGACTTCCAGCAGACCTGGCATGCGGTGGCGGTGAGCATGGCGCTGCGCGCGGCCGAGGGCGACCAGAAGCGCGCCGACCTCCTGATGGAAGTCGCGGGCTACGATTTCGAGAACCGCCGCTTCAAGGCTGACTCGGTCTTCGCGGCGGGCACCAATGCCGACATCGTGGAACTCTGGTACCCGCATCTGTCGGGCGAGGAACGCGCCATGATGATCACCGAGTTCGACACGGTGACGGCAGAGGAAGGCGCGCTGCAGGCGGTGCCGCTGCCAGGCGCACGCGAGGCGCTTGCCAGCCTGCATGCGCGCGGATTGCGCATCGGGCTTGCGACCAACGATTCCACCGGCGGAGCGGAGAAGACGCTGCTGGCGCTCGGCATCGCGCAGCTGTTCGACGCGGTCTACGGCTACGACGCCGTTGCCAACCCGAAGCCGGCGCCGGACCCGGTGCTGGCCTTCTGCGACTTCACCGGCCTGAAGCCGAGCCAGGTGGCGATGGTGGGTGACAACCGCCACGACCTGGTGATGGCACGCGCGGCCGGCGCGGGGCTGGCGGTCGGCGTGCTGTCCGGCACCGGCACGCGCGAGGCGCTCACGCCGCTGGCGCACATCGTGATGGATTCGGTCGCCGACCTGCCCGGCTATCTCGCCGGAGGCTAGCCAGCCGCGACTGCGGCGGCGGAACCGCTCACATACCCGGCCGGACGTGCCCTAGGCTGCCGGCACAGGCACAACGATCCCCGTCAGCATCGCTTCCTCGGCCGCCTGCGCGGCGCGCGCCTGCTGCACCAGCCGGCGCTCGCGGCGACGGCGCGCAATCTCGTACCAGATGGCAAGGACGACGGTGAAGGCGATCAGGATGAGCGCCAGCGCGTTGATCGTCGGCGTGATGCCGCTGCGCACCTTGGAGAAGACATAGACGGTCAAGGTGTTCGACGTGCCGCGCGTGAACAGAGTCACGTTGAAGTTCTCGATCGACTGGAAGAAGGCGATCGCAGCGCCGGCGCCGAGCGCGGGGCCGAGGTGGGGCAGCAGGATCCGGCGCAGCATCTGGCCGTGGCTGGCGCCGAGATCGAGCGCCGCTTCCTCGAGCGCGGGGTCGAAGCTCTGCAGCCGCGCCAGCACCAGCAGCATGACGAATGCCGCGATGAACGAAACCTGGCCGAAGACGGAGAGATGCAAGCCGGGCGGCACGGCCACCTGGTTCCAGAACAGCAGCGTGGAGATGCCGATGACGGCGCCCGGCATGAGGATCGGCGCGACCATCACGCCGTAGAGCACGCCGCGCACCTTGCCGGAGATCGAGTTGATAAGGATGGCGCCGGCGGTGCCGAGCGGCACGGCGATGGCGACCACGGCGAGCGCCACGAACAGCGTGTTGATGGCCGAGGCCCACATCACGTTGTCGTTGAAGAGATCGACGAACCAGCGGTCCGTGAACCCTTTCCACGGATAAACCGACGGCAGGCGACTGTCGTTGAAGGCAGCGCCGCCCATGATGAACAGCGGCACGAACAGGTAGAACAGGAACGCGCCCATGTAGAGGTGGCCGAAGAGGCGTCTGCGGTCCATCGGCCCCTACCTTGCGATGTCGCTGAGCTTGACCTTGAACAGCCACATGACGAGCGTCACGACGACCGTGCAAAGCAGGATGTAGAGGAAGGAATAGGCGGCGCCGGCGTTCCAGTCCTGGCTCTCCAGCATCAGCATCTGGATGGTCTGGGTGAACCAGTTCGACGAGGTCGACGGCAGCACCGACGGCACCAGCAGCGAGCCGGCGGCGAGCATGAAGACCATGACGCAGCCCGAGGCGATCCCCGGCTTGGCATGCGGCAGGATCACCCGCCAGTGGGTGCGCCACCATGGCGAGCCGAGATCCTCCGCCGCCTCGATCTGGTTGCGGTCGAGCGACTGGATCGAGCCGTAGATCGGGAACAGCATGAACAGCACGTAGGTGTAGACGAGGCCGATCATGATGGCGTCGTAGGGCGTGACGAGGCCGTTCTGCCAGCGGATCGGCTTGTCGAGCAGCCCGATGCCGGTGAGGACGGCGTTGAGCGGACCGTTCAGCGTCAGGATGATGTACCAGGCGAAGGCGCGCAGCGCTTCCGACACCCAGAGCGGGATGAAGAGCAGCAGGATCAGCGTCGGCAGCGACGGCGGCGACACCACCTTGGCGAGGTAGTAGGCGAGCGGATAGCTGAGCAGGAAGGTGATGAGCGTCACCACGCCGGAGAAGAAGACCGTGTTGAAGAAGGTCTTCATGTGGATCGGCAGATCGAAGGTCAGCCCGAGAAAGCTGGTCTCGACCGGGTTGTTCAGGAAGCGCTGGTAGTTGGCGAAGGTGTAGACGTCCTTCGGCCCGCCGATGTCGGTGACCGGCAGGTAGTAGCGGAACGAGGACTCGAACAGCGTGATGTTCGGGAAGATGACCAGGGCCAGCAGCCAGAAGGCCACGAGGACGACGAAGGCGCCGGTGAGCGTGCGGCCATAGCGGCGGATCATGGCCGACATGGCTTCAGGCCGCCCGGGTCTGGTCGGGCAGGATCGACGCGCGCGCAGGATCGAAGCGCATGAACATCGCCGATCCGGCTTCCGGCACCGAGCCGGCACCGTCGTTGCGGATTTCGGCGGTGAGGTTCAGGCCGCTGTCGGTCTGCGCGTTGACGGTGACGAAATTGCCTTCGAAGGCGACATCGCCAATGGTGACAGGCAGGGCGTTCTCGCCGCCGCCATCCTTCGCCAGCATCATGTGCTCGGGGCGGATGAAGAGCTTCACCGGCGCGTCGGCCGCGCCCGGCCCGAGCCGCCCGCGGAAGGTGCCGTGCGGCGTGGCAAAGCTGGCGAAACCGTCGGCCGACTGGCCGACCTGGCCGGTGAGGATGTTCATCTCGCCGACGAAGCTGGCGACGAAGCCGTTGACCGGGCTGTTGTAGATGTCGCGCGGGTTGGCGACCTGCTGCAGCCGCCCCTGGCTCATCACGCCGACGCGGTCGGACATGGCGAGCGCCTCGCCCTGGTCATGGGTGATGTAGATGAAGGTGACGCCGGTGCGCTTCTGGATGGCGCGAAGCTCGGCGCGCATGTGCTGGCGCAGCTTGAGGTCGAGCGCCGAGAGCGGCTCGTCGAGCAGCATCACCTGCGGCTCGACGGCGAGCGCACGGGCGATGGCGACGCGCTGCTTCTGGCCGCCGGAGAGCTGGCCGACCGCCTTGTCGGCGGCGCCGGGCAGATCGACCAGGCGCAGCAGCTCCTCGGCCTTGGCGCGGCGCGTCTTCCTGTCGACGCCGCGCACCTCGAGGCCGAAGGAGATGTTCTCCCACACCGGCATCAGCGGAAACAGCGCGAGGTTCTGGAAGATCAGCGCCGTCGGGCGCTGGTTGGGGCGCATGCCGCGCACATCCCTGCCGCCGATGCGAATGGTTCCCACCGAGGGTTCGGTGAAACCGGAGATCATGCGAAGGATCGTCGTCTTGCCGCAGCCGGAAGGACCGAGAAACGAGAAGAACTCGCCCGGCTTTATCTGGACGGAGACATGATCGACCGCCCTGAAATTTCCGAAATCCGCGCAGACTCCGTCAAGATCGACTTCAGCGCTCATACACGCGCCTGTTCCCCGTTATTTGTTGTTAAATCGATCTAAGCAGCAGGGTTTTCGCAACGCAACAATAAACCGCCGGACCCTTTCGGAATCCGGCGGCTCTGTTGCAGCCAGGCGATCAGGCCGCCTTATACTTGTCGGCGTACTCGCCGCGCTTGGCGATGAACTCGGCGGTCTGCT
>JBFXFO010000130.1:0-11537 GCA_050178915.1 Rhizobiaceae bacterium | reverse complement strand
CATTGGCGGCCTGTTGTAAGCGGCGGCGCTTAGGCTTGGCACACTCCGGCCTCCGCTTGGAACTGCTTTGCGATGAGCTGAGTGTAGCTAAAAATGTATAATCCAATGAGAGAGCTTTGATCTCCACGAGCACTCACCTTCGATGTTGGAGCTGCGCACATGGATGCAAACCATTTCAGACTGCTGTCGATCCTTAACCCCTATGCCGTCCGGCAATATCAACGAGTTGTCAGCGATCGAATTCGATTTGTGCACTACTCATCTGCCGAAGCGGCGATGAAGATGATTGGAAATGGCGAGGTATGGATGCGGCGCGCAAGTCTGATGAACGATTTTCGCGAAGTCGATTATGGCATTGAGTGTCTCTCAAGCGCATATCGGTCTCAACATGGCGACCGCTTCAAGAAGATGGTTGACGATCACTTTCCTGGGATTCGGCAGGAAGTCGAGCAGCTCATCAATGATTGGTCTCCGATGCTTGCCGACGAAACGTTCATTACCTGCATGTCGGAACACGACGACAGGGAGGACGAAATCGGGCGCCTGTCGATGTGGCGGGCGTACGGCGGACGTACCGGCGTCGCCATCGTTCTAAATCCAACGCCGTTTTTCTCGACGACTGATGCACTGAAGGCTTACTCAAGCCCGGTCGCCTACTTCACTAAGGGAGAGTTTGTACAGCACTTTGAAGAGCTGGTGGCGTGTATGAATAGAGAAATGCCCTTCCTGAAAACTTGCGGGCAAGAAACGGTCCGAGGATATCTTTTCAATGCATTCAAATTGTCGCTTCTTTGTACAAAGCACCCCGGCTTTCGCGAGGAGAGAGAGTGGCGCGTATATTATAGCCCGAAAATATCTAGGTCTTCTGTCATATCTGAAGACCTAGTGTCTCTATCTGGGTTGCCTCAGCATGTTCAGAAGATACCACTCCGAAATATCCCGCAGGAGGGACTGCTCGGAATCGATCCAAAAGAACTTATCGATAGAGTAATCGTAGGGCCAACGGAATTTCCTTTTGCTTTGAAGGAAGTATTTGTCGATCTCCTTCAAGGAAAGGGTGTCGCTGATCCAAGGTCGCGGGTATTGGTATCGCACATACCGCTTAGGCTCTAGATACGCGACATGCCCAAGAATATCATGCCGCGATTGTCAGCCTGAGGCGCGTTTAAGCGTTGTCATAGCGACGTACGCTGATACAAGGTCTTACGATTTCTATGCTTACCTGCACTGATACTTTGCAATCGTTTCTCTCGCCCAGTAGGGAGAGATGACGACGCGTCGCCCCAGCTCAAACAGCCTTCACAAACCCGTCCAGCACCTTCTTCTGGCCGGCGCGGTCGAAGTCGATGGTGAGCTTGTTGCCTTCGATGGCGGAGACGTTGCCGTTGCCGAATTTCTGGTGGAAGACGCGGTCGCCGACCGAGAAGGGCGAGGGCGTGTCGGACACCGACTTCGCCACCAGCTCGCCCTCGATGGTGCGGCCCTTCACCGAGCCGCGCCCGGCGCCGTAGCCGGAGTCGACCTCGCCGTAACCGATGCGCTCGACCGCGTGGCCGGAGCGCGTGCCCCAGTTCTGGTCGGTCGCGGCGGTGCGGTTGGCCTGCGCGCGCGCCCAGCCGGGCGTGCTGTAGGTGTTGGAGAAGGCGCCGCCGCCCTGATCCTTGCGCGCGGCGAAGCCGCCTGAGGGTGTGCCCACCGTGTCGAAGCGCGAGGCGCCGTAGGGGTTCTGCCGGCCGCCTTCGCGAAAACCGCCGCGGCCACCGGCGAACGAGCCGCCGTAAGGGTTGCCGTAGCCGCCATAGGACGAGCCGCCGCCTTCCGCCACCTCGACATGCGCCTCGGGCAGCTCGTCGAGGAAACGCGACGGCATGGTCGACTGCCACAGGCCATGGATGCGGCGGTTGGAGACGAACCAGAGGTGGAGATTCTGCTTTGCGCGGGTGAGGCCGACATAGGCCAGCCGGCGCTCTTCCTCGAGCCCGGAGCGGCCGCCCTCGTCGAGCGCGCGCTGGTGCGGGAACAGGCCTTCTTCCCAGCCGGGAAGGATCACGGTCTCGAACTCCAGCCCCTTGGCCGAGTGCAGCGTCATGATCGAGACGGCGTCGAGCTCGGAATTCTGCTCGGCGTCCATGACGAGTGCGACATGCTCGAGGAATGAGCGCAGCGACTCGTACTCCTCCATGGAGCGAATGAGCTCCTTGAGGTTCTCGAGCCGGCCTGGCGCCTCGGCCGATTTGTCGGCCTTCCACATTTCCGTGTAGCCGCTTTCCTCGAGCACGATTTCGGCGAGTTCGGTGTGCGGCGTGGTGTCGAGCAGCCCCTGCCAGCGCGCAAAACCGGCTGCGAGTTCGCGCAGCCCCGAGCGAGCCTTGCCGGTCAGCTCGTCGCTCTCGGCCAGTCGTCCCGCCGCGTCGAGCAGATGCACGCGCAGCGCGCTGGCCGTGGTCTGGATCTGCTGCTTGGCAATGTCGCCAACGCCACGCTTCGGCGTGTTGACGATGCGCTCGAAGGCAAGGTCGTCGGTCGGGTTGGCGACGACGCGCAGATAGGCCAGCGCATCGCGGATTTCCTGCCGCTCGTAGAAGCGCGGCCCGCCGATGACGCGGTAGTTGAGGCCAAGCGTGACGAAACGGTCTTCGAACTCGCGCATCTGGAAGGATGCGCGCACCAGAATGGCGATGTCATTCAGCGCGTGGCCGTTGCGCTGCAGCGCCTCGATCTCCTCGCCGACGGCGCGTGCTTCCTCTTCGGAATCCCAGGCCGCATGCACCATCACCTTGGCGTCGTCGGGGTTGGGGCGTTCGGTGAACAGCGTCTTGCCCAGCCGCCCCTCATTGTGCGCGATCAGGTGAGCGGCGGCGCCGAGGATGTGCTGGGTGGAGCGGTAGTTGCGCTCCAGCCGGATGACGACGGCGCCGGGAAAGTCCTTCTCGAAGCGGAGGATGTTGTCGACCTCAGCGCCGCGCCAGCCATAGATCGACTGGTCGTCGTCGCCAACGCAGCAGATGTTGATGGTGGAGCGGGGAGACGTTGACGATTGGCCGATCTCCCCCCTTGAGGGGGAGATGGGCGGCAGCCCAGAGGGGGGTGTACGTGCCCCGACCTTCGAGGTGGCACCCCCCTCTGCCCTACCGGGCATTTCCCCCTCAAGGGGGGAGATCGGCCTGTCGGGCCGTTGAGCGATCAGCCGCAGCCACATGTACTGGGCGGTGTTGGTGTCCTGATACTCGTCGACGAGGATGTATTTGAACCGCTTGTGGTATTCCTTCAGCACGTCCGGGTTGGCGCGGAAGATGCGGATGGGGTGGCAGAGCAGGTCGCCGAAGTCGCAGGCGTTCAGCGTCTTCAGCCGCTCCTGATAGGCGGCGTAGAGTTCGCGGCCCTTGCCATTGGCAAAGGCACGGGCGTCGCCCTCGGGAATCTCTTTAGGGCCGAGGCCCTTGTTCTTCCAGCCATCGACGATCTGCGCGAACTGGCGCGGCGGCCAGCGCTTGTCGTCCAGCCCCTCGGCCTGGATCAGCTGGCGCATCAGGCGCACCTGGTCATCGGTGTCGAGAATGGTGAAGTCGGAGCGCAGGCCGGCAAGCTCGGCATGGCGGCGCAACAGCTTCACGCCGATCGAGTGGAAGGTGCCAAGCCACGGCATGCCTTCCACCGCCTCGCCGACGAGATGGCCGATGCGCTGCTTCATCTCGCGCGCGGCCTTGTTGGTGAAGGTGACGGCGAGGATCTGGCTCGGCCAGGCCTTGCCGGTGGCGAGGATGTGGGCGATGCGGGTGGTGAGCACGCGGGTCTTGCCGGTGCCGGCGCCGGCCAGCACGAGCACCGGGCCTTCGGTCGTCTCGACCGCGAGGCGCTGCTCCGGGTTGAGGCCGGAGAGGTAGTCGGGGACGGAATTGCCCTGGCGCGCAGCCATGGCGCGCGCGGCGATGCCTCCGCCTGAGCGGGAGGGCGCAGGCGCGGCGGGCGAGGGCTCGGGCTCCTCGTCGAAAAAGGGCAGGTCGTCCGGAAATGCCGACATCGGTCCGAATGTAGTGATTCGGCGCGGAAAGGCCAGAAGCGTTGCCGTTTTGTACTGCCATGCCGCAGGGCTTGCAGGCGCTGCCGGTTGCAGCCCATGCGCGGGCGAACCGCTGTGCAGCGGTCCGGAGGACGTGAACCGGGCACGCGCCGGCGTCATTCACACTTCTTTACAATCGCCGGGAATGACGGAAACGTCGTGAGCGCATCGTCCTCTCATCGCGGTTCAACGGGAGCCGCGCCGACACGGAGCAGGACGATGACCGACAAGGATTTCGACAAGACGATCGAGCACGACACCCCGGAGATGCGGGCAGAGACCGCCGCCCCGGCGCCGACGCGCGCCAACTGGGGCCGGCGCATTCTGATCGGCGGCCTGGCGCTGGTCGCGGTGGGCGGCGCAGGTGCAGCGCTCGCCGGCGGTGGCTGGGGCGGTCATGGCGGCTTCGGCGGCCCGCGCTTCGGCATGATGGGCGGCCCGGGCATGGGCATCGAGCGCGCCTTCGACGCGATCGACGCGACCGCCGAGCAGGAGAAGCAGATCTGGGCGATCATCGACGGCGTGCGCGGCGAGGTGCGGCCGATGATGCGTGACTTCCGCGACGCCCGCGAGCAGGTCGTGGCGCTGCTGTCGGCCCCGACGGTCGACGCGGCAGCGGTGGAGAAGCTGCGCGCCGAGCGCATCGCGGCGATCGACGAGGCCTCGAAGAAGATGAGCGCGGCGATCGTGCAGGCCGCGGGCGTGCTGACGCCGGAGCAGCGCGCCAAGCTGGCGGTGCGCTTCGAGGAAGGCGGCCGCTGGTAAACGGCGGGGGCATATCCCCGTCGAAAGCGAACGGGGATATGTTCGCATCGAGCGACAGGCAGCAAGGGCAGGGTATGGCGGAGCAGATACTGATCGTCGACGACGACACGCGGCTCTCCGCCATGCTCGCCGACTACCTGACCGGCAACGGCTATGCGGTGAGCAGCGCGGCGACCGGCGAGGCCGGGCTGGCGCAACTGAAGCGCCAGCCACCCGACGCGGTGGTGCTGGACGTGATGCTGCCCGACATCGACGGCTTCGAGACCTGCCGTCGCATCCGCGCCGTGTCGCAGGTGCCGGTGCTGATGCTCACCGCCAAGGGCGACGAAACGGACCGCATCGTCGGGCTGGAACTCGGCGCCGACGACTATCTGCCGAAACCGTTCAATCCGCGCGAACTGCTGGCGCGCCTGAAGGCCGTGTTGCGGCGAAGCGGTCGCCACGCCACGACGGACCAGGTGCTGCGTTTTGGCCGGCTGGAGATCGATCCGGGGTCACGCACGACAAGGGTCGACGGCGATGAGGCTGCACTGACCAGCTACCAGTTCGACCTGCTGGTAGCGCTGGCGCAGAATGCCGGCCGCGTGCTGTCGCGCGACCAGCTCATGGATCTGGTGAAAGGCGCCGAGCTGGAGGCGTTCGACCGCTCCATCGACGTGCATGTGTCGCGCATCCGCGCGGCGATCGAGGCCGATCCGAAACATCCACGCCGCATCATCACGGTGCGTGGCGCGGGCTATGTGTTCGCCCGCCAGCAGGACGACATCTGACATGCGCAGCCGGCTCTTCTGGAAGGTCTACCTCACGCTGCTCGCCAGCCTTGTCGCGGTGGCGCTGGCGACCGGCCTCTTCTGGAGCGTGCTCAGCGACCGCGACGAGGATGGCTGGACGTCGCGGCGTGACATGTTCCTCGCGACCATGCTGCCGGCCAATGAAACGGCGGAACAGGCGAACACAACGGTGGCGCGGCTGGCGACGGCGCTGGATGCCGACATCAGCGTCTACGCAGCTTCCGGTGACCTGATCGCTTCGGCCGGCGAAGCCCTGCCGCTGCCGCCGGCAGACGAGCGCGGCTCCCACAAGCACGATGGCTGGCGCACATTCGCTGCGGTGCTGCCGGACGGGCGGTTCGTGGTGGCGCGCGTCGACGTGCCCTTCGGACCGCCGCGCGGCGGCCCGTTTGGCTATCTCATCCTGATCGCGGCGGTCATCGGGCTTGCCGCCTATCCGATCGTGCGGCACCTGACACGACGGCTTGAATCGCTGCGTCGCGGGGTCGAAAAGTTCGGGCAGGGCGATCTGCTTGCGCGCGTGCCGACCCACGGGCGCGACGAGGTCGCGGCGGTTGCCACCAGTTTCAACGCCGCGGCCGATCGCATCGAGAAGCTGGTCACTGCGCACCGCACGCTGCTCGCCAATGCCAGCCACGAGCTGCGCTCGCCGCTGGCGCGGCTGCGCATGGCGGCGGAACTCAACGCCCACGAGCCGAGCGAGGCGCGCCGGCAGGACATGCTGACAAGTCTCGGCGAGCTGGACGAACTGGTGGAGGAGATCCTGCTGGCAAGCCGGCTGGATCATTCGGGCGTCAGCCCGCAGAAACGAGCGACGGTAACCGTCGATCTGCTGGCGCTGGCGGCCGAGGAAGCGGCGCGGCATGGGCTGGAGGCTGGCGGCGCGACGGCCCAGGTGGAGGGAGACGCGAAGCTGCTGACACGGCTGGTGCGCAACCTCATCGTCAACGCTCTGCGCCACGGCGCGCCGCCGGTGGAGATCAGCGTCGACAACGCCGGCGGCATGGCGAGGCTGACCGTGCGCGATCATGGACCGGGGATTCCAGCCGGAGAGGCCGAGCGCGTGTTCGAGCCGTTCTATCGCCCGGCGGGCAGGTCGGAGACTTCAGGCGGGTGGGGGCTCGGGCTTGCCCTGGTGCGGCAGATCGCGCGGCACCATGGAGCCACGGTGAAGGTGGACGCGCCGGAAGGCGGGGGCGCGCGGTTCACGGTCGCGTTTGGCGAATAGCGACGGCGCGGATCAGCCCTTCCGCGCCGCGTCGATCTTCGCGACGTCGATCTTCTGCATCGTCATCATCGCGTCGAAGGCGCGTTTTGCCTCAGCGCCACCCGCCAGCATCGCCTCGGTCAGGGTGCGCGGCGTGATCTGCCAGGACACGCCCCACTTGTCCTTGCACCAGCCGCATTCGCTTTCCTTGCCGCCATTGCCGACGATGGCGTTCCAGTAGCGGTCGGTTTCCTCCTGGTCGTCGGTGGCGATCTGGAAGGAGAAGGCCTCCGACTGCTTGAAGGCGGGCCCGCCGTTGAGGCCCATGCAGGGCGTTCCGAAGACGGTGAAATCGACGGTCAGGACGTCACCCTTCTGGCCGGAGGGATAGTCGCCCGGTGCGCGATGCACGGCGAGCACCTGGCTGTCGGGAAAGATGCTCGCATAGAAGCGCGCCGCTTCCTCCGCACCCTTGTCGTACCAGAGGCAGATCGTGTTCTTCGGGATGGTGGCCATCGTTGTTCCCTTTCGCGTCTGTCGATCAAATGCACCGGCCCGGTGGACGTTCCGCGCGTGTCCTTCAGGGCCGTCGGGACGCCTGCCGGCTGTTGCCATAGGCGCCGAGCTCCGGCTTGTCGCTGGTGCCCTTGCCGATCGCCGGGCTGGTTACGTCGTCCTGCACAAATCCCGACGGCGTCCAGCGGCCGGCGGCGGATTTGAGATGGTAGTCACCGCCGGGCGCATCGGCGAAGAGCGGGTCGGCCGGAGCGACGTTGCCGGGTCCGAACGTGACGGCGAGCTCGTTGCGCACGTAGTCTGTCTGCACCATCGAATGGTCGATCGCGACGGACGCCTGCCCGCAACCGCCATTGCACGAAGCAGCCAGATCCGCGCCCGGCGCGTTGCCCCAGAACAGCGAGTTGGTGATGGTGTGGGCGTCGGCGGCGTCTTCATTGTCGATGCGGACACCGGGGCCCGGGCTGGCGCAATCGACATCCAGTGCGCCGATGTTGGTCATGTGATCGAAATGTGTGATCGTGCGGGTCTGATAACCGCTGTCGAGCAGGACGTTGCCGCCGCAGTTGGCCACAAGAATCTCGTGGGCGCTGGTGCAGTTGGCGCCATCGTCGCAGAAGAAGCCGCCGCCGGAGATGCCGGCGCGATTTCCGGTGTAGAAGTTCCAGCTGATCCTGGCATTGGTGAACTGCCCACCGGCGGGATAGGCGCCGACATACAGTCCGCCGCCCCAGCCGGTGACGCTGTTGCCGATGAACCGATTGGCCTCGACGGACAGCTTGTTCACGAACAGATAGAGCGCGCCTCCGTGCGAACTGTCGGGCTCGGTGCCGGCATTGCGCTCGATGCGGTTGCGGGCGACCACCACGCTGTTGTCATTGGTGTTGTCGATGACCGCTCCGGCGCCTCCGCGCGCGCAGGAATTGTCCGAAAGCACGTTGCCCGCGATCACTCCGGAAATGTTCACCAGTGCGAAGCCGGCGCCCACCAGCGAAGGCTCGGCGCAGACATTGCCGTGGATGAAGTTGTTGGTGAGGGAGAAGCGCTGCGAGACGTAGAAGTCGCGCACGACCGCCTGGCTGTAGCCGCTTATCTCGAAACCATCGATGACGGTCAGCTTGTCGCCGACAGGGCCGGGGTCCTCGATGCGCAGGAACGAGCCGGTTCCATCGCCCTCCGCCTTGCTGACATGGGCGGCGGAATCGCGGACCGTGAAGCCCGAACCGCTCTCGAAACCGCCGGCGAGGGTGAAGGCTTTTTCGCCAGGCTTCAGCTGTTCGCGATAGGTGCCGGCCGCGACGCAGACAATGGCGCCGTCCGCCGCCGCTTCGGTCGCTGCGGCGATGGTGGGGAAGGGGGCCTCGGCGGTGCCGCTGCCGCCCGCCGGGGCGGCGGCATCCACGAACAGCGTGCAGGCAGGATGTCGGTGGCGCGCGCGACCTCGACCGGGCTCGCGATGGGTTCGTCGTCAGCATGGGCCGGTGAGACGGCGCCAACGAGGATGAAGGGCAGGGCAACGAGCGTCTTCATGCGCTGATCCTTCGCCATCATGCCGCGAAGTGCAATCTTGCGTGAGATGAAAGCGCCGCCTTGAGCGTGGCCAGGATCGGTAGAACGGTCGCATGAAAGAGGCTCCTGTCGAGCGCCATCGCGGCGTCGATCATGGCAGTTTCTGATGGTGACAGGTCGGTTCCGGCTGGAGTGATCGCGGTCGTTGCCCGCGCCTCACCCCTTGTTCTTGTGCTTCTTCACGATGCCGGCGCCATTGTCCCCGACTCCGTCGCCGAAGTTGAGGAACTGCGACATTGCGCAGCCGTCGGGCTCCTCGACGCGGCACCAACCTTTCGCGGAAGCGCCTGCCTTGCCGGCCTTGAAGCCGGCGCCCGGCTGGGTGCATGCACCGAGGATCGTGACCTCGCTGCCGTCAGGCACCTGACCAACGACCGCCGACTTCTTCGACGGCTGCTCACGGATGTTCAGGACCTCGAAGCCGCTGTCGGAGACATCGACGGTGGCCACGCCGGCGGGGCATTCGTCTGATGGCATGGCCTGATCGTTGCCGCCGCCTTCTCCGTCGTCCGCCGGCTGGCCGTTGCCAGCATCGCCGGCGTCGTCCCCGTCCGCATCATCCATCCCGTCGTCGTTGCCGCCGCCGCCACCACCGTCGCCAGCGACCACGACGTCGCCGATCGACGACACCTTGATGACGGTCATCTGGCCCATGATGCTCTTGGTGCCCTGGACGGAGAAGGTCGTGCCCTTGCTGGCAATCGCCGAGATCAGGTTCTGGACGCCGCCGACATCGAGGCCGATGTGCAGGTTGAGTTCGCCGCCCTGAAAGAGCGGCTCGCCATTGCCCTTGGTCGCGCATTCACCTGCGGCGGCCGGGGTCGATCCTGCCGTCTTGGCGAGAACGATGAACTCCTCCACCATCTCCTCGGCCTGCATGCCATTGCCGCTCTCGCAGAGGTAGGTCTCGGCCGAGGCCTGGGAGGCGAAGGCGCCGATCCCTCCGCATACAGCCACAAACAATCCAATACGCTGAATGTTCATCGCTAGAGTATCCTAACATGAGGAAAGGGCTGTTCTTTTTGCAGCCCGAGCCTGAAAGTCCCTTCGCATCTAACCTAGCGTAAATTTGCGTCGCGTCCATAACCTGATGCAACGAAGAGAGGCATGTTGGTGGGGCACGACGTTGACCCTTGCAGACGCCTCGCGCTAGCTTTCCTGTCAGGCCGGATGCGGCCTGCCGCCCGCCCCGGTTCGCCGGAAAGGTGAATGCATCCACAGCAAGCGACCTTCGATCATGTCCCTCAGCAAGGGCGGCGAACGGTTCGGCAATGCGGGCGCTGGACTGATGGTTTCGCCGCTTGCCAGAGGACATCTGATGATGCGCACGATTCAGGACGCGAAGGGGATGGCGAAAGCCGCCCGCGAAAAGCTTGCCGAACAGCGGATCGAAATCAGCCATTCACAGGCGCTCGAGATCGTCGCCCGGCAGTTCGGCTACGGCAACTGGAATGTTCTCGCCGGCAAGCTGGAGGCCGACGCCTCGGCCGTGCCGACGGCAGGCCCGGAATTCACGCAGCCGGTGCCGATCTTCCGCATCTTCGACGAGGCGAAAGCGCTCGAATATTATCAGGGCTTCCTCGACTGCAGGATCGATTGGCAGCACCGCTTCCATCCGGGCGCGCCGCTCTACTGCCAGGTGTCGCGCGGCGGGATGAAGCTGCATCTGTCAGAGCACTCGGGCGATGCCAGCCCGGGCGCTACCGCCGTCTGCTACATGACCGGGGTGGAGGCTTTCCAGAAAGGCCTGATCGCCAAGAACTACAAATACAACCGGCCAGGCCTCGAACAGCAGGACTGGGGGCTGGAGTGCACGGTGATCGACCCGTTCGGCAACAAGATACGCTTCACGGAAGCCAACGGCTGAAAGCAGTCGGCCGGCTCACCATCCTGTGACTCGACGTGGATGCCTCGCCACCTAATCTCAGCCGGGATTTTCACGGAGCGAGCGCGTATGCAGAAGCCGGCCATCACCCAGGCGATGATCGACGCCTATGACGAATACACGCATCTGACGCTCGACCGGCGCGGCTTCATGCAGAAGCTGACGCAGCTGGCCGGCTCCGGCGCGGCGGCAGCCGTCATCGCGCCGATGCTCGCCGCCAACACGGCACATGCGGCGCAGGTCGGAGACGACGACACACGGCTGCGGGCCGAGGAGGTCACTTGGCCGGGTCGGGGCGGCGAGATGAAAGGCTATCTTGTCAGTCAGGCGGCGACCGCAACACCACGCGGCGCGGTGATCGTGATCCACGAGAACCGTGGGCTCAACGGGCACATCCGCGACGTGGCGCGGCGGGTCGCGCTGG
This sequence comes from Rhizobiaceae bacterium, assembly GCA_050178915.1. Lineage (GTDB taxonomy): Bacteria > Pseudomonadota > Alphaproteobacteria > Rhizobiales > Rhizobiaceae > JBFXAF01. The sequence continues at coordinate 320 of JBFXFO010000130.1, read as the reverse complement.
AGGGATTCGTGGCGCTGGCGCCGGACTTCCTGTCGCCGCTCGGCGGTACGCCGGCCGATGAGGAAGCGGCGCGCGCCATGTTCGGCCAGCTCGATCCGACGCAGACGATCGGCAACAGCGTCGCCACGCTGGCGTTCCTGAAAGGGCACGAGCTCGGCAATGGAAAGGTCGGCGCGGTCGGCTTCTGCTGGGGCGGCGGCGGGGTCAACGACCTTGCCGTCAACGCGCCGGACCTCGCGGCGGGCGTCGCCTATTACGGGCGACAGCCGAAGCCTGAGGATGTCGCAAAGATCGAAGCGGCGATGCTGCTGCATTGTGCC
>JBFXFO010000129.1:0-11614 GCA_050178915.1 Rhizobiaceae bacterium | reverse complement strand
GCCGAGCAGGGCAACGCGAGCGCCATGCACAACCTCGCCGTGATCTATGCGATGGGAGCCGACGGCACCGCCGACAACGATTCGGCTGCGCGCTGGTTCACCAGGGCGGCGGAACTCGGCGTGAAGGACAGCCAGTTCAACCTCGGCATCCTCGCCGCCAAGGGCGTGGGCGTGCCGCAGAGCCTGGAAGAATCCTACAAATGGTTCGCGCTGGTGGCGAAGACCGGAGACCGCGACGCGGCGGCCAAGCGCGACGAGGTCGCGAATGCGCTGCGCCCGGAACAGCTGACCCGCGCCCGCGCCGCCACCGAGATGTGGAAGCCGGCTCCGGTCAACGCCGCCGCCAACTCGGTCGACATTCCGGATGCATGGCGCGAAAGCGCCGGCACCACCGCCGGCATCGACATGAAGAAGGCGATCCAGAACATCCAGGCGCTGCTCAACAAGAACGGCTATGACGCCGGCGGCGCCGACGGCAAGATGGGCGCCAAGACCAAGGCCGCCATCGCCGCCTATCAGAAGGACAACGGCATGGAGCCGACCGGCGAAGTCGACGAGGCGCTGGTGCGCAAGCTGCTCGCTTCGAACAACTGATTCCGGCGCGTTGCGGCGCTTGCGAAACAGCTTCGGCTCGGCCGGCGTGCGTAATCTTAACCGCGCCGGGCATTGGCGTTTGACTCTGTCATGTGGTCGGCGCAAGAACGCCTTACTTCCACCTCATGTAAACCCTTATTGGGGAAGGGCTTTCTGGGGCGAGTAGCGAACAGAATCGGGTTTGACGGGTGGGCATTTATCTCCCGATCGCCGAGATGTCGGTCAACGTATTCGTACTGCTCGCCATGGGCGCGGCAGTCGGGTTCCTGTCTGGCATGTTCGGGGTGGGGGGTGGCTTCCTCATCACCCCGCTGCTGATCTTCTACAACATTCCCCCGGCGATCGCGGTCGCCACCGGCGCCAACCAGGTCATCGCCTCGTCCTTCTCCGGCGCTCTGGCGCACTTCAAGCGTGGCACTCTCGACGTGAAGCTGGGGACGGTGCTTCTGCTGGGAGGCATCGTCGGTTCGTCAGTCGGTGCTGTCGTGTTCGCGCTGCTGCGCGCGCTGGGGCAGCTCGACCTCTTCATTTCGCTCTTCTACGTGGTGTTTCTCGGCATCGTCGGCGGGCTGATGCTGACGGAGAGCGTCAACACCATGCGCAAGTCGCGCAGCGGTGCGGCGCCGACGCTGAAGAAACCCGGGCAGCACAACTGGATTCACCGGTTGCCGCTGAAGATGCGCTTCCGCACGTCGAAGCTGTTCGTGTCGGTGATCCCGGTGCTTGGCCTCGGCGCCGGCATCGGCTTCCTCGCCGCCATCATGGGCGTGGGCGGCGGCTTCATCATGGTGCCGGCGCTGATCTACCTGCTGCGCGTGCCGACCAACGTCGTCGTCGGCACGTCGCTGTTCCAGATCGTCGTCACCGCCGCCTTCACGACCATCGTGCATTCGACTGCCAACCAGACCGTCGACATCGTGCTCGCGCTGGTGCTGATGATCGGCGGCGTCGCCGGGGCTCAGTACGGCGCCAAGGCCGGGCAGAAGCTGCGTGGCGATCAGTTGCGCGCGCTGCTGGCGCTGCTGGTGCTGGCGGTGGCGATCCGCCTCGGCTTCGACCTCTTCGTCACGCCTGCGAACCTCTACTCGCTCAGCCCGCTGGGCGCGGCCTGAGATGCGCTCGCGTCTGCTCCTCGCGCTCTGTGTCGTTCTGGGCATCGCAGTCCCGGCGGCGGCGCAGCAGCCGACGGAGGCCAATCCGGAGACGATCCAGATCGGCCTCTCCACCGACCGCATCGCGATCACCGCCGATTTCTCCGGCGCCGACCTCACCATCTTCGGCGCGCTCGAGAACGCCGACCCGCTGATCAACCGGCAGGGCCGCTATGACGTCATCGTCGTCCTCGAGGGCCCGTCGCGGCCAGTGGTCGTGCGCCGCAAGGACCGCATCCTCGGCGTCTGGATCAACAGCCGCTCCGAGACCTTCGTCAACGTCCCGGCCTCCTACTCGGTGGCGACGACGCGCGCCATGCAGGACATCACCGACCAGAACAACTACCGGCAGATGTCGCTCGGCGCCGAAAACATCTACATCGAGCCGGCCGATCGCACCGGCAACCCGACCACGATCGAGGAGTTCACGGCAGCGCTGCGGCAGTTGAAGAAGTCGACCGGCCTCTACGCGGAGCGCATCGGCGGCGTGCAGTTCCTCTCGGCCAATCTCTTCCGCGCGTCGGTGGCGCTGTCGCCATCGGTGCCGGTCGGCACGCACAAGGCCCGCGCCTTCCTGTTCCGCAACGGCATCTTCATCAAGGAAAGCTCGGCGCAGCTGGCGATTGCCAAGTCGGGCTTCGAGCAGTCGATCTATCGCGCCTCGATGGACTACAGCCTGCTCTACGGCGTGTTTGCCGTGGCGCTCGCCATGCTGACCGGCTGGCTCGGCCGCATCATCTTCCGGAGGGACTAGTGGCCGACACGCTGGACCACCGCGACGTGCAGGCCGCCGAAACCGGCCGCCGCGTCGGCCGCATCGCCGGGCGCATCGGGGTGCTGGCTCTGCTGCCCTTCATCGTGCTCGCAGCCTGGCTGGCCAGCATTGCGCTGGACCATCCCTGGCGCGCCGGCACGATTTCGCTGCTGACGACGTGGAGCGCGCTCTACCTGACCTTCCTCGGCGGCATCCGCTGGGGCGTCGCCATCGGCGACAGCCGCAGCGCCGCCGCGCGCGACCTCGCCCTGTCGGCGCTGTCGCTGGTGCTCGGCTGGGCGGCGTTCGCCGCGCCGATTCCCTACACCTTCGCCGCGCTCGCGGTGGTCTACGCGGCCGTCGGTGCGTGGGATTCGCTCGCCTCGCATGCGCAGGCCGCGCCCGCCTGGTACGGCCGCCTGCGCGTCTGGCAGACCATCATCATCGTGGTGACGCTGATCGTCGCTTTCGTGGCCACGAGCTAGGCCACAAGGTCGGGGCGTCAGCCCGGCCGCAGCACGCCCCGCGGGAACGCGTAGACGCGATCGTCGCCCAGCATGTACGCCATCAGCGTCTCTGCCTCGAACAGCCCGGCATAGGCGCGGTCGAGCATGTTGAGTGAACCCGTGTACGCACCGAAGGCAGGCATCACGAGGCGCTTTCCGTCGCTGGCGAAGCAGCGGCGGCGCACCGAGCGTCCGCGCTGCACGATGCGGGCGCAGGGGTGCAGATGGCCGGCGATCTCGGCGGGCGCGCCCCTGGTCGGCTCATGCCGCAGCGCGATCCCGCCAACCGCGAGCTCCTGCACGCTGTCGCCCGGCAGGTCGTCCGGCGCATCCGGGTCGTGATTGCCGGTGATCCAGAACCAGTCGCGGCCGGCAGCCATCGCGACGATCTGGTCGCGGAACGGAGCCGGCATGCGGCCGGAGCCGCCGCGGTCATGGAAGCTGTCGCCGAGGCTGACCACCACCTTGGGCATGTGGTCGATGATCACCTGCTGCAGCTGGCGCAGCGTCGAAAGCGTGTCGTAGGGCGGGATGAGCGCGCCCCGCCGCGCGAAGGACGAGCCTTTTTCGAGGTGCAGGTCCGACACGATCAGCATGCGGCTCTCGGGCAGGTAGAGCGCACCGCGCGGGTCGCACAGGGCCGCCTCGCCGGCGATGCTGATCGCTGCGAACCGTCTCTCTTCCCGTCCCAGCCGCAACGCAGCGGTCATGCAGTGCCCATGGCCTCTTCGACGATGGCCTCGGCTTCCGAGAGCAGGCTCTCGTTGGCCCGGCCCGCCACCGACTCGCGTCCGATCTCCAGCATGATCGGCACCGCCAGCGGCGAAATCTGGTCGAGGTGCTTATGCATGATTCGTCCGCGGATGCGCGAGAGCATGTCGGCAAGCCTCCTGACATCGAGAAGGCCGGAGGCCGCGTCGGCACGCGTCGCCTGCAGCAGGATATGGTCGGGCTCGTGCTGGCGCAGGACGTCGTAGATCAGGTCGGCCGAGACGGTCACCTGCCGCCCGGTCTTCTCCTGTCCCGGGAACCGCTTTTCGATCAGGCCCGAAATGACGGCGCAGTTGCGGAACATGCGCTTCAGCATCCAGCTCTCGTTCAGCCACGCGTCGAGGTCGTCGCCCAGCATGTCCTCGTCGAACAGCTGCGCGAGCGAGGGCTTGCCGCGCTTGAACATCGCGCCCATGTCGTCGAGCGCCCAGACGGCGAGCGAATAGTCGGTGGCGACGAAGCCGAGCGGGCGGGCGCCGGCGCGTTCCAGCCGCCGTGTCAGCAGCATGCCGAGCGTCTGGTGCGCCAGCCGTCCCTCGAACGGATAGGCCACCATGTAGAAGCGGTCGGAGCGCGGGAAGGTCTCCACCAGCAGGTCGTTGCGCTTCGGCAGGACCGACTTGTCGCGCTGCAGCCGCAGCCAGCTGGCCACCTGTTCGGGCAGCCGGCTCCAGCGGCGCGGGTCGGCGAGCATGCCGCGCACCTCGTCGGCGAGGTAGGTGGAAAGCGGAAACTTGCCGCCGGCATAGGACGGCACGATGAGGTTGGCCCCGCTGCCGTTGGAGACGAAACACTCGTTCTCGCGGATGCCCTCGAAGCGCAGGATCTTGCCGGCGAAGAGGAAGTTGTCGCCCGGCCGCAGCGCCTCGGCGAAATACTCCTCGACCTTGCCGAGGATCGGCCCGCCGCGCGCCACCGTGCCGCGCCCGGCGCGGACGTATCGCACGTTCAGCTCCGGCATCTCGACGATGGTGCCGATGTTGAGGCGGTATTGCTGGGCCACACGCGGGTGGGTGACGCGCCAGAGCCCTTCCTTGGTCTTGCGGATGCGGGCGTAGCGCTCGTAGCTCTGCAAAGCATAACCGCCGGTCGCGACGAAATCGATGACGCGGTCATAGGTGTGGCGGTCGAGATTGGCATAGGGCGCGGCGCTGCGCACCTCGTCGAACAGCGCATCCGCATCGAAGGCCGAGGCGCACGCCGTGCCGAGCACATGCTGCGCCAGCACGTCGAGCGCGCCGCTGAGCAGGGGCGGAGTGTCCTGTGCGCCGGCCTGGTTGGCCTCGAGTGCTGCCTCGCACTCCAGCACCTCGAAGCGGTTGGCCGGGATCAGGATCGCCTTCGACGGCTCGTCCATGCGGTGATTGGAGCGGCCGATGCGCTGCGCCAGCCGCGATGCACCCTTCGGCGCGCCCACATGCACGACAAGATCGACGTCACCCCAGTCGATGCCGAGATCGAGCGTCGAGGTCGCGACGATGGCCCGCAGGCTGTTGGTCTCCATCGCCTTCTCGACGCGGCGCCGCTGGCCGACGTCCAGCGAACCGTGATGCAGCGCGATCGGCAGCGTGTCCTCGTTGACGCGCCAGAGTTCCGCGAACAGCAGCTCCGCCTGGCTGCGCGTGTTGACGAAGAGCAGCGTCGTCTGGTGCTTCTTGATTTCGGCATAGATTTCCGGGATCGCGTAACGCGCCGTATGCCCTTGCCACGGCACGCGCTCCTCCGATTCCAGGATGGCGATGTCGGGTTCGGCGCCGCCCTTCACGGTGATCAGTTCTGACATCTCGCCCGCAGGGTTCTGGCTGACCAGCCAGCGGCGCAGGTCGTCCGGCTCGGCAACCGTCGCCGACAGGCCGATCGTCGTCAGCCCCGGCACCAGCGTGCGCAGCCGCGCCAGGCCGAGCGCCAGCAGGTGGCCGCGCTTCGATGTCACCAGCGAGTGCAGCTCGTCGAAGATGACGTGCCGCAGATCCTTGAAGAAGCGCTGCGCGTCGGACGAGGCGAGCAGCAGCGCCAGCTGCTCGGGCGTGGTGAGCAGGATGTCGGGCGGCTGCAGCTTCTGGCGCTGCCGCTTGTGCACCGGCGTGTCGCCGGTGCGTGTCTCGACCGAGATCGGCAGTCCCATTTCCGCGATCGGCTTGCCGAGATTGCGCTCGATGTCGACCGCCAGCGCCTTCAGCGGCGAGATGTAGAGCGTATGGATGCCGCGATAGGCCTCGCCGGGCTTGCGCTTGCCGCGCACGGTCAGCTCGGTCAGGCTGGGCAGGAAGCCGGCCAGCGTCTTGCCGGCGCCGGTTGGCGCGATGAGCAGCACCGATCTGCCGGCCTGCACCTGCCCGAGCAGCTCGATCTGATGCGCACGCGGCGCCCAGCCACGCTCGGCGAACCATTTGAGGAACGGCTCGGGGAGCTGCGCGGCGACGCTCTTGCGGGCTTTGCTGAGGCGGGCGGGGCTGGTCACGCCCAAGAGGTAGCGCGCGGCATCCGCAGCGCCAAGCAGATTCGGGAACAAAAGGTGATCGAAATGACGCGGCGCCGGATGCGATTGGTGGAACACGCACGCCATATCGCGCGTTGTCGGTGTCCCTAACCGGAGGACTGACCTATGGTTACGTTCAAAGAGATGCGGATCCAGCGGATCGTCGAGGCCGAAGATCTGTCGGTCGACGACAAGATCGAGCAGCTTCGGGAAATCGAAGCCGAGGCTCGCGCCCTGCAGCGCGCTGCTTCCGAAAGCCCGATGAATTCGAATGACGGCTGGGACGCCGATCTGCGCGAGGTCCGCAGGGCCCTGGACAGGCTGGGCGCCAAGGAGCAGCCGAAGAACGGCGCCTCGCTGTAGGACCGTCCTCCAGAAACCTCATGCATTGCCGGCCGGGCGGGAGGTCGCCCGGTCGTTTCTTGTCGCGTGAGGCCTCAGACTGCCTTGGTTCGCTGCAGCTGCATGCGGTAGGTGAAATCGCCGGCCGGGTGCCAGTTGAAAGAAGCAACCAGCGTGCCCTTCCTGGAGGTGTAGCGGCGCAGCAGCCGCAGCGCGAAGTCGCCGCCCTGCATGCGCAGGCCAGCCGCGATCGTCGCGCTCATCGGCTCGGCCTTGATCTCCTGCACGGCATCGATGATCGGCTCCTTCGCACGCTCTTCGAGCAATGCGTAGAACGGGCCGATGCAGTTCGGCAGTTCAGGCCGGATCCAGGCCAGACGGCCGGGAATGTAGGCGTGTGTGACGCAGATCGCCTCGCCGCCCTTCTTCGTGCGGCGGATGCCCTTCACCAGAAGCCAGCTTTCGCCTGCCTCGCCCCCGACATGCTCGGCGAGTTCGGCGGTGAGCCTGACGTCGCGCATCGAGCGCACGTCGAGATTCGTGTCGAGCGCGTACTGGAAAAGATCGGCGAGCGAACGGACGTGATGCACGAAACCCTGATGCGGTTCGGCTGACACCACTTCGGAGCCCGAGCCCTGCCGGCGCGCCAGCATGCCCTGTTCGACCAGCCGCCGCAGCGCCTCGCGCACGGTGTAGCGGCTGACGCCGAACTCCGCGCACAGTTCCACCTCCGTCGGCAGATTGCTGCCGATCGAATAGCGACCATCGACGATGCGTTCGCGCAGTCTTGCGTAGATCTGCTGATAGCGCGGCTGCTCGTCCGCCTTGGCCTCCGCCATGGCCAGTTCGGTGCGGGCACGTCCCATGTCGCTGGCATAGGGCCCGGCTGGGTCCGGCGCAAGCCGGGCGCGGCGCTTTGCAACGCGGAGTTTTTCGAGCTTTGCGCCGCCGTCAGACGACGCCCGCATCGCGCAAGGCCGCCCGCGCGGCGGTGTCATAGCCGATCTCGTCCAGCACGGCGTCCGTGTCTTCGCCCAGTTGCGGTGCGGGCTTTGCCGGCATCTCGGCCCCTGCCACGCGGATCGGCGTGGCAAGCAGGCGGAAGTCGCCGGCGGAAGAATGCTGCAGTGGCTGGATGGCGCCGCGCTCGGCGAGGAAGGGATTGTCCAGCGCCTGTCCGACATCGAGCACCGGCGAGGCCGGAACGCGTCCGCCGAACAGCGCCAGCCACTCGGCGGTGGTCTTCGCCGACAGCGCCTCGTCCAGCATCGCCTGGATCGTGTCGCGGTGCTGCAGTCGCGCCTTGAAGCTGGAGAAGCGGGCATCATCCGCCCATTCCGGCCGCCCCAGAACCTTGCACAGCGCCGGCCAGAACTTCTCCTTGTTGCACATCAGGAAGATCCAGCCATCGGCGGTGCGATAGAGCTGGCAGGGCGTCAGCGACGGATGCGCCGAACGTGCCGTGCGTCCCTGTGCATAGCCGGTGTTGAGGTACCAGGCGGCAAGGTAGGAGAGGTTGAAGGTGGCGAGGTCGAACAGCGAAATGTCGATATCCATGCCCTTGCCGGTCTCGCGCGCCTTGAGCACCGCGCTGACAAGCGCGAAGGCCTGGCCGAGGCCCGTCATCATGTCGATGATCGACAGGCCCATGCGCGTCGGCGGTGCGCCGGCCTCGCCGGTCACCGAGAAATACCCGGCTTCCGCCTGCATCAAATAGTCGTAGCCCGGCCACGCCGCGCGGCTGCCTTCGCGGCCGTAGGCCGATAGGAATGCGCAGACGATCTGCGGATTGGCCTCCTTCAGGCTGTCATAGGTCAGGCCGAGCCTGGCCGGCACGTCGCCGCGCAGATTGCTCGCCACCGCGTCATGGCGGGCGGCGAGCTTCGCCAGCACCGCCCGCGCCTGCGGCTTGCTGAGGTCGAGCGTCATGCTCTTCTTGTTGCGATTGAACGCCTGGAAGAACAGGCTCGCATTGGTCGCTCCGTCGCCGGCGTCGAGGAAGTATGGCCCGACGCCGCGCGACATGTCACCGCCTTCGCCGGGCGCCTCGATCTTCAGCACGTCGGCGCCGAGGTCGGCGAGGAACTGCGTGCCGAACGGTCCGGCGCCATACTGCTCGAACGCCAGAACCTTCAGCCCGGACAGTGGCAGTCCGGTCATATCGGGTTCCGCGCGATGAGCTGCTTGGCGATGATGATGCGCTGCATCTCGTTGGTGCCTTCGCCGATGGTGAGCAGCGGCGCGTCGCGGTAGATGCGCTCGACCGGGAACTCCTTCGAATAGCCGTAGCCGCCATGCACCCGCATGGAATCCATCGAGTTGGTCACCGCGGCCTCGGTGGCGAAGTATTTCGCCATCCCGGCTTCCATGTCGCAGCGGTCGCCACGGTCATAGACGGCTGCCGCATTGCGCACCAGCAGGCGTGACGCTTCGGTGCGTGTCGCCATCTCGCCCAGTATCAGCTGGACCGCCTGGTGCTCGCAGATCGGCTTGCCGAACGTCTTGCGCAGCTGCGAATACTTCACCGCCTCGTCCTGCGCCGCCTGCGCCAGCCCGACGGCGCGCGCCGCGACGTTGATGCGGCCAAGCTCCAGCCCCGCCATGATCATGCCGAAGCCCTTGCCGGGCACGCCGCCGATCAGGTTCTCGGCCGGCACGCGGCAGGACTGGAACGAAATCTCGCCGGAATCGATGCCCTTGTAGCCAAGCTTCTCCAGCTTGCGCGAAATGACGAAGCCCGGGCTCTTCTCGACGAGGATGAGGCTGATCCCCTTGTGACGCGGCTGCGCCTCCGGGTCGGTCTTCACCAGCACCGCCAGCAGGTGTCCCTTGATCGAGTTGGTGATCCAGGTCTTGGCGCCGTCGATGACATAGGCGTCGCCGTCGAGCCGCGCGCGCGTCTTGATCGCCTGCAGATCGGTGCCGCAGTCCGGCTCGGTCAGCGCGATGCCGCCGCGCAACTCGCCCGACGCGAAGCGCGGCAGCCATTTCTGCTTCTGCTCCTCCGTGCCGAACCGCTGCACCGCCGATGCCATGATCAGGTGCGAGTTGAAGATGCCGGTGAGCGACATCCAAACGCGGCTGATCTTCTCGACGATGGTCGCATAGGTCGTGCAGGAGAGCCCCAGCCCGCCATATTCGGGCGCGATGATCGCGCCGAACAGGCCGAGTTCGCGCATCTTCTCCACGATCTCCTCCGGCCAGATGTCGTCGTGTTCAAGCCTGTGGACGTGCGGAGCCACGTCGCGCTCGAGGAAGCGGTCGATGGAATCGAGGATCAGCCGGTCGTCGTCCGTCGGCGCGTGCAGGTTCATGGCCGCCTCACTTGTCGTCCACGGCGTGGCCGCGTTTCGGGACCAGGATCTTGCGGACGTAGCTCATGAACAGCGTGCCGTCGGCCTTCAGCCCGCGCGTCGCCACCGTCACGATGCCCTGCGTCGGACGCGACTTCGACTCGCGTTTGTCGAGCACCTCGCTCTCGGCATAGATCGTGTCGCCGACGAACACCGGCGCGGTGAGGTTGATGTCGGTCCAGCCGAGATTGGCGATCGCCTTCTGGCTGACGTCCGAGACGCTCATGCCGGAGACGATGGCGAGCGTCAGCGGGCTCGACACCACCATCCGCTTGAACTCCGATTTCGCCGCGTATTCGGCATCGAAGTGCAGCGGGTGGGTGTTCATCGTCAGCAGCGTGAACCAGGTGTTGTCCGCTTCGCTGATCGTGCGGCCGGGACGGTGCTCGTAGATCGCACCGACCTCGAAATCCTCGAAGCAGCGGCCGATATCCTCGCGAAACCGGTTCGGCCCCACGCTCTTCGTCCCGTAAACCATTCGGCCTGCATGCTCCTCAATGGAATTTCGAAAGTTCCGCCGCCCAGTCGCGCGCCGGCCGGTTGCCGTCGGCGGCCAGCACGAGCGCCTTCAGCGCCTCGACCTGCGCGGGCTCCAGCGCCGTCGCGGCGTTGCCCTGGAATTTGGCGACGATGCCGGCATCGCTGACCGGCATGTCCGGCGCGCCGCTGTTCACCTGCCGCCGCTCCGCGATGCGCCGCCCGTCGGTCGTGGTGACGATGACCTCGCCCGAATAATGCTTCGGGAAGCCCGATTTCGCATCGGTTGCGTAGTCGACGCGGTCGGCCAGCGCGAGGATGGTCGTGTCCGTCAGCCGGTTCGGTTCGAGCGACGCGATGGTGACCTTGCCTTCGAGCAGCGCGGTCGCGACGAGGAAGGGGATCGAGAACTGCGCGTCGTAGCCGTTCTTCGGCCGTCGCTTGTTGGCGACCGGTTCGCAGATGGTCGGCACCATGTCCGCATGCACCCGCGCTTCGACATGGGCGATGTCGCCTGGCCGCAGTTGATGCGTTTCGGCGATCGCGATCGCCGCGTCGAGGCAGCCATGCGTCAGGTGGCAGGCGGGGTAGGGCTTGATCGCGGTTTCGAGCAGTTCCCAGACCCTGCCGAGCCCGGCTGTCGCCGCTGCATAGTCGCAGGCGGAATCGTCGCCGATATAGGCACGGTAGAGACCGAAGCGTCCGGAGTAGGGTGAGGTCGCGCCGACATAGCCGCCTTTCGCCATGGCCGCGGCGGTAATGCCCGAGGACGCCGCCCAGCCGGGATGCAGGCGCTTGGTCCACGCGCCGTCCTCGAGAAATTCGAGCACGCCCGACGCCATCGACAGCGCGATTCCCTGCGCGTGCCTGATGCAGCCCACATCGAGACCGAGCAGTCGCCCGGCGGCGAGCGCTGCGGCCGGCGCATTGCAGACACCGGACGGGTGGAAGCCGGCGCGATGGAACGCGCCCTTCGCCACGCTGGCGATGCGCGTCGAGGCCTCGACGCCGACGATGTAGCCCGTCAGCATCTGCCCGACCGTCGCGCCTGCCATCACGGCGGCGGAGAGCGCGGCGGGAAACTGCGCCACGGTGGGATGGATGACGCCGCGCAGGTGCGTGTCGTCGAAGTCGAGCCCGTGGCAGATCAGGCCGTTGATCGTCGCCGCGTCGCGCGGCGCCCAGCG
>JBFXFO010000128.1:0-11645 GCA_050178915.1 Rhizobiaceae bacterium | reverse complement strand
CGCGCAGGCGATGAAAACGCTTGTGGTCGGTCAGGTAGATGTTCTGCGCCACGGTCAGCGACGGCACCAGGCTGGTTTCCTGGTAGACCATGGCGATGCCGCGCTTCAGCGCCTCTGAGGGCGAGCCGAGTTCAGCCTTCGCGCCATCGATCCAGATCTCGCCGACGGTCGGCTGCACCACGCCGGCGATCATCTTGGTCAGCGTCGACTTGCCGGCACCGTTCTCGCCCAGCAGCGCATGCACCTCGCCGCGCTCCAGCGTGAAGGTCACGCCCTTCACGGCGGGCACGCCGCGATACTCCTTGGTGGCGTTGCGAACCTCGACGATCGCGCTCATGCCTCGTCTCCAATGTCTGCAAGCGGCAGCGCGACGACGACGCCGTCGCCACGCGCAGCAACAAACAGCCTGCCCTGATGCTCGACCATGGCCGTCACACCATGCGTGCCGCCATCGGCGCGGCTCTGCACGCTGGAGCGCGGCTGGAACGCACTGTCGAGCCTGACGCACAGCCCCGCCGACATAGTCGGCGCCCAGGGCTTCAGCATGCCGAGATGCTTCACGCCGCCGCCCTGCAGCGACTCGTAGAAGCTGCGGCCGGAGCGCAGTTTCGGCGATACCCAGAATGATTGCGGCACTTCGGCCATCATGCGCCGGCGATAGCCGGGCTCGCGCAGCACGAACTCGACAAGCTGGCTGCGCGGCGCGAACAGCGCCAGCCAGAAGCCGTCGACCGCCGGCGCGAGGCGTCCGGGATAGGCCGGCAGGTCGGAGTAGAGCAGCTGCGGCGTTGCGGGCCGCGCGATCTCTAACCGGGCGATGTGATGCTTCCACGCTTCCGAGAATGTCAGGGCACCGGCGCTGACCGACAGCCCCGCTGGCCATGCAAGGCCGCTACTGAGCCTGGTGGACGCACCGCTTGCAAGGTCGATGCGCCAGAGACTGCCAGAGGCGTTGCGCTCCAGCAGGTCGCGTTCCCACGCGTCGGCGCCATTGGTGGCCGAGCCGTTGGCGACGTACAGCGCGGCACCATCGGCGACGATGGCCGTGATGCAGCCGAGCTTGTCGCTGGCGGTGTAGCGGCGGCCGTCAAACTGGCCGCCTGCGACAACGATCTTGCCCGTCGTCAGCGCGACGGCCAGGCCGTCCTCGCCAATTGGGCAGATGGCGGCTACGGCCGCGTCATGCGCAGCGTGCTCGTGCCAGTCCGCGCCCTCCAGACGGTAGAGCGACCGCCCCGCCGAGGCGACCAGCCTGCCACCGACGACCGCAAGACTGTCAACGCCGTCGAGCGGAAAGCGCTCGGTGGCTTCATCCAGCGCCCGGTTGGGCCGCAGGGCTCCATCCAGCGGCGGCACGGTGACCGCCGCCTCGCCGCGGCCGAACAGACTGTCGAGTGCTCGCTGCAACCCGCCGATCATGCCTGTTCTCCAGAAGAAGATGACCCCCAATAGGATTGCCGGCCGGTCCAGTTCGGATCGGCGCCGTCGAGCCTCAGCCGCCCGACGCGGTTGTTGAGGATGCCGCCGATGTAGAGGTGCCCCTTGTGCTCGCGCATGGAGGTGATCATCGGGTGGCTCTCGCCGCCGAGGTCCCAAAGCGTCTCGATGATGCGACCGTCCGCGTCGAAGCGGACGACGCAGCCGGTGTTGATGTTGGGATACATCCACTCGTCCGGCGCGATGCGGCGCGCCATGCGCTTGCGGAAGCCCGGCATCTTAAGCGCGAGGTCGAAGGACGGCGTGCGCATGCCGACCACCGCCAGCCAGTAGGTGCCGTCGGAGGCGCGGTTGATGTTGTCGGGGTAGCCCGGCAGGTCGGCAATGACGGTCTCGACCCTGCCCTTCTTCGGTCCGTCGAACCAGTAGCGGCTGACGCGGCAGGCCCAGGTCTCGGCGAACAGGAACGACTGCCCGTCATGCATCATGCAGATGCCATTGGGGAAGACTAGGTTCTTCAGCACGGTGCGGGTCGTGCGCGTGCTCGGATCGTAGCAGATGATGCGGCCATTGCCGCGCGACTCGAGGCAGTCGACCGGCCATTCGTGCATTTCGTAGCGGACGGTGGCCTCCGAGAAGAAGACGCGGCCATCGGGCGCGATGTCGAGGTCGTCGGCGAGGCGCAGGCGCGAATCGTCGATCACCGAGAACCACGAGCGGTTGGTCTCGTCGGTCAGCTTCTCGATCTGGCGGTCCATGGTGATGCGATAGAGGCCCATGCCGCCGATGCAGCAGAGGATGGAGCCGTCGCGCGCAAACGCCATGCCCAGCGGGCGGCCGCCGACATGCGCGAAGACCTCCTGCCGCTGGTAGTCGGGGGCGAAGAAGCGGACGATGTCGCCGGTGCGATTGCCGACATAGATGTTGTCGTCCTCGTCGAGGATGACGTCCTCCGGCCCGTCGATGCGGTCGAGGCCGATCGCCTCGACGGGGCGCAGCCGGTCGTTGAGGGCATAAGGCGACTGGCCGGTCGTCGCGGGCGCTGCCGGCAGCGCCGAATAGGTTGGCGAGACATAGACCTTCGAGAGGAATTTCTGCCGGTTCTTCAGCCAGCGCACGTCGATGGCGACGGCGAGCAGCAGCACCATGCCGAGCAGCAGCGAGCTGCCACCGCGGGTGACGCCGAGCCGCACCAGGCCGTTGACCATGATCATCACGATGATCGAGCCGATGACGGCCTTCGCGGCCGAACCGCGGCCGCCGCCGAGGCTGTTGCCGCCGAGCACGGCAGCGGTGAGCGCGGCAATCTCGAGGCCGATGCCGGTGTCGGCGCCGGCGCCGCCGAGGCGCGAGGCAAAGAGCGCGCCGGCAAGGGCTGCGAGCATGCCGGAGACGACGTAGGTGAAGCAGATGACGCGGCGCACCGGGATGCCGACATTGTGCGCCGACCGGCGCGAGCCGCCGACGGCAAGCACATGCCAGCCGGCGCGCGTGCGGCTGAGCACGATGTGCGCGACGATGGCGACGACAACCGCCACCGCGACGCTGAACGGCAGGCCGAGAACATGGCCCTCGCCGAAATAGTACCAGAGGTCGGAATCGACGAAGGCGGCGGCGATCGCCACCGAATATTTGAGCAGCAGCATGTCGACGACGGCACGCACGATGATGAGCGTCACCAGCGTCGTCAGGAAGGCGCGCAACCGCATGTAGCCAACAAGGACGCCGTTGACGAGGCCGACGCCGGCGCCGGCCGCCACGGTGGTCAGCACCACCGCCCATACGGGCCATTCGGCGACGCTGAGCAGCGTCAGCGCCACGATGTTGCCGAGTGCGAAGGTGGAGCCGACGGAGAGGTCGATGCCGCCCGCCACCATGACGATCATCAGTGCGATGACGATGAGGCCGAACTCGCCCCACTGGCGCGCGAGGTTGCCGATGTTGTCGGCGCCGAAGAAGTCGGGGATGAGCGAGCCGAAGACGAGCACCGCCGCGAGCAGCATCAGCAGCGGGATGGCGTTGTCGACCCAGCGCTTGGTCAGGATCTCGCCGAGGAGATGGTCGGGCACGAGGCGGTAGCGCCAGCGCACCAGCGTGTCGGATGCAGCCATGGTCTCTGCTCAGCGTCTTTGATGGTGACGAAGGAAGGTGCGGGCGGCGCGACGGCCGCCCGCAGGTCGAGCCCGGTCAGCTCTTCGGCGGCAGGTCCCAGCAGGACGACGGCTTCATGTTGTCCTTGGTCAGGAAGTCGAGCTTCGTGAACAGGGTCGTCTTGGTGGTGCCGGCAGGCTGCTTCTGCTGCAGCAGGAACTTGATCATGTTCGCCATGTCACGTGCCTGGCCCGGAACGTGGTAGACGACCGATTCCGAGTAGGTGCCGTTGGCGAGGCCGTCGCAGACCATGCGGTTGCCGCCGCCCTGCGTGAGCAGATAGACGTTCTTGCCGGACTCCTTGATCGCGGCGGCGGTGCCGACGTCCATGACGTCCCAGAAGCCGGTGATCATGCAGAGGTCGGGGTGCTGCTGGATGACCGTGGCGGCGATGTTCTTCGCCTTGGTCGAGTCCCAGTCGGCCGCCTGGTTGGAGACCAGCTGGATCTCGGGGTGCTTTGACAGCACGTTGGTGATGCCCTGCATCTGGTAGATGCTGGCGGCGGCGGTCAGCACGCCCTGCGTGATCGCCACCTTGCCGCTGCCGCCCTTTTCCGGCGAGCAGACGTCGACCATGCGCTGGCCGATCTGCTCGCCCATGCCGACATAGTCGGCGCCGACGAAGACGTCGGTGGAGTAGCTGGAGCGCATGTTGACCTGCACGACGTAGATGCCGGCCTCTTCCGCCTTCTTCAGCAGGCGGGCGTAGGACTGGACGTCGGGGTTGTGCACGACGATGACGTCGGGCTTCTCGGTGATGAGCGAGGTGATCGCCTGCGCGCCGGCGTCCGTGGACCAGTTCGGGTCACGCACGTCGATGGTCATGCCGAGCGGCTCCAGCGCCTCGCGCAGGCCCATGGCCCAGCCTTCGGTCAGGTCGAAGCCCATGGCCACGGGGATGTAGGCCACCTTCTTGCCGGTGAAGGATTCGTAGTAGGGCGCGCGCGTCGGGTCATCGATGCCCTCCTGCGCCACGGCGACGCCGACGCCGAACACGGCGGTGGCGGCAAGCAATGCTGTCCTGATCAGTCGCATGTTTCTCCTCCCATTGAGAACAGGCCTAGATGTCCCCTTGCTGAGCGGTCTGCTCGTCGCGGGGGTTGAGGATCGTGTCGATCACGATCGCGGTAAGAAGGATCACGCCCTTGATGACGTTCTGCAGCGTGTACTGGATGTCGAGGATCGTCATGCCGTTGAGCAGCACGCCGATGAGCAGCGTGCCGACGATGACGTTGCGGATGCCGCCCCTGCCGCCGGACAGGCCGATGCCGCCGAGGACGACCACGAGGATCACGTCGTAGACGTAGGTCGAGATGGCGACGCGCGTGTTCATACTCGCCACCGAGGCGGCGGTGATGATGCCGGCCATGTAGCCGATCAGCGAGGCGAGCACGTACTGCATCACCACGACCGGGCGCGCCGGGACGCCGGCGATGCGGGCGGCGAGCATGTTGTCGCCGACGGCGCGCAGATAGCGCCCGGAGCGGGCATAGCGCAGGAAGAGGTAGCCGCCGAGGCAGACGCCGGCGAAGAGAAAGATCGGCACGGGGACGCCGAACAGCGTGCCCTGCCCCAGCCACAGCAGATCCTTCGCCGTGTCAGGCCAGTAGACCACGTCGAGGTCGAACAGGAAGAAGCGCCCGAAGCCGTAGATCAGCGTGCCCATGGCGAGCGTCGCGAAGATCGCGGGGATCTCGACATAGGCGACGATCCATCCGTTCAGGCCGCCGACCAGCAGGCTGAAGGCGAGGCCGATGGCGAGCGCCTGCCAGAGCGGAATGCCGCTGGCGACGAGGTAGAGCGTCCAGGCCACCGAAACGGCCATCAGCGCTACGAGCGAGAGGTCGATGCCGCGGCCGATGATGACCAGCCCCATGGCGACGCCGAGGATGCCGAGGATGGAAACGCTGCGCACGAGATTGAGCAGGTTGCTGGTGGTGAGGAAGCCGGGCAGCGTGATCGCGAAGGCAATGCAGAGCAGCAGCGCGAGACCGAAGACGATCTGTTCCTGGGTCAGTCGCCCGAAGACATGCATGCTTGCTCCTCCCAACGGCCATCTCACGCGGCCTTGTCACGGGTGGGACGATATTGTGCGCCGGCTCGCCGTTTCTTGCGTGGGGATGCATGTTTCTTGCCTGAGAGTGCAGTCGGCGCGGTGAAGCTTTACGCATGCTTTCCGGCGAAATAGTCTGACTATGGTCGCGGCAGGTCAGGGGGGACCGCAGCGATACAAGCTTGGCCTCGGGTGGAGGACTCATGGACCTTGTCTTCGACACCAAGGAACTGCCGCAGGCGCAGCGCTATGCCGCGTGGCGCGACGCGATCTGCGACGTGTACGTGCATGTCGACGTGAAGGCGTCGCGGCCGGAGGACTATCGCGGCTTCATTCGCGAGGCGAAGTTCGGCGAGGTCGTGATCACCGACATCCTGCTGTCGGAGCAGCGCATCCGCCGCAACAACCAGCACATCTCGCGGCTCGACAAGGAATGCTACTACATCCAGCTGGTGCAGCGCGGGAACATCAGCGTCGTGCAGCGCGGCGAGACCTATCGCTCGAACCCGGCGCGCGGCGCGATCTTCTCCGCCGCCGAGCAGTATGAGCTATACGGCCATGGCGAGGTCCGTTCGATCTATCTCGAACTGCCGCGCGACGAGTTCGCGCAGCGCTTTCCGCGCGAGCAGATCCCGACGGTCGCGGCCATCAACACCACCAACGGGCTGGGCCGCATCACCACGGAGTTCTGCGCCGCGCTCGCCGCGGAGGGTGCTACGCTGGAGACCGCCAGCCGGGTCCCTCTCGGCGGCCAGCTGATGGACATGCTGGCGCTGACGCTGCTCTCGGCCGAAGGCGAAATCCCTGCCATGGAAGGGGCGGTGCAGCAGGCGCGCCTGCGCTCGGTGCAGCAGTGGATCGACGCGCATGTGAAGGACGAGGACCTGTCGCTGGAGAAGGTCGCCATCGCCAACGGCATGTCGCTGCGCTACCTGCATCTGCTGTTCGAGCGCTGCGACATGTCGGCGTCCGAGTGGATCTGGAACCGGCGGCTGCAGCTCTGCTACGACGCTATCGCACGCGGCGACGGCCGCTCGATCACCGCGATCGCCTTCGACCACGGCTTCTCCAGCTCGGCGCATTTCAGCACGATGTTCCGCCGCCGCTTCGGACTGGCGCCGCGCGATGTCGCGAAGCGCCAGTCGTAGCGAGCCTGGCGTCAGACGACGCCGTCGGCTTCCAGCGACCTGAGCTCGGCCGAACCGATGCCGAGCACCGAGCCGTAGACTTCGGCATTGTCCTTGCCGGGCTTGTCGGCCCCGAGCCAGGACACGCCGCCGGGCGTCTCCGACAGTTTCGGCGCCACGCCCGGCACCGCCAGGTCGCCGAAGCGCGGGTCGGATTTGCGCAGCACCATGTCACGCGCCTGGAAGTGCGGATCGGCGGCGATGTCGGCGATCGAGTAGATCGGCCCGCAGACGATGCCGTGCCGGTCGAGCACCTCGGTCAGCTCGTCCTTGGTGAAGCCCCTCGCCCAGTCGGCGATCATGCCGTCGAGCAGCGCCTGGTTGTTGCCGCGCGCGACATGCGACACGAAGCGCGGATCTTCGGCCAGTTCGGGCTGCTGCATGGCCTGGGTGAGGCGACGGAACATCGGATCGACGTTGGCGGCGATGACGATGTAGGAGCCATCCTTCGTCGGGTAGATGTTCGACGGCGCCACGTTGGGCAGGCCGGTGCCGGACGGCTTTCGCACCACGCCGACCTTGTCATACTCGGGCAGCGTACCCTCCAGCATGGAGAAGCAGCTTTCGAGGATCGAGGCGTCGATGACCTGGCCCTTGCCGCCGCCACCGGCGTCGCGCCAGTAGAGCGCCATCATCAGCCCCTCGAAGGCGAACATCGCCGTCAGCGTATCGCCGAGCGAAATGCCGAAGCGCGGCGGCGGCTGGTCGGGGAAGCCGTTGATGTAGCGGATGCCACCCATCGCCTCGCCGACCGAGGCGAAGCCGGGACGGTCGGCATAGGGGCCGGTCTGGCCGTAGCCGGACACGCGCACGATGATCAGGCGCGGGTTGTCGGCGTGCAGCTCGGCGGGAGACATCTCCCACTTCTCCAGCGTGCCGGGCTTGAAGTTTTCCACCAGCGCATCGGAGGACGCCGCCAGCCGCTTCACCAGATCGCGCCCGCGCGGATCGCGCATGTTGGCCGTCACCGACTTCTTGTTGCGCGCCAGCGTCGGCCACCAGAGGCTGTGACCCTCGTAGCGGTAGTGACCCCACTCGCGCATGGGATCGCCCGCGCCGGGCGTTTCGACCTTGATGACTTCCGCGCCGAAATCCGCCAGCCGGCTGCCGACAAAAGGCCCGGCGAGCAACTGCCCCGCTTCGACCACGCGCAGGCCGCTCAGCGGGCCGGACGGCGCACCGCTCATCGGCCCAGGTTTCACTGCCGCATTCACTGGATACTCCTGCCTTTCTTGCGATCAACCTCGGCAAGGAAACCGAGGAGCATTTCCGAAAATCTCCCCCGCATCTCCTTGCCGGCGACGACATGCGCCGCACCGTCGAGCGTCTCGCCGCGCGCGTTCGGTATGAGTTCCTCGATCGGCCGGGTGAGGCGCGGACCTGTAACGAGGTCGAGCGGGCAATGGACGACCAGCGTGTCCGCCTGCACCGCGCCGAGACGGTCGGTGACGTCGTGCGACAGGCAGGCGCGGATCAGGCGTTCGTGCTGCGCGAAACGGCCCTTCAGTTCGCGCCATGGCCCGGTCGGCCCGAGAATGCGGTGCTGGTTCTCGAGGTAATAGGCCTCGTCGAACGACCACAGGCAGACGAGCTTCTGGAACGCTTCCCAGCCGAGCCCCTTATGCACGTCGCGCAGGGTCTCCATCTGGTGCGTGAACAGCGCGTCCGGCTTCGCCCAGGTGCCCATGTTGACCATCGAGCCGACGAGATCGGGACGCGCAATCGCCACCTCGTGGCCGATGCAGGCGCCGAGCCCGACCAGCCCGATGAAATGCACGTCCTTCCAGCCGAGATGGTCGAGCAGGCCGATGACGTCGCCGGCATAGAGCCTGGTCGTCGGCTCGACCGACATGTCGTCGTCGGATTCGGCGATGCCGCGATGGTCGAAGATGAGCGTCGAGTAGCGGCTGGTGAGGCCGCGCGCCAGATGCCGCTCCTCGCCATGGCAGAACGTGCCCCAGCCGCCGCTGCAGACGGCCGGCGGGCCGCTGCCGTGAATCTCGTAATACATGTTGTGGCCATTGATGGCGGCAACCGGCACGCGATACCTCCCAGTCTTCTCTTCTTCAGCGCCCTGCGGCGCCGGCTTGCCGAACCAGCCCGGTCCGTCTCAGTCCAGATGCATGCGGAACGGCGGCTCCAGCGGCGGCGGGCGATAGGGCGCCGCACGCCACTGCACCATGCCGGCCGCGACGCCGATCTCGTTGCAGAAGGCGCGCCACGCCAGCGCCTTGTCCGGCTCGTCGGCCGGCACCGCCAGGCACACCGCCTCGCTGCGCGGTCGCCCGTCGGCGCGGAACAGCGCGATCGGCCGGTGATGCCGCGCCAGCCATTGCTGCAGCGCGCGCAACTTGCGCACGCCGTCCTCGTAGTCCGGCGCCAGCGGGACGCGCACCACCAGAATCTGCCAGCCGGCGTCGCTCATCCTCGCCGGTCCTCATCCGCCGAACTCCATCGGGCGGCGACGGCGCACGAGCTGCGAGGCGGCGACGGCGACGATCAGGCCGCCGCCATAGAACAGGTCCTGCACGAAATTCTGGATGCCGAATATCTGCAGCCCGGAGATGCCCGTCGCCAGCAGGAAGACGCCGATGAACGATCCCCACGGATTGAACCGGCCGGGCACGATCGACGTCGCGCCGAGGAAGGCAGCGGCGAAGGCGGGCAGCAAGAGGCCGAGACGCGAGCTCGGATCGGCGGACCCGTTGAGGCCGACGGCCAGCACACCGGCGAGCGCGGCGATCAGGCCCGAACAGATCAGGGCGCCCGCGCGGACGGTGTTGACGCGGATGCCGGCCAGTCGCGCGACCTCGCGGGCGCGGCCGACGAAGAGCAGCTTGCGGCCGTGCGTGGTGTACTCGAAGGCGTACCACATCACGACGCAGAGGATGAGCGCGTACCAGAACGACATCGAGATGTTGAACAGGCGCGCCTGGTTGACCCACTCGATCAGCGTCGGGTTGGCGCCGAAGATGGAAACGGTCTGCGACGCGCTGATCCACTTCGATATGCCCAGCACGAAGGTCGCCATGGCCAGCGTGACGATGAGCGAATGCATGCGGAAATAGAGCGTGAAGAAGGCGTTGAGGCCACCGATCACGGCCCCCACCGCCAGCCCGGCGATGACGGCGACAAGCGTCGGAACGCCATGGCTGCCGATGAGGATCGCCACGACAAGCGAGGACAGCGTCATCGTCGAGGCGATGGAGAGATCGAGATCGCCGGCGGTGAGCGGCAGCAGCAGGCCGAGCGTCAGCACGACCAGCACGCCCTGCGTGCCGAGCATGGTCGAGAAGTTGATCCAGGTGAAGAAGCGGGCGGAGTCGGAGATGGCGCCGTCGACGATGGCGAAGACGAGGATCAGCAGCGCCCAGATGCCGATGATGGCATAACGCTCGATGAAACCTTTGGAACCCGCGGGCATGCCGGAGGCCAGCCGCCGCGTCTCCTGCAGGCTGCGGACCTTGCGTTCCAGCTCGCTGATGCGCGCTTCATATTCGGCAAGCGAAGGACGTCCTGCGTCACCGCTCATGCCGTGAGCGCCGTCGTGTTTATCGACAGACCCGTGTAGCACTGATAGGTGATCTCCTCTTTCGTAACTTCGTCACCGGACAATTCGGCGAAGACGCGCCCGTGGCCGAAAACCAGGACGCGGTTGCAGATCTGCGCCAGCTGCTCGGCGTCGGTCGACGCACAGATGACAACCGTTCCGGCGCGGGCGGCCTTGTCGATTGCCGCGAAAACCTGCTGACGCGCACCGATGTCGACGCCCTGCGTCGGCTCGTCGAGCAGCAGCAGCCGCGGGCCGATCTCCAGCCATTTGGCGAGCAGCACCTTCTGCTGGTTGCCGCCCGACAAATTCTCCAGATAGAGCCCCGGATTGTTGGGGCGCACGTCGTGCGCCTTGCCGATCTCGTCGGCCCAGCGGAACATGCCGAGGCGGTCGAGCCGGAAGCGGTCGGCGAATTTCTTCAGCGACGGCAGCGTGACATTGTCGGCGACCGGCAGCGAGCCCGCGCCGCTGGCGCCGATGCGGTCGGCCGGCAGGTAGGCGATGCCGGATTCGACCGCGCGCAGCGGCGTCATCTGCGCAAGCTCGATGCGCTTGCCGTCGAGCGTCAGCGCGCCGGACTTCGCGACGCGCGCGCCGTAGATCAGCGCCGGCACCTCGTCGAAGCCGGAGCCGATCAGGCCGGTCAGGCCGATGACATCACCGTCGCAGAGCTGCAGGTCGAGGTGCTGGCAGGTCGTGCCGGCCAACCCGTCGAGGATGACGGTCAGCTGGCGCGACGTGCTCACCGCATGCGAGGCGTGGTAGGCCTGCACGCGGCGGCCGACGATCATCTCGATGAAATCTTCCGGCCGGGCGCCGGCAGTGTCCAGCGTGCCGGCGACCTTGCCGTCGCGCAGCACGGTGGCGCGGTCGGTGATCTCGAGGATTTCCTCGACGTCGTGGCTGACGAAGATCACGGACGCGCCCTTCGCTACCACCTGGCGGACCAGTGCGAACAGCTTTTCCACGCCGAGGCGTGGCAGAAACGGCGTCGGCTCGTCGAGTACGAGGATGCCGTCGCCGCCATGCTCGGCCAGGCTGGCGCGGACTTCTTCCAGCGCGCGCACGATCGCCACGAGGCAGCGATCGACCTGCGGCAGATCCTGGAAGTTGGCTTCCGGGTCGATCGCCAGGTCGTAGTCGGCGAAAATCTTGCGGACACGGGCGGTCTCGCCGGCCCAGTCGATACGCCAGCGGGTTTCGTCGGCGAAGTCGCTCAGCAGCAGATTTTCCATGACGCTGAGCGACGGGATCAGCCCGAGAT
>JBFXFO010000127.1:0-11853 GCA_050178915.1 Rhizobiaceae bacterium | reverse complement strand
CGAGACGCCATGACCCAGATCATCGACGTCATCATCCAGGGTATCCTGCTCGGCGGGCTGTACGCGCTGTTCGCCGCCGGCCTGTCGCTCATCTTCGGCGTCATGCGGCTGGTGAACCTGGCGCATGGCGACCTGATCGTGCTCGCCGCCTTCGTCATCCTCGCTGCCGTATCCTTCCTCGGACTGCCGCTGCCGCTGGCGGCGCTGGTCGCCGTCGGCCTCATGTTCGTCGTCGGCTTCGTGCTGCAGTACGGCATCCTGAACCGCGCCATCGGCTCCGACATCCTGCCGCCGCTGCTGATGACCTTCGGCATGTCGATCATCGTCCAGAACGGTCTGCTGGAGGCCTTCTCCGCCGATTCGCGCCGCCTCAATGCGGGCGACCTCGAGACCGCGTCGCTGCCGCTTGGCGGCGGCATCGCCATCGGCGTCATGCCGCTGATCACGCTGGCCGCCGCCATCCTCGTCATCGTCGCGCTCAACCAGATCTTCTACCGCACAGCGCTCGGGCGCGCCTTCCGCGCCGTCTCCGATGACCCGACCGTGTCGCAGCTGATGGGCATCGACAACCGCAAGCTCTTCGCCGTCGCCATGGGCATCGCGCTGGCGGTCGCCGCGCTTGCCGGCCTGTTCCTCGGCATCCGCGCCAATTTCGATCCGACCATCGGCCCGGCGCGGCTGATCTTCGCCTTCGAGGCCGTCATCATCGGCGGGCTCGGCAGCCTGTGGGGCACGCTGGCCGGCGGCATCGTCATCGGCGTGGCGCAGACCACCGGCGCGGCGATCAATCCCGAATGGCAGATTCTCGCCGGCCACCTCGCCTTCCTCGTCGTGCTGGTGCTGCGGCCGCGCGGCCTCTTTCCGCGGGCGACCGACTGATGGCCGACCGCGTGTCCACTCCCGCATCGTCGCGCTACCGCATCACGACGCGCACCCGCGCCTCGTCGATCGCGGCGGTCGCCGGCATCCTGTTCGTGCTGCTGCTGGCGGCGATGCCGTTCATCGCCGGGCGTGGACTGCTGCAGGACCTGTTCTTCGTGCTCACCATGCTGTGCCTGGCGCAGTACTGGAACCTGCTCGCCGGCTTTGCCGGCCTCGTTTCGGTCGGGCAACAGGCCTATGTCGGTCTTGGCGCCTACGCGCTGTTCTATTTCTCCATCCTGCCCGGCCTCGACCCGGTGCTGTCGATCCTGCTCTCCGGCATCTTCGCGGCGGCCGTGGCGCTGCCGACGGCGTTCATCGTCTTCCGGCTGCGCGGACCCTACTTCGCCATCGGCACCTGGGTGATGGCGGAAGTGTTCCGCCTGCTGCTTGCCCAGTACAAGGCGCTCGGCGGCGGCACCGGCACGTCGCTGCCCAAGGCCACGACCAACGACAGCTTCTTCGTCACGCTCGTCGCCGATGCACTCGGCATGCGCACCGCCGCCGCGCGCGACGTCGTCGCCTACTGGCTGGCGCTGATCCTCGCCGTCTTCACGATCCTGCTGATCTACCGCGTGCTGCGCTCGCGCCAGGGGCTGGCGCTCTCGGCCATCCGCGACAGCGAAGCGGCGGCGTCAAGCGTCGGCGTATCGGCCACCCGCACAAAACTCTGGGTCTACGTGCTCTGCGCCTTCGGCACCGGGCTGACCGGTGCGCTGATCTACCTGCAGACGGCGCGCATCTCGCCCGACGCCGCCTTCTCGGTGCTCGACTGGACGGCGATGGTGATCTTCATCGTGGTCATCGGCGGCATCGGCTCGATCGAAGGGCCGATCGTCGGCGTGCTGCTGTTCTTCATCCTGCGCGACCAGCTGGCCGGTTTCGGGCCGTGGTACCTGATGCTGCTCGGCGCGCTGGCGATCGTGGTGATGTTGTTCTTCCGCAAGGGGCTCTGGGGCACCCTCGCCGACCGCTACGACCTGCACCTATTCCCGGTGCGGCGGCGGTTTGAGATCGAGAAGGACTGACGCCAGAAGTCGGCGCTGCTCAGCTCTCCACCCGCTTCCACGGCCCCTTGCCATCGACGTCGATAGTCCGACCGGTGGCGCGCTGGTAGTACTCCGCCACCACCGGCCGCTCGGCCTCGTCGCAGCGGTTGAGGAAGGTCGTGGCGAAGGCGTAGTCGAGATCGCGGAAGATGCGATAGTTGTCGGCCCAGGCGATCACGGTGCGTGGCGACATCAGCGTCGAGACATCGCCTGCCTGGAAGCCGGTGCGCGTCTGCTCGGCGGTGCGCACCATCTGCACCAGCGCGCTCCGCCCCTCCTGCGTGTCCATCCACGGCACCTTGGACAGAACGACCTCGATCTCCTCGGCTTCCGACAGATAGTCGAGCCGCGCCACGATGTTCCAGCGGTCGAGCTGCGCCTGGTTGAGCTGCTGGGTGCCGTGGTAGAGCCCGCTCGCGTCGCCCAGCCCGATCGTGTTGGCGGTGGCGAAGATGCGGAAAGATGGGTGCGGCGACAGCACCTTGTTCTGGTCGAGAATGGTCAGCCGCCCTTCCGCCTCCAACACGCGCTGGATAACGAACATGACGTCGGGACGGCCGGCGTCGTACTCGTCGAACACCAGCGCCACCGGCCGCTGGTACGCCCACGGCAGGATGCCTTCGCGATATTCGGTCACCTGCTTGCCTTCGCGCAGCACGATGGCGTCCTTGCCGATCAGGTCGATGCGGCTGATGTGGCTGTCGAGGTTGAGGCGGATGAGCGGCCAGTTGAGCCGCGCCGCCACCTGCTCGATATGCGTCGACTTGCCGGTGCCGTGGCGCCCCTGCACGATGACCCGGCGGTTGTCGGAAAAACCCGACAGGATCGTCATCGTCGTCGCAGGGTCGAAGCGGTAGCCGGGATCGACCGGCGGCACGTGCGGCGAGCGTTGCGAGAACGACGCCGCCGTCATGTCGGTGTCGATGCCGAAGGTGTCGCGGATGCTGACCGTCGTGTCCGGGTGGCGTGGCAGGTCGTCGATCGAAATCTCGGGCATCAGCCGTCCACCGTGCTGATGACGATGGTGCCGTTCTCGACATGCACCGGCACCGGGTCGAGCCAGCAGCGTTCCGCGGCGCCCTTCACACCATAACCGTCCTCGATACGGAACTCGGCGAAATGCGAGGTGCAGCGGATGCG
The DNA here is from genome assembly GCA_050178915.1 of Rhizobiaceae bacterium. Taxonomy (GTDB): domain Bacteria; phylum Pseudomonadota; class Alphaproteobacteria; order Rhizobiales; family Rhizobiaceae; genus JBFXAF01. The sequence continues at coordinate 8,743 of JBFXFO010000127.1, read as the reverse complement.
GCTCTTGTCCTCGTTGAGGAACTGGCCGGCGCGGTAGTTGAGCGGCGAGGAATAGTGCGGGCAGATGTTCAGGTAGCCGTAGACCTCCTGCCCGCGCCGGACGACAAACATCGAGAACACCGTGGTGCCGCGGCCGAAGATGTATTCCCTGGCGTCGCCGTCGGGGATGTCGTCCAGCGGCCCGAGCACGGCGCCGGGCATCGGCGCGCGCGGGCGCAGGCGCCAGAGCGTCGGGTCGGGCTTGCTGAGGGCGTCAGCCATTCGGGTTGCCGATGCCCCAGGTGAAGGGCCGCACCGCGACCTCGCCGTAGACGTCCTCGCGCACATAAGGATCGCCGGCGACGAAGGCTTCGACAATGGCCGCTGATTCCGCCTCGATGACCAGCATCGAGCCGATCATCCTGCCTGCCGCATCGTGCATCGGCCCGGCGACCGCCACCTTCACGGCCGCGTCGGGGTTGCGCAGACGGTTGCGATGCTCGTCGCGCACGGCGTTGCGGCGGTCGAGCCGGTCCGGCTTGTCGAGGGCGTAGACGATGAAATGCGGCATGGCGGTTTCCTGTTGTCAGCGGGCGGCCGGGCGTTCGCCCTCATAGGCCGCGACCAGCATGGCAAGGATAGCATCGCGCGTCACCGGCTGCGACTTGTCGTAAGGCCCGCCCTCGACCGCCGCGTCGGCCACCTTGTCGAGTGCGGCGCGCGTCAGGCCCATCTGCTTGAGGCTTGGCCGCTCCACCGCCTTCGCCATCAGCGCATACACCGCGCCCGGCACGTCGTCGCTGCCCAGCGCACGCGCCGCGCGCAGCTGCGCGTCCGGCACGGCGGCCAGGCCAGCGCCGATCGTATAGGGCAGCATGATCGAGTGCATGTCGGCATGCGTCAGTTCGAAGAACATGCCGGCGAGCGCATGGCAGATCTTGTGGTGCACGCCCATGCTCACCATCGCCAGCGTGGAGCCGGCGAGCCAGGCCCCGCGCAGCGCCAGCTCCCAATCGGCATCGGCGGGGGAACCGGCGGCGATCTTCGGCAGCGACGCACCGAAGGCGCGCACCGATTCCTCGGCGATGGCCGAGACGAGCGGGTTGCCGTTGCCGGCGTAGAGCGCCTCGATGGCGTGCGCCATGCCGTTCAGCCCGGACGGACCGGCGACATGCGCCGGCAGCGCCCGCACCAGTTCGGGATCGTAGATCACGGTCTCCGGCAGGATCCGGTCACTGCGGTGGCGCACCTTCACGCCGCGCTCCAGTTCCGCCTGCGACGGCGACATTTCCGAGCCGGAGAAGGTGGTGGGCACGATCACCTGCGGCAGATCGGTGCGCAGCGCGATCATCTTGGCCATGCCGATCGCCGTGCCGCCGCCAATGGCGAGGATGCCGTCCGCCTGCACCGACGACACCGCCGTCAGCGCCGCTTCCGTCACCTGGAACGGCGTGTTCGGCTGCGCGCCTGGGTAGACAATGCCGGCGCGGCCGCCGATCAGGCGGGCGAACTGTCCGGCCATGTCGCCGCGCGACGGCGTCGTCACCACAATGGCGCGGGCAATGCCCAGCCGGTCGAGTTCGTCGGCGACCTTCTGCGATGCGCCGGCGCCGAAAATGACGCGAGACGGGACGGACTGGTGGGTGAAATCCATCGACGCCTCAGCGCTGGTAGTGCGGCACGACCTGCGCGTCGACGTTGATCCACACCGACTTCGGATAGGTGTATTCGCGCATGGCCTCGAAGCCCATCTCGCGACCATAGCCGGATTCGCCGACGCCGCCGAAGGGCGAGCCGGGATGCACGACCTTGTAGGAATTCACCCACACCATGCCGGCATTGATCTCGCGCGCCATCTTGTGGGCGCGCGTCAGGTTGGTCGTCCACAGGCCGGAGCCGAGACCGTATTTGACGTTGTTGGCGATCGCCAGCGCCTCGTCGTCGTCCTTGAAGGTGGTGACGGTCACGAACGGGCCGAACACCTCTTCCTGATTCACCGTGTCGTTGATTCCGGCGCGCACGATGGTCGGCTCGACGAAGCAGCCTTTGGCGAGGTCGTCGCGCTCCGGCGCCTTGCCGCCGAGCAGGATTTCGCCGCCCTCCTTCTTCGCCACGCCGGCGAAGTGCAGCACCCGCTCCTGATGCTGCTTCGAGGTCAGCGGCCCCATCTCGGTGTCTTCATCCAGCGGGTTGCCGAGGCGGATGGTCTTCGCCAGCCCGACGAATTTTTCGAGGAACTCGTCGGCGATCTTCTCATGCAGCACCAAGCGCGAGCCGGCGATGCAGGCCTGGCCCTGATTGTGGAAGATGGCCCAGGCAGAACCGCCGACGGCGGCCGGAATGACGGCATCGGCGAAGACGATGTTCGGGCCCTTGCCCCCGAGTTCCAGCTGCACCTTCTTCAGATTGCCGGCGGAGGCCTGCACCACGCGGCGGCCGGTGGCCGTCGAGCCGGTGAAGGCGATCTTCTTCACGTCCGGATGCTCGGCGAGCCGCTGGCCGGCGGTGTGGCCGTAGCCCGGCACGATGTTCACCACGCCGGCCGGGAAGCCGACCTCGCGCATCAGCTCGGCAATGCGCAGCGTGGTCAGCGGCGTCAGCTCGGCCGGCTTCAGCACCAGCGCATTGCCCGCGGCGAGCGCCGGCGCCATCTTCCAGCTGGTGAACATCAGCGGGAAATTCCACGGCACGATCTGGCCGACGACGCCCACCGGCTCACGGTTCACGTAGTTGACGAAGCCGGGATAGACCGGCGGCATGAAGCCTTCGAACTTGTCCGCCATGCCGCCGAAATAGCGGAAGCAGGCGGCGGTGCGCGGCACGTCGAGCTTGCGCGCGTCGCGCACCGGGTGGCCGGTGTCCTGCGATTCCAGCTTGATCAGCTCTTCCGCATTCGCCTCGATCGCATCGGCGAGTTTCAGCAGCAGGCGGCCGCGACCCGAGGCGTCCGACCGGCCCCAGCTCTTCTGCGCTTCCTTGGCGGCAGCGACGGCGATGTCGACATCCTCGGCGCGCGCCTCGGAGATCTCGCAGATCTGCGAGTTGTCATAGGGGTTGAGCACGGGAATGCGTCCGCCCGCGACCGAATCGACGAATTCGCCGTTGATGAAGAGCTTGGTCTGCATGGGGTCACCCTGACTGAAAGAGTGTGGCCGCCTGCGGCGGCGATCCCTTCTCCCCGTGCTCACGGAGAGAAGGTGCCCGAAGGGCGGATAAGGTCAGTGCAAACTGCCGGCATCCTCTCCCCCGGGCGGGGAGAGGAGCGCTCGCGTCAGAACTGGACGGCGACGCCCGGCGCCTTGCCCTCGCGGATCAGGTCCGGAACCTTGGGCGAGCCGTTCTCCCAGACCAGCAGCATGGCGCGCTTGGCAGAGAAGCCCTGATGGCGGATGTCGGCCGGCATGCAGGCGCAGTCGCCGGCGCGCTGGCGCACCACCGCCTTGGGGCGGCCCGTCGCGCCATCCTTGATGTTCCAGACGATCTCGTCGGAGAGCGTGATGAACCACTCGCAGCGGTCATTGCCGTGCTCGACCGGCAGGATGTACTCCTCCGAGGTCGGGCAGAACAGGCTGTCCTTCACCACCGAGCAGACCGACGGATTCCAGGTCACGTCGGAACGCGACAGGTAGGCGAACAGGTTGAACGCCGACACCTCGTGCTCGAAGCCCGGCTCGGCATAGACTTCCGGCTCGTCCTGCTTGACGTCCTCGAACATGCGGTTGACCGGGTAGCCGTTGGCGTCGGTGCGCACCGGCGTGTCGCCCTTCAGGCCGACCATGCGGCGGGCGGTGACGCGCTCGCGGCTCACCGCCGCGTCGTTGTCGCCGTTCTTCACGCCCCACGGCACGCCGGTTTCCATCGGCGCTGCGAACGGGTCGTAGCCCTCGTTGGTCCAGTCCGAGACCATCTGCTTGAAGATGTCCATCAGCTGGTCGGCCTTGAAGCGCTCGATGAAATCGCGGCCGGCCGAGACGTAGGCCTCGTTGGTGGCGCCGACGAACATGTCGACCTCACCGTAATAGTTGGTGGTGCCGAAGACCTGGTCGAAATTGACGGTGCCGTAAAAGAAGCCCCAGGCCACATCGCGCATCAGGGCGCGCAGGAACGCATCCACCGGCATGGTGTGGAAGCCGGTCGGGGTGGTGATGTAGGCGAAGTACTCGTCGCGCTTGAAGCTGAACGAACCGGCATTGAAGCTCTTGTAGCCGGTGACGTTGTCGGCCGGATCGACCTTGAAGGTGCTGGTGATCGGCAGGCCGCGCGGATTGACGATCTGGCCGCCCTGCTCGGCGGATTCTTTCATGGCCATGGCGCTATTCCTCCTTCGTACCTCTGGCAATTCCGGGGGACCGGGACCGGTCTTCCATTCTGGAACTGCGACTATCCAATGCGTTCGCTGCTGGCGGATGCGTTCAGTGCTGGCAGATCTCGGCCCACTTGTGGACCGTCTCCGGCCCATCGATGGTCTGGATCATCAGCGTGCAGACCTTGTTGGCATGGAAGCGGTAGGCGGCGCCGACGGGCAGCATCGCCATGTGGCCCTGGCGCAGCACGATGCGGCCCATCTTGCGGCCTTCCGGATCGCTCTTCAGCTTGTGGGCGCCTTCGCTCTCCGGATCGACGACCGAGTCCGGATCGTCGAGCTTGACCAGATGCACCTCGACCTCGCCGTCCATGGAGAGAACGAACTCGTCATGCGCGGTGGTGTACCAGTCGGACGTGCCCTCGGCGCGGATCGACTCGATCACGTATTCGAAGTTCTTGGCGACCGCGGTGCGCTCGTAGGGCTTGGCCTTCGAGGCAACCTCGAACATATTGGAAAAGACGTACTTCTTGGCGTCGTCGTCGATGACTGTCACGCCGCCCTTCTTGAACTGGTGGATCGACCCGAAGTCGGTCTCGTACTTACCCATCAATCCTCTCCTCCGATCCGATGGCGGAAAAAGCGCTGCCCGCAATGCGGGCAGCCGCTCGTATTGCGAACATCATCAACGGCGACTAGCGTAAGTCAATGGGTTGAGGTAGAAAAAGTTCGCTATGCAGCCATTTGTGCGCATCGCGCACTTTTCGCGTAGGAGACGCAATGGGCGCCGTCCAGCCGATCGATGAGTCGCACCGGGAATTCGTGGCCTCGCTCGCGAAGGGGCTGAACGTCATCCGCGTGTTCGGCAAGGACACGCCGGAGCTCTCCGTGACCGAGGTGGCGCGCGCCACCGACACCACACGCGCCGCCGCCCGCCGCTTCCTGCTGACGCTGCACGCGCTCGGCTATGTCGAGAGCGACGGCCGCATGTACCGGCTGGCGCCGAAGACGCTGGAGCTGGGCTTTTCGTTCCTCAACTCGCATTCGTGGCTGTCGATCGCCTCGCCGCTCCTCGACCGGCTGAAGGACGATCTTGGCGAGAGCGTTTCGGTCACCGTGCTGGAAGGCGCGGAGGTGGTGTATCTGGCCAAGTTCCCGGCCGATCGCGTGATGACGCTGTCCATGGATGTCGGCTCGCGCCGCCCGGCCTGGTGCACCGCAATGGGCCGCGCGTTGATCGGCGAGTTGCCGGAGGCGGAAGCCCTCAGCGTGCTCGCCGCTTCAACGCTCGGCGCCTACACGACGCGGACCGTCTGCGATCCGGACGCGCTGATGGCCGAGTTCCGCAAGGCGCGGCAGCAGGGCTTCGCTCTCATCGACCAGGAGCTTGAGGACGGCCTCGTCGCCGTATCGGTGCCGCTGCGCGACTCGCGAGGGCAGGTTCTGGCCGCCGCCAATGTCTGCGGCCACGCCTCGCATCTGTCCGTCACTGACCTCGAGCAGCGCTGCCTGCCCGCGCTGCGCGATTGCGTGGCGCGCATCGCACGCTCGCTGGTCTGACGAAACGGCTGCGCTGCAGTGTCCGAGACCGTCCGCAGCACCATCCAGAAACGCGACGCCAAGGGCGTGATCCGCCACGGCGGCGAGTGGCTGGCGCTGTGGTCCGATCCCAATTCGATGAAGTCGGCCGCAGAGCTGAAGCGCGAGGCAGGGGAACGCAAGGCCGCGCTCGACGTCGAACACCGGCTTGCCGCCGCAGCACGGGCGCTGTCGGGCGATCCGGCCATGCAGATCGCCTTCGCGATTGCCGGCGACAAGGCCGGCCGCAACGCCTTCGAGGCGCTGCCCGCGGCCGCGACGGACGACCCGCAGGAGCTGGCGGCGCTGCGCGGCGACATCGACTCACACGCGCTGATCCAGCGCCATCACGATGCGGCGCTGCATGCCGCGAACGCGCCCGAGGCCGGGCCGCTCGCCGCGCTCTACGCCATGTGCGAGGAGGTGCGCTGCGAGGCGCTCGGCGCGCGCCAGTTTCCCGGCGTCGCCGCCAACATCGCCGCCAGCCACCGCCGCCGGCTGGAGCGCAACGACCTGATCAACGCGCACCTCGCCTCGCTCATCCCGCTCGCGGAAGGGCTGCGCATGGTGCTGCGCGACACGCTCACCGGCGCGGCCGAGCCGTCCATCGCCTCATCCGGCTTCTGGATGTGGGACCAGTGGCTGCGCGCGCGCTTCTCCTCGCACCTGCTGGCACTCGCCGCGCATGTGGATGACCAGGCCGGCTTTGGCGCCCTGGCGCGCCGGCTCATCGAAGACCTCGTCGCCGAGCTCGGCTCGGCCGAGGGCAAGGCGCGGCGCTTCGAGCCTTCGGCGCGACAGGATGGCGGGCAGCAGGAGGGCGAGGGCAACCAGCGTCTCACCGAGGACGAGACCGGCAGCGTGTTCGAGCCGGGAGGCGCGCTGCTGCTCGATGAGGCGGCAAACGCGCTGAGCCGCCTGCTGACGCAGGAAGCGGCGCCGAAGCCGCTGCCGTACAAGCCTTTCACCACGGCGCACGATCTCGTGCTGCACGCCAGCGAGCTGGCCGACAGCGCCACGCTGCGCAAGGAGCGCGCCACGCTGGAGAAGCGCCGCGCCGAGTTCCGCCGCGACTTCGCCAAGCTGGTCACGCGGCTGCAGCGCAAGCTTCTGGCGCGGCAGACCCGCAGTTGGTCCTTCGACCTCGACGAGGGCCTCGTCGACGCCTCGCGGCTCGACCGCGTCGTCGTCAATCCCGGCTTCGCCAGCGCCTACAAGCAGGAACAGGAGAGCGAGTTCCGCGACACGGTCGTGTCGATCCTCATCGACAATTCCGGCTCGATGCGCGGCAAGCCCATCGAGATCGCCTGCGTCGTCTCCGACCTCATCTCCTCGGCGCTGGAACGCGCCTCGGTGCGCTGCGAGGTGCTCGGCTTCACGACGCGCGGCTGGAAGGGCGGCGAGGCGGCGAAGGACTGGGCGCGCGCCGGGCGGCCCGCGAACCCCGGCCGCCTCAACGACACGCTGCACATCATCTACAAGTCGGCCGACGAGCCGGTGCGCAACGCCCGCCTGTCGCTCTGCGCCATGCTCGATTCCGGCCTGCTGAAGGAAAACATCGACGGCGAGGCGCTGCTCTGGGCCTCGCGCCGGCTCTATCAGCGCAGCGAGGCGCGCAAGGTGCTGATCGTCGTCTCCGACGGCGCGCCCGTCGACCAGGCCACCATCGAGAACAATGACGACAAGGCGATCCTCGACCGTCACCTGCGCGAGGTGGTCGGGCAGATCGAGGCGTCCGGCGGAATCGAACTCGCCGCCATCGGCGTGAAACACGACGTCAGCACATACTTCCGCAACAGCGTGCAGATCGACAAGGTCGAAAACCTCGGCGAGTCGCTGCTGCGCATGATCGACCTGCATCTGACCCGCTGAGCGGGAAGCCATCTGAGGAGGGACGGACCCATGGCGAAGAAAGCGATCTACTTCTCGGAGGAGCAGTCGGAGGAGGCTGTCATCTCCCGCATGGACAGGAAGAAGGTCGATCCGCGCCTCTATGAGATCATGAGTTCGCTGATCAAGCACATGCACGCCTTCATCAAGGACGTGGAGCCGACCAACGAGGAGTGGATGGCGGGTATCCAGTTCCTCACCCAGACGGGACAGATGTGCAGCGACTGGCGGCAGGAGTTCATCCTGCTTTCCGACACGGTCGGCGTGTCGATGCTGGTGGAGACGATCAACAACCGCAAACCGTCGGGCGCGACCGAGACCACCGTGCTCGGCCCGTTCCATGTCGCCAATGCGCCCAAGCTGAAGAACGGCGCCAACATCTCGCTCGACGGCAAGGGCGAGCCGATGCTGGTGCGCGGCCGCGTCACCGATACAAAGGGCAAGCCGATCAAGGGCGCCATGCTCGACGTGTGGCAGGCCAATGACGACGGCTTCTACGACGTGCAGCAGAAGGGCATCCAGCCCGACATGAACCTGCGCGGCATCTTCACCACCGACGCCGATGGCGAATACTCGTTCCGTTCGGCCAAGCCGCAATTCTATCCGATTCCCGACGACGGCACGGTCGGCAAGATGCTGAAGGCGCTTGGCCGCCACCCGTTCCGGCCTGCGCATGTGCACTTCATCGTCGGCGCCAAGGGCTATTCGCCGATCACCACGCACTACTTCGTGCCGGGCGACCCTTACCTCGAAAGCGATGCGGTGTTCGGCGTGAAGGAAAGCCTGATCGTCGATTTCGTCCGCAACGACGACAAGGCGGCGATGAAGGCGCACGGCTTCAAGCAGCCATTCTGGGAGGCGCAGTGCGACTTCGTGCTGGCCAAGGCGAAGAAATAGCCGCCGGTCTTCCCGGGAGACAAACCCCGCCGGCAACGCTGGACTGCTGGCGGCGTGGCATTTTGCCCGTCCTGCCATAATGGACGGGCCTCGTGA
>JBFXFO010000126.1:10446-11880 GCA_050178915.1 Rhizobiaceae bacterium | reverse complement strand
AACTCGACGCAAGCCGCATCTTGAATTCGCCGGGCAATGCGGGTATGTCGCGCCTGCCCGGCGCTGATGCGCACAGGCAGCCGCTTTAGCTCAGTTGGTAGAGCACATCATTCGTAATGATGGGGTCGCGTGTTCGAGTCACGCAAGCGGCACCAAATATCGTGACAATTTCAAAGTGATCCGACGAGGCTATTGAAGCCTGTCGCATCAACTCGCGGTGTCGGCACCGTGTACCTAGCTAATACCGTCTGACTTCTGGATCTTCGCGGCGTTACGCGTCGCGCCGATTCGCCAGGCGCCACGCCGTTTCACAGAAGAAATGTCACCCGCCCGGTGGCCAGGTCGTGCATGGCGCCGACGATTCGGAGTTCTCCGGCCTCGACGAGCGCCGCGTTGATTTCGCTTTTCTGGGTCAGGAGGGCAACGGTGCGGCGAACGTTCTCTTCCGCTACCGCCTGGACGAATGCTGAATTGCCGGCGCTGCGGTCGCCTTCGTAGAGCGTTGACGCGACGGCCGGACGGATGTTCGCCAGCGTCGCCGTCAGGTTACCGAGCTGCACATCGTCGATCGCGCCCCTGATCGCGCCGCATGAATTGTGCCCGAGAACCACGATCGCCCGCACACCGGTTACCTTGGTCGCAAACTCCAGGCTGCCGATGATATTCTTCTCGGCGAAATTGCCCGCGATACGGACGCTGAACACGTCGCCGATCTTCTGGTCGAAGACGAGTTCGGGAGGCACACGCGAGTCCATGCAGCCGACTATCGCAGCAAAGGGCGCCTGCGCGGTCGATGTTTCCTTCGCCTGGGCGAGCAGGTCGCAGTTGACCGTTCGGCCCGAAGCGAACCGCTCATTGCCCTCCTTCAGCAGCCCGATTGCCTTATCCGAGCTCAGGGCGCGCTGGCGGTCGTGGGTATAGACAGCGCATTCGGCATTTGCCCCGAAGGCCCGCGAAGTGATTGCAGAAGCTGCGACGAGCGGAATGCATCCGCACAGGAATCGACGTGTAATCATGGCCCCTCCCAGGGCGCCCGGGATGAGCACTCCGGAAAGTTACCAGCAAAATGGTAAATGGACGTTCATGCGATCTGAGGTGTTCCAAAGATCCTGTCCCGCGCCGCCGGGCGCCGGTATTGGGCCGACCTTCTCCGGTAGCGGATAGACAATCACCATTGGCAGCGACTTGACATGGTCGACGAAGTCCAGAGAGCGCGGCTGTCCAGTTGAAAGCTCGGCGGTGGTTGCCCCCCAATTGGTTGAGGTGGCCGTTGGCGGGAATACCTTTGCGGCGTGCCATGGAGTCCCTCTTGTGCGGGAACATGTTCCTGGTTCGCTCTCTATCGCCGATACTTGTGGATACCGAACCGTGAGGGCTGCTCGCCCGGGCCGTCCCTGAATCTGATGAGGTCTCTGGGTGGCGCGCCAAATTGCC
>JBFXFO010000126.1:0-10346 GCA_050178915.1 Rhizobiaceae bacterium | reverse complement strand
TTCATGCCGGGCTCCTCGGCCTCCCGACCGAGGTTTATGCGAGCGAACTCCCGAGAGGTCGGCCAAACCTGCACTCCAACAAAGGCTTTCGGTCTCGTTCGGACGCCACCCAGCAAGCATCAGCAGACGCAGAATTGCGATTGCCGATTGGCTCGTGCCGTCAGCCTCAAGGATGTTCAACGCGTGGGAAATCCTGTCGATTCAGGCGTGAGTTGCCGGTCGATGCCCGCTGGGCATGGCTCCCGACCAAGCAGGGGCGATTGACAATTGCGCCGTCGCCTCTAGGGTCGGCGCCCGGAACTGGTTCCGCCGCGAGGCGGATGAAAAGGGAACACGGTCAGGTGCTTGCACCAAAACCGTGGCTGCCCCCGCAACTGTAACCGTTGAGCCTTCTTCCAACATGCCACTGGTCGCCGCGCGCGGCCGGGAAGGCGGAAGCAGGGCGTCGAAACGGGAGCCAGGAGACCTGCCTGTTCCGGTCACCCATGCTTGATCACGGGGTGTGATCAGGCGCGGTCGTCCGTGGCGGTGACATTCGGAAGAAATGTTGCCGCAGCGGGACACCGCCGGGGGTGAGAATGCGTGTTCACGTCGATCATCCTGCACCGGTTTCCGCCTGCGGTTCGTCATGAACCGCGGGGCGAATACGTTCGCTCCGCCAGATTATCGGGGGCAGACATGCAAAGATCACTCGCAGCGGCAGGAGCGATGGCGCTCGCGCTGAGCTCGGCAGCGTACGCACAGCAAGCGCAGCCGCAAGCCAGCAGCGGCACGACCCGGCTCGAGCCCATCCTCGTCACTGACGGCCGCACGCCGGTCGAGCAGCGCAAATCGGGCCGCGCCTTCACCGTCATCACCGGCGAGCAGCTGGAGGCGAACCAGGTGCGCTACGTCGCCGACGCGCTGCGCACCGTGCCCGGCTTCTCGGTGTCGCGCGGCGGCTCTTATGGCGGGCCGACGCAGATCCGCGTACGCGGCGCCGAAGGCAACCATCTGCTGGTCATGATCGACGGCGTCGAAGTATCGGAGACCTCGACCGGCGAGTATGATTTCGGCGGCCTGATCGTCGACGACGTCGACCGTATCGAGGTTCTGCGCGGGCCGCAGAGCGCGTTCTGGGGATCCAACGCGCTGGCCGGTGTCGTCAACATCATCACCAAGCGCGGCGAGCGAAACGGTTTCACGGCCAGCGCCCGCACGGAGGGCGGCACTGACGGCACGTTCCTCGGCGGTGTCACCCTGCGCGGCGGCGGCGAGAACTACGATTTGGCGCTGTCGGGTGCGTTCCGCCGCACAGACGGCTTCAACGTCTCGGATTTCGGCACCGAGAAGGACGGCGACCGCAACGGCACGCTGAACGGCAAGGTCACCGTCGACCTGACCCCGGATCTGAGCGTCGACGGCACGCTGCGTTACGTCAACCGCCGCTCCGACACCGATCCGCAGGACTTCAACTTCGGCAGCCCGACATATGGCCGCATCATCGACGGCGTGGAGAATACGGCGACGCGCGAGTTGTTCGGTTCGGTCGGCGCCACCCTGACCTCTTTCGACGGACTGCTCACACAGAGCGCCCGCTTCAGCGGTTCGGACACGCTGCGCAACAACCACGAACTCGGCGCCGGCGACTCGTGGAGCAAGGGCAAACGGCTGACCGGCTCCTACCAGGCAACGCTGGAGTTCGACGCCGAGAACGTGCGCACGCGCATCACAGGCGGCTATGAGTGGGAGCAGGAGACGTTCCGCCCGTCGCACCTGACCAGCACCTTCGAGCGCACGACGCACGCCTTCATCGGCGAGTATCGTGGCGAATTCTTCGACCAGTTCTTCGTCAATGCCGCGGTGCGGCACGACATGAACGACCGCTTCGCCGACGCCACCACCTACAGCCTGTCGGCCGCCTGGCAGATCCCCGACACCGGCACCCGGCTGCATGCATCGCTCGGCACAGGCGTCACCAACCCGACCTTCTTCGAGCAGTTCGGCTTCGTGCCGGCGAGCTTCGCCGGCAATGCGAATCTGATCCCGGAAAAGAGCTTCGGCTGGGACGCCGGTATCGAGCAGAGCTTCTTCGACGGCGTGCTGGTGGCCGACGTCACCTATTTCGAGCAGAACCTGACCAACGAGATCGCAACCGTGTTCGGCGGCGCACCGCTGTTCCTGTCGACGCCCATCAATCACAGCGGCGTCAGCCAGCGGCGCGGCGTGGAAGTCTCGGCCGCGCTCAACCTGACCAGCGGCTTCTCGGCAACGGCGAGCTACACCTATACGCACGCCACCGAACAGACGCTGGCCGGCGGACCGCGCCTGGACGAAGTGCGCAGGCCACGCCATGCCGGCTCGCTCGGCCTCGCCTACTCATTCCTCGAGGACCGCGCACGTGTGTTCACCGACATCGTGTTCAACGGCGACATGCTCGACAACGCCTTCGTGCCCGGTCTCCCGGCGCGTGTGACGCTGCCTGCCTATACGGTCGTCAACGTTGGCGGCAGCTACAAGTTCAACGAACATTTCGAGGCGTTTGCGCGCGTCGAGAACCTGTTCGACGAACGCTACGAGGAAGTGTTCAGCTACAACACCCCGGGACGCACGGCCTTCCTTGGCGTAAAAGGAAGCTTCTGACGCATGCAAGCGCGCGCAATCACCGGCGCAATCGTGGGGGCGGCACTGGCCGCCCTCACCTCCACATATGCCTGCGCTGCGCCGAAGCGCGTCGTCTCGACCAACATCTGCACCGACCAGCTGGCGATGATGATCGCCGCCGAGGGGCAGCTCCACTCCGTTTCCTTCCTCGCCTCTGACGCCGCCTCATCGATGCTCGCAGAGCAGGCCAGCCGCTACGTGCCCAATCACGGGCTGGCCGAGGAAATCTTCCTGATGAAGCCGGACCTCGTCATCGCCGGCACCTTTTCCACGCGCGCCACCGTCAGCCTCCTGCGCCACCTCGGTTTCCGCGTCGAGGAGTTCGCGCCGGAAGCGACGCTCGATGACGTGCGCGCCAACATCCGCCGGATGGGCGACATTCTCGGACGCGAGGAGCGCGCGGCGCAGCTGATCGCCGAACTCGACGCCAGCCTCAGCGCAGCGCAGGCACGGCATGTTCCGCGCCGGCGCGTCGCGCTCTATTGGGCGAACAGCTTCACCTCCGGCTCCGGCACGCTGATCGACGATCTCATGCAGGCAGCCGGGCTGGCCAACATAGCCGGCGAACTCGGCATCGAAGGCGATGCCCAACTGTCGCTGGAGGCGCTGGTTCTCGCGGCGCCGGACCTGATCGTTGCGGGCGAACGCAACCATGGCGGCCCGGCGCTGGCGCAGCAGAATTTCGAACACCCGGCCTTCAACGCCGTGGCGACGCCAGAGCGGCTGGTGCGCCTGCCCCACAGGCTCACCAACTGCGGCGGCCCGTCCAACATCGAGGCGATCCGCCTCCTGCAGGACGCGGCACTGCGCACGGGTGACGCGCCGTGAGCGAGACGACCCGCTTCCGCCTGCTGCTCGCAGCGCTGGCGCTGCTGACGCTCATCCTCTTCCTGCTGTCGCTGACGGTCGGGCCGGCCGGCATCGCCTTTGGTGACAGCATCGTGGCGCTGTTTGGCGACGAGGCCGATGCGATTGCGCTGGTCATGCGCGAAATCCGCCTGCCGCGCGCGCTGCTCGGCCTGATGATCGGCGCGACGCTGGGGCTTTCGGGCGCGGTGCTGCAGGGCTGGCTGCGCAACCCTCTGGCCGAGCCCGGCCTGATGGGAGTCAGCGCTTCTGCCTCGCTCGGCGCCGTGCTCGCCATCTACACCGGCTTCTCGGCAGTCTGGCCGCTCGGCCTGCCACTGGCGGCGCTGGCCGGCGCCTGTGTCGCGGTGCTGCTGGTGCAGGCGCTGGCCGGCATGCGCGGCGGCGCGCTGACCATCATCCTCGCCGGCGTGGCGGTGTCGAGCGTCGCGGCGGCGCTGACCTCGCTGGCGCTCAACCTGTCGCCCAACCCGTTCGCGGCCATGGAGATCATCTACTGGATGCTCGGCTCGCTTACCGACCGCTCGATGACGCATGTCTGGCTGGCCGCGCCGTTCATCCTCATCGGCTGCGCCATGCTGCTGAGCCTCGGGCGCGCGCTCGACGTTCTGACACTGGGCCAGGACGCGGCGCATTCGCTCGGGATCAGCATCCGGCGCGTGCAGTTCCTCACCGTCTTCGGGACGGCAGCAGCGGTTGGCGCCGCGACTGCCGTGGCCGGCGCCATCGGCTTCGTCGGGCTCGTCGTGCCGCACCTGCTGCGGCCGCTGGTCGGGTCCATGCCGTCGCGGCTCCTGCCGGCCAGTGCGCTCGGCGGCGCCAGCTTCGTGCTCGCCGCCGACACGCTGGTGCGCATCGTCGCGCCGGGACGCGACCTGAAGCTCGGCGTTCTTACCGCCATCGTCGGCGCCCCCTTCTTCCTGTGGCTGGTGTGGCGCACACGGAGGCAGCTGCTGTGACACTGCTCTCCGTCTCCCATCTCGACGTTGCACTGCGTGGCACGCCGGTCCTGCGCGACGTCTCGCTGGCGGTCGGGCCGGGCGAGTTCGTCGGCCTGATCGGGCCGAACGGCGCCGGCAAGACGACGCTGCTGCGTGCGGTGCTCGGTCTGGTCGACGCGAGCGGCGCGGTGCAACTCGGCGACCGCCGGCTTGCCTCACTTGGTGAGCGCGAACGGGCGCTGCGCGTCTCCTACCTGCCGCAGGAGCGCGACATCGCCTGGGCCGTTGCGGCGGAAGCCATCGTCACGCTCGGCCGTGCGCCGCACCGCAAGCCCTATGCCGGGCTGACGCCGGAGGATTGCGAGGCGATCGACCGCGCATTCAGCCGCATGGACGCGGAGCACCTGCGCATGCGCATTGCTACCCAGCTTTCCGGCGGCGAGCGCGCCCGCGTGCTCATCGCACGGGCGCTGGCGCAGGAGGCACCGCTGCTGCTCGCCGACGAGCCGGTGGCGGGGCTCGACCCTGCACATCAGATCGGCCTGATGCGCCTCTTTGCGCAGCTTGCCGTCGAGGGCAGAAGCGTCGTCGCCTCGATGCACGATCTGACGCTCGCGGCACGCTGGTGCTCGCGCATCGTGCTGCTCGCCGACGGCGCAATCGCGGCGGACGGAACGCCGGCCGAGGTGCTGACATCTGCGCGTTTGCGCGCTGTCTACGGCATCGACGCGCTGGTGGGCGAGCACGAAGGCAGGCCGCTGGTGCAGCCGCTCGACATCGCAACGGGCAGCACGCCTGCGCAGGAGAGCGACCGATGAGCGACCTCGAACAGCTGCTGCGCCGCCACCTCGCCGACTGGCGCAGCGGCTGGAGAAGCGGCGCGCCGGGGGACTGAGAGGCACCGGGCATGACGGTGTCAGCTGCTCGAATGTCCTGAGCGGCAACATCTCCGCCTTGGACAGACCTTTACGCGCTGCGCAGCCGCCGCATGGCCGACGCCGCAAGCTTGTCGGCCTGCTCCAGGCCGCTCGCCACCTCACGCGCCGTGGCGCGCTCGCTGATCGCCTCGAAATGCTCCGCGACCGCCTCCGGCGTCTGCATGCCGGGAAGCAGGCTGACGCCTTCCGTCTCGGTGACGTAAATGCGGGCGAAGGTGCCGGCGCCGGCCGCCATGACGACCTTGGACGGGGCATCGCGCGAGACCAGGAAGAGCGCGGCGGGCGCAACGGCGTCCGGGACCAGCAGGCGCTCTGCTTCGGGCTGCAACAGCCCTTCGGTCATGCGGGTGGCTGCACTCGGCGTGATGGCGTTGACGCGGATGCCGTGGCGTTCGCCCTCCAGATGCAAAGCGTTCATCAGGCCCAGCATGGCGGCCTTGGCGGCCCCGTAATTGGCCTGACCGAAGATGCCGTACATGCCGGATGACGAGCTGGTGAGCAGGATGCGGCCATATTGCTGCTCGCGCATTGGCTGCCAGACCGCCTTGCAGACATGCACCGAGCCCATCAGGTGCACGTCGAGCACCGCGCGGAAGTCGGCGAGGTCCATCTTGAAGAAGGTCCTGTCGCGCAGGATGCCGGCATTGTTGATGGCGATGTCGACCCTGCCCCACTGCGCGATGATTTCGGCCACCATGCGCTCGACCTGCGCGAAGTCCGAGACGTCGACCTCGAAGCCGCGGGCGACGCCGCCCCCGGCACGGATTTCCGCCGCCGTCTCCTCGGCATCCGGGCCGAGATCGGCGATGGCCACATGGGCACCGCGCTCGGCCAGCGCGCGCGCATAGGAGCGACCGAGCCCGCGGGCGGCTCCGGTCACGATGGCGACCTGGCCGGTGAATTCTATCGTCATGTCGTTTCCAGTGAGAAGATGGGCCTAGTAGATGACCGTCTGCCTTTGCCTGAAGGCGGCGAGGCCGCGCGCGAGATCCCTGCCGTCGAGATGCTCGGCGAAATGCTCGATCTCGGCACGCAGGCGCGCAGTCCTGCCGGGATCGGTGCGCCGGGTCAACGCCTTGATGTGGCGGATCGCCTCCGGACTGCGCGCGGCAATTTCGCGCGCGACCTGCATGGCGCGATCCATCAGGCGGTCGGAAGCGACGGTTTCGTTGACAAGGCCCCATTGCCGCAGCGTGGCGGCATCGACCGTTGCGGCGGTGTAGAAAAGCTGCGCGGCATGCGCTGCCGAAAGTTTTTCGAGCAGCCGCACCGTGGCGCCGCCGGCCGGAACGATGGCGTAGCGCGCATGGCCGTCGCCGATCCGCGCATCCTCTGCGGCAATCACGATGTCGCAGCAGAGGATCAGTTCGAGCCCGCCGGCAATGGCAACGCCGTTGACCGCCGCGATGACCGGCACGGGCAGCTCCTCGACCATGGTCAGGACATTCTGGTTGTAGCTCAGCGTCTCAACCAGTGTTCCGGCAGCCAGCGCCTGTTCGAATTCGATGAGGTCGCCGCCGGCGCAGAAGGCGCGGCCGGCGCCGGTGACGATGACGGCGCGCAGGTCCGGCATGGCGGCCAGCGCCTGCAGCTGCCGCTCCAGCGCCTGCGTCTGCGCCTGCGAGAAGGCGTTCATGCTGTCGGGCCGGTTGAGGGTGAGGATCGCCACGCCGGCGTCGAGGCTGAGCGTCACCGCTTCGGCCGCAGCGGGTGCGGCGGCGCGCACGCTGTAGGTCTGCGGCAACGGTTTCAGCGCCGCATCGAGCGCGGCGATCTGAGTCGTGCTGGCACCATCGACGATGACTTCCACCAGCGTGCGCTTGCGCTCGTCCAGCCGAACGTCAACCTCAACGGCGACGCCGCGCCCGCACGCGGCTTCCGCCTCGATCCGCACCTTCTCCTGAATGGCGAGATCGCGCAGCGCCGGCTTGAAGATCTTGCCGACGGCAGTCACCGGCAGCGCATCGATGGCAAGGATCGTCTTCGGGCGCGCAGGCGGCTCGTGCACATGCCGCTCCAGATGCGCGCGCAATGCCCCCGGGTCGATCAGCACGCCGGGCGCGGCGACGACGAACAGCGCCGGTACCTCGCCGGCATACTGGTCGGGCATGCCGACGGCCGCACTGATGTGCACGCCGGGAAACTGGTTGGCGACATCCTCGATGGTGGCAGGATCGATGTTGTGGCCGCTGCGGATGATGAGATCCTTCTCGCGGCCGGTCAGCACCAGCCGCGCATCCCCGGTGAGGTAGCCGACATCGCCGGTGGTCAGCCAGCCATCGGCGTCGAGCGTGCCGGCATTGTGAGCGGGATCGAGATAGCCGGGGAAGATTTGCGGCCCCCTCACCTGCACCAGCCCGGTCTCTTCCGCCTCGCAGGGCGCGGAACGTGCCGGGTCGAGCGGCATGATGCGGGTCTGCGAGAATGGCGCACGGAAGCCGACACTGCCCGCCACCGGCGTGCCCCGCCCCGGGTTGAAGGCGATGGCGGCCGCCGTTTCAGTCATGCCGTAGGTTTCGAACAGCGGGATGCCGGTGGCCGCCTCGAACCGCGCGCCGACCGCGCGCGGCAGCACCGCGCCGCCTGTCGCGGCCATGCGCACGGTCGAGACATCGTCGCCATCGCGCCAGCTGTTGGTGAGCGCGGCAATCGTGGTCGGCACGCCGCCGATGACGGTGGCGCGGAAGTGACGCACGAGTTCCCAGTGGCGCTCGACGGCAGCGGGCGAGCGCATTCCGTAGGGCGACGGCACGACGATGTGGCCGCCGGCTGCGAGCACTGCGAGGCCGACGGTCATGGTGCCGCCGACATGGAAGAACGGGAAGCCGTTGATCACCACGTCGCGCTCGTCATACCCATAGACCTGCGCGAAGCCGAAGGCGGCGTGGATCTGGTTGCCGTGCGTCAAGCGCACGACTTTCGGGCGACCGGTCGTGCCACCGGTGTGGAACAGGGCGCAGACCGTGTCGCGGTCGCGCGAGGGCTCGAAATCGAGCGCATCCGCGCGGTGACCGCCCAATGCCGCGTCGAGAGGGATTGCGCCGGCAATACGCTCAACGTCGTCGCCGATGACGATCAGCGTCTGCAATGTGGGCACGCGCTGGAAGGCGGCAACCGCCTTCGTCCAGCACCCTTCCTCCAGCGCGCGCGCTGGCGCGACGAGGATGGTGGCGCCCTGCGCGGTCAGAAGATCGACGATGGCGTCTTCAGTCAGCAGGTAATTGAGCGTTGCAGCGACACCGGCCACCTGCGCGCCGATCAACAGCGCCTGCAGTTCCGGCAAGGTCGGCGTGAGGAAGGCGGCGACGCCATCGCCCGTGTTCAATCCGAGCGAACGGAACATGTTGGCGGCGCGGGTGATCTCGCCGAGCAGTTGCGTGTGCGTCAGCGACGTTCCGACGTCGAGCGGGTCGGGCGAGCGCAGCACGGTCAGCGCCTTCTGTGTGCCGACGCTCGCAGCCGTGGCCAGGAACAGGTCGTAGAGGTTGCGCGCCGTCACCAGCTCGTCATAGGGCCGGCTCTCGATCGCGATGACGTCTTCGATCGTGCGCACGGCCATGACCGGGCGCGTGGTCTTCAATGCTGTCATCAATGGACCGCCGCATACATGATGGTTTCCTCGTCGGCCTTGCGACGGTCGAACTCCTCGACAATGCGCCCCTGACGGCAGACGAGGATGCGGTCCGACAGCTGCAGCACCTCCGGCAGGTAGGACGAGATCACCATGACGGCGATGCCCTCGTCCGCCAGCCGGTTGATGAGCTGGTGGATCTCGGCGATGGCGCCGACATCGACGCCGCGCGTCGGCTCGTCGAAGATGATCAGCTTCGGCTTCTGCACCAGCGCCTTGGCGACGACGATCTTCTGCTGGTTGCCGCCGGACAGTTCGATGACGCGGGCGTCGGAATTGATCGCCTTGACGTTGAGCGCCTCGATCCACTGCTGCGCCAGCGTCTTCATCTCGGTGATGCTGACGGCGGATGATTTGGCCTGCCCGCCGGCAAGCGCGGAGACATAGATGTTCTCGGCGATCGACATGGTCTCGAAGAAGCCTTCGACCTTGCGGTCCTCGGTGACGTAGATGATGCCGTCGCGCACCGCCGGACGCGGCACGCGGTAGCGCACGGAACGGCCATCCAGCCGCACCTGCCCGCCATGGAACATGTCGCGTTTGAGCACACCCGATACGACCTTGGCGGCCTCGGTTCGGCCCGACCCGATGAGGCCGAAAACGCCGGTGATCTGGCCGGCGAAGATCGAGAAGGACGTGTTGCGCACGGCATTGCCCATCGACAGGTTCTGCACGCTCAGCACCTTGCCGCCGGCGCGGCGCGGCGTGCGCTCCTTGTGCGAGCCGTAGAGCTCGCCGGTGAGCGTGCGTCCGACCATGGCGCGGACGATCTTCTCGCGGTCGAAACTGGCAGCCGCATCGGTCACCACGTGCTCGCCGTCGCGCATGATGGTGATGCGGTCGGCAATGGCGAGCGCCTCTTCCAACGCATGGCTGATGAAGATGATGGAAACGCCACGCTGCTTCAGGCGCGCGACCAGCGAGAAGAACTGGTGCTTCTCCTCCGGCGTCAGCGTCGCCGTCGGCTCGTCGAAGATGATCACCTGCGCGTTGTGATGCACGGCACGGGCGATCTCGACCATCTGCTTCTGGCCGGCGCCGAGGCCTGACACCATGGCGGTCGGATCGACGTGGAAGTTGAGCGACTGGAGGAATTGCTGGCCGGCGATGTAGATGCCGCGCAGGCGATGAAAACGCTTGTGGTCGGTCAGGTAGATGTTCTGCGCCACGGTCAGCGACGGCACCAGGCTGGTTTCCTGATAGACCATGGCGATGCCGCGCTTCAGCGCCTCTGAGGGCGAGCCGAGTTCAGCCTTCGCGCCATCGATCCAGATCTCGCCGACGGTCGGCTGCACCACGCCGGCGATCATCTTGGTCAGCGTCGAC
>JBFXFO010000125.1:6410-11881 GCA_050178915.1 Rhizobiaceae bacterium | reverse complement strand
GTTCTTGATGATGGCGCGGAGCGCTTCGCTCGGGGCGACGGTCACTTCCTCGCCATCCGCGGTCTTGCCGCGGGCGGTCATCGAGGCGATGGCCGAGGCCTCGTCCATCGGAGCGGCGCGCGGCTGTTCACCAGCGGCCAGCTCAGGCGTGTCCATCGGCTTCGCATCGCGGAGCGAGAACTGGACTCCCGGGAACGCACGCGGCGTCTCGCCGGTGCCTTCGCTGCCGGCCGAGAAATCGGCGGCCATCGACGGCGCAACCCAAAGCGCGGCCGAGAGCACTGCGGACAGAGCGACAGTAGAAACGATCTTCTTCAAGGCATTCACTCCAGAAGTAAGCAGCAAGGAGCCGCATATGGCGATCCGATTCTGGCCACATCGTGGTGAAAACCGATGCCGGTCATTCACATAATCGGGATTGCAGATTTGAATTGTCGGCCCAAGGCGTACAGGCTGCGTTCAGGATTGTTCTGGAACAGTGACTAGTCGAGGAACGATACTTCGGCGCTCGCGGCACACCGAAGGCGAAGGGCGGCAGAGCCTGACGGTCCGCGACGGCAATGCCGGCGCAAGGCGCCGACACGGTCAATCGTGATGGCACCGCTCGACGGATCAGTCGTCGGCGACGATGCCTGCACCTCCGCCGACGGCGTTGATGTCCAGATATCTTGCGCTGACGCAGCCGACCTTTGGCAGGTCGATCGAGCACCAGGCCTTCTTGAGCGTGACCTTCTGCGCCACAATGCCGGCGGCTGCGTCCGTGCCGCAGGGTCCCACCAGCCGCACCTGGCCGCCTTCCCGAACCTTCCCGATCACCTTGCCGCCCGGCTTCGTGCGGATGTTGAGGAAGTGCAGATCCTGCTCGGGGATCACAACCGTCGATACATCGCCGGGATTGCCACAGAACTCTTCGCCTGCGCCGCCGACATCTTCGCCTGCACCGGCGCCGTCTGCGGCATCGTCAGGTTCCACCACGTCACCCGCGCCGCCACCGCCGCCACCTGCGTTGCCACCACCGTCATCGATGACGATGTTGGCGATCGAGGAGACAAGCAGCTTGCCATCGACTCCGGTCACCTGGACGGTAAAGGAACCGGCCCTCGCCGCTGCCAGCATGCGCAACGCATCCTTGTTCTTCTTGGGAACGCGAAGTGTGCGCGACGAGCCAGGCGGCAGTGCAACCTCGGGCATGGCACATTTGCCGGGCGGCGGAGTCACTTCGTTGGCGGCCTGTTCGGCGCGCTCGAACGTGACTTCAAACATGTCGGGAACCTGCGTGTCGATGCTCATGCCCGGCCCGCCCGTGCAGACAAGCAGGGCGGCGTTGGCAGATAGCGTTGCGCCGGTCAAAGCCACCAACGCGAGCAGGCCTGTGCGAACGAGTTTCACGAATGCCTCCGTAAACATGCTGCGACGCCGCGCGGACAAGCGCGGAGCCGGCAGCCGGTGCAGTCCCTCGACCCCAGCCTAGCGTCTGCCGCAGGGTAATGTCACTCCACCGTTTGGTGGAAGCGGGCGCGCGCATCCTCCTGCGTCGCACCGAAAAAGGCAGCATCCACGATGGAAATATGTTGTATCAGGATACCACAATGCTAATGCATTGATTTTCTTGGCATTTTCCTGCATCGATGCGGCCTGCGTCGCTTGACGCGTCCAAATCACTCCCCTATAAGCCGCAACGGAACGCGGCCTCCCGGCCGCGCTTTCGTTTGGAGCGCCTCGTTCGGCTCTCCAATGCAAGCAACAAGAAACGCCTTCCCGCGGGAAGGTTCACAGAGTGAGAGCAATGAAGACATTTTCGCAGAAGCCTGCGGAGGTGGTGAAGAAGTGGGTGGTGATCGACGCCGAAGGTCTCGTCGTCGGCCGTCTCGCCTCCATCGTCGCCAACCGCCTGCGCGGCAAGCACAAGCCCACCTTCACCCCGCATGTTGACGACGGCGACAACGTCATCGTCATCAACGCCGACAAGGTGGCACTGACCGGCAAGAAGTTCACCGACAAGGTGTACTACTGGCACACCGGCCATCCCGGCGGCATCAAGGAGCGCACCGCGCGCCAGCTGCTCGAAGGCCGCTTCCCGGAGCGCGTCGTCGAGAAGGCCGTCGAGCGCATGATCCCGCGCGGCCCGCTCGGCCGTCGCCAGATGAAGAATCTCCGCGTTTATGCCGGTGCCGAGCACCCGCATGTGGCGCAGCAGCCCGAGACGCTCGACGTCGGCGCGATGAACTCGAAGAACAAGAGGGCTTGATCCAGATGGCCGAACTCACCTCCCTCGCGGAACTCGGCGGTACGTCGGTCGCGCCGGCCGCCGCGCCGGTTCGCGTGCAGAAGCTCGACAAGTCGGGCCGCGCCTATGCCACCGGCAAGCGCAAGGACGCCATCGCACGCGTCTGGGTGAAGCCCGGCTCGGGCAAGATCACCGTCAACAACAAGGAATTCGGCAAGTACTTCGCGCGGCCGGTGCTGCAGATGGTGCTGAAGCAGCCGATCGTCGCCGCCAACCGCGACGGCCAGTACGACATCGACGTCAAGGTCATGGGCGGCGGTCTGTCCGGCCAGGCCGGTGCGGTGCGTCACGGCATCTCGATCGCGCTGACCCACTACGAGCCGGCGCTGCGCGCTGTGCTCAAGAAGGGCGGCTTCCTCACCCGCGACAGCCGCGTGGTCGAGCGCAAGAAGTACGGCAAGGCGAAGGCCCGCCGCAGCTTCCAGTTCTCCAAGCGCTAGGCGCTTCGGACGGTGCAGATCGAAGGCCGCCTCCGGGCGGCCTTTTCTTTTGGCGGCCATTGCGCGCCGGCGGCGTCTGCCGCCTTCCCCGGTCATGGCGAACCATTCCGGCCACCTGAACATGGCGGCGCCATCGCCGATGCGCATGACAGGGCGTCAATCGCCGCAACGGCGAAGGGAGTCGCATTTCCGAAAAGAATATCCAATAAGGGTCCGCCAGCGCGGCCCGACCGGCCTCGCCGTCCGAGGGAACAGAGGGGAACGGGATGCCATCAGCGTCGATCGACCACGCCTTCATGGCCACCGAAAACACCGGCCGGGCCACCGACCCGACCTATGCCGGCGCGCTCTCCTTCATGCGCCGCCGCTATTCGAAGGACCTGACAGGGACTGACGCCGTCGTGTGGGGAGTTCCGTTCGACGCCGCCGTCTCCAACCGGCCGGGTGCGCGCTTCGGGCCGCAGGCGATCCGCCGCGCCGCCGCGATCTTCGACAACGACCCGCAGTACCCGTTCAACAGGGACCTGTTCGCCGAGATGGCTGTGGTCGACTACGGCGACTGCAAGCTCGACTACGGCAACCACCAGCTGACCCCGGCGACGATCGAGGCGGAGGCCGCCGCTATCCTCGCTTCCGGCGCCTTCCTGCTCTCGCTCGGTGGCGATCACTACGTCACCTGGCCGATCCTCAAGGCGCATGCCGCCATCCATGGCCCGATGGCGCTGGTGCAGTTCGATGCGCATCAGGACACCTGGTTCGACAGCGACGAGCGCATCGACCACGGCTCGTTCGTGGCGCGAGCGGTGCGTGCCGGCATCATCGATCCCGACCGCTCGATCCAGATCGGCATCCGCACGCACGCGCCGGAGGATTGCGGCATCAAGATCATCCACGGCCACGAGGTCGAGGAGATGCGCGCCTCCGACATCGCCTACGCGATCACCGAGCGCACCGGCGGCAAGAAGACATATCTGAGCTTCGACATCGACTGCCTCGACCCTGCCTACGCGCCAGGGACCGGCACGCCGGTGGCGGGCGGCCCGAGTTCGGCGAAGATGCTGTCGGTGCTGCGCCAGCTGACCCGGATCGATATTGTCGGCGCCGACATCGTGGAGGTTGCGCCGGCCTACGATCATGCCGACATAACGGCCATCGCTGGTGCGTCGGTCGCAATGTATTATCTCGGCCTGCTGGCGGAACGACGGGCAAGAGGCTGACAGCCCGATTCAAGTGCCTCGCGCACTGATTCAACGGCTTCAGAAACCGATTCAACCGGCTGACAAGATGAGTCCGGCGATCGATTCAACATATTGGAATAAAAGCGGAAAATTGCAGGCGACGACATGAAACCGAAGATCTTCATCGATGGCGAACACGGCACGACCGGCCTGCAGATCCGCGCCCGTCTGGCGGATCGCGGCGATCTCGAGATCATCTCGATCCCCACCGAACGTCGCAAGGAAACCGCTGCCCGCGCCGAGTTCCTCAACGCCGCCGACGTCGCCATTCTCTGCCTCCCCGACGATGCGGCGAAGGAAAGCGTGTCGCTGATCGCCAATGACCGCACCAAGGTGATCGACGCCTCGACGGCACACCGGATCGCGGAGGGGTGGACCTATGGCTTTGCCGAAATGGACCGGGCGCAGGCCGGGGCCATCAGCGAGGCCAGGCGCGTCGCCAATCCCGGCTGCTGGCCGCAGGGGCCGATCGCAGGGCTGCGTCCTCTGATCGCCGCCGGCCTGCTGCCGGCCGACTACCCCGTCACGATGAGCGGCATTTCCGGCTATTCGGGTGGCGGCAAGTCGATGATCGAGGACTATGTCGGCAAGGGCGAGGACGCGCCGGAGTACCTGCCCTACGGCCTCACCTTCCAGCACAAGCACGTGCCGGAGCTGAAGAAATATTCCGGCCTGTCACGCGACCCGCTGATGCAGCCCGTCGTCGGCAATTTTGCGCAAGGCATGGTGACGTCGGTGCCGCTGCAACTGGGCGGTCTGGCGAAGGTGCCTACTGGCAGGGAACTGCACGCGGCCATCGCCGACCACTACGCAGGCATCAAGGGCGGCTCCGTCGAAGTCGCGCCCTATACCGAGAGCGAGCGCCTGCCGGAGATCGACCCGGAACGCTACAACGACACCAACACCATGAAGCTCTATGTCTTCGCCAACGACAGGAAAGCGCAGGCGGCGCTGATCGCGGTTTACGACAATCTCGGCAAGGGCGCGTCCGGTGCGGCCGTGCAGAACCTCGACCTGATGATCGGAGCGGCCTGAGCTAGCTTCGGACGGCGATGGCGGTGGGCAGCGGATAGCTGCCCTTGGTGCCACGCCAGTGCGCCGCGGCGAAGCCGAGCACGATCAGCCCCATCGCCTGATGCGCCAGCGCGGCGTGCAGCGGCACTTCCATCACCAGCGTGAAGATGCCTACGCCGGCCTGCAGGGTGACCAGCCCGAACAGCACGAGCGCACGGCGCGCGTGCGTGGTGCCAGGATGCGTGCGCCACGTGTCGATGGCATGCCAGAGCACGAGCAGGAAGAGAAGATAGGCACCGCAACGGTGGGTGAACTGCACCGTCTTGGCGTTCTCGAAGAAGTTGATCCACCATGGCCTTGCGATTAGCAGATCGCCCGGAACCAACTCGCCGTCCATCAGCGGCCAGGTGTTGTAGGCGAGCCCGCCCTTGATGCCCGCGACAAGCCCGCCGAGATAGATCTGGAACAGCACGGCGAACAGCAGGAACCCGG
>JBFXFO010000125.1:0-6310 GCA_050178915.1 Rhizobiaceae bacterium | reverse complement strand
AGCAGATCGCCCGGAACCAACTCGCCGTCCATCAGCGGCCAGGTGTTGTAGGCGAGCCCGCCCTTGATGCCCGCGACAAGCCCGCCGAGATAGATCTGGAACAGCACGGCGAACAGCAGGAACCCGGCAAAGCGCTGCGTGTGCCGCGATGCCAGCTTGCCCGAATGCGGCGCGAGACCTCGGGCGACGACCATGATCGCCGCGAAGATGACGCAGGCGAGCGTCAGGTGGATTGCCAGCCGATACTGGCTGACATCGACGTTCTTCGTCAGGCCGGAGGCGACCATCCACCAGCCAACGGCTCCCTGCAGTCCGCCGAGCACGAACAGCCAGCCGAGGCGCCACCCCATGCCGCGCTCTATCCGCCCGGCCCAGAGCAGGACGATCAGCGGCAGCGCGAAGATGACGCCGACGCCGCGCGCCAGCACGCGGTGCGCCCACTCCCACCAGAAGATGTTCTTGAACTCGTCCAGGCTCATGCCCTTGTTGACGAGTTCGTACTCCGGGATCTGCTGGTACTTCTGGAATTCCTCCTGCCAGTCAGCCTCGCTGAGCGGCGGGATGATGCCGTGGATCGGCTTCCACTCGGTGATCGACAGGCCGGAATCGGTGAGGCGCGTTGCACCGCCCACCAGCACGAGCGCAAACAGCACCAACAGCACGGCATAGAGCCACCAGCGGACAGAGGCGCGGTTGCGCTTCTCGCGCTGCTGGGCGAGGACGGGCTCCTCGATCGTGGCGGCGGCTATCGACATTTTGGTCCCTTGCGGGCCGGATTGGTGGACCAGAGGGCCGGCTGGCGCAAGGGTGATCGGTGCGTGACACGCCGTCGCGGGACGGCGGAGCGGTTGCGCTACGGTTCGTCGGAGCCTAGGACGGCCTCCGGAGAAGAACGATGCCCGAACGTATCCGCAGACTGATCGGCAGCATTCTGCTGGTGGTGCTGGTTGTCATCTACGCGCTGCTGGCAACCACAATCGCCTCGGCCCGGCTCTCGACGTCGGGGCCGCTGGTGCATCTGGCGTTCTTCCTGATCAGCGGGCTGTTGTGGGTGCTGCCGGCGATGCTGATCATCAAGTGGATGTACAAGCCGCGCAAACGCGCCAACCGCAGCTAGACCGTCACCACCATCTTGCCGGAGTTGGCGAGCGGCGTCGTCAGGCCGGAGAGCATCGTGCGGACATGCGCAATGCGCTGGTAGCGTCCGTTGAGCGAGATGCGCGGCAAGGCGTGCAGATGGTCACGATGCCCTGCCCTCACCACGCCATGCCGCGTGGTCACCGCGGATTCGTAGCCGGCCTCGCGGGCAAGATCGACCTCGCGCGGACCGACGGCGCTGTCGTAACCGTAGGGATAGGCCATGTGCCTGGGCGTCTCGCCGGTCTCGATGCGCAGGATCGCGGCCGCGTCCGCGACCTCGCGCCAGGCCTTTTCCAGCGACAGGCGGCGCAGCGCGTAGTGATTGACCGTGTGCGCCCCGATCGTCGCAAGCGGATGCGCGGCGACCTGACGAATCTCGTCCCAGTTCATCAACGCGCGTCGAGGGATGGAGGAATCGATGCCGACCGACGCTGCGATGGCACGCAGGGTCGGGGTCTGCTCTTCCTCGCTGACATCGATGGTCAGATAGTCGTGCAGCGCCGATGCGGCGACGAGCTTGCGCGCCGGCGTCGAGCAGTCCAGCTGCACGCGTCCCCCGGGCGTGGCGAGATAGAAGCGCTCGCGCGCGGTCACGATGTCCTCGACGGCCTCCCACCAGAGGTCTGCGACGCCGTTGATAAGCGCCGGTGCGATGTAGATCGTGAACGGCGTCTCGTGCTTTTCGAAGACGGGCAGCGCCTCGGTCAGATTGTCGCGATAGCCGTCATCGGCGGTGATCGTGGCAAAGCGTTCGCTGCCCTTGCCGATGCGGATGCGATCGATGACCTCATCGAGCGAGACGAAGCGATAGTGGCGCCGCTTCATCTCCGCAATGAGCCCGTCAAGGAACGATGGACAGACGGTCAGATGCCGGTTCAGGCCAAGCGGCTTGCCCGGCGCCGCGGTGACGCGATGCAGCATCAGGATGGCGCCAAGGCCGCCGACCCAGGGGCGCGCAAGGGATCCGAGCCCCGAGAAGCGGACGACGTTGAGCGCCAGCTTCCGAAGCATTTCCCCCCTGTCGATCATTCCTTCACCATTTCGGGGTACCGTCCACCCTGGCCGGAAAGTCCGGAAGTTTCCCGCCCGACCCGCTCAACATAGAGCGCCAACGATTGAATTATGGTTGACGTTTCCACATCACTCCGCGCCAATGCGGAAATCGGCGGCGAGGTTGCACGATACCGCGTCACGGCGGGAAGCGTCGAGGTCGCCGTGTTCGACCGCCCGGCAACGGCACTTGCCGCCTATGGCGCGATCGCGCGGAACGCACGCTTCACGCCGCCGCAGAGCCCGGCCTGGATTGAGGCCTGGGCGCAGGCCAACACGACCGACATCGTGGTCGCAACGCTCGCCGTGGCCGGCACTCCGGCGCTGACCATCGCGCTCGAGGTGGTCCGGCGAGGCCCGTTCCGGCGGGCACGCTTCATGGGCGGCCACCACGCCAACGGCAATTTCGCGCCGCTGGTCGCAGACGCACCCCGCCTGCGCCGCTCCGATATCGATGCGCTGGTCGCCGGCATCAAGCAGGCCCGGCCAGACATCGACGTCCTCGCGCTTGAGCGCATCGTCGGCGAGCATGACGGTGTGACCAACCCATTGTTGTCGCTGACGAAAATGCCCAGCCCGAATATTTCACTGGCGGTCGACCTGACGGGCGGCTTTGACGAACTGCTCAAGCGATCGAGTGGCAAGCGCAAGCGCAAGAAGCACCGCTCGCAGATCCGCAAATTCGAGCTGGTCGGAGCGTGGCGATGCTTCGAGGCGACGACGCCGGCGGACATCGACCGGATGCTCGACGCATTTTTCGAGATGAAGCGCGCCAGGCTGGAAAAGATGGGCGTCGAGGACGTGTTCGCGCCGCCGGGCGTGCGCAGCTTCTTCCGCAATCTGTTCAAGCAGGCGCTCGGCAGCGCCAGACCCGAATTCGTGCTCGCGGCGCTGGAAGTCGGCGGCGTGCTGCGCGCAGTCACGGGATCGAGCCGCACTGCCGACCGCATCATCTGCGAGTTCGGTGCGATCAGCGAAGATGAGTTGTTCTATGCCAGTCCGGGCGACTTTCTGTTCTTCGAGGAAATCCGCAAGGCCTGCGACGATGGCCTCGCCTTCTACGATTTCAGCGTCGGCGACGAACAGTACAAGCGTCTCTGGTGCGACGTGGAGGCGACCCATTTCGATGTGATCGTGCCGCTGACGCTGAAAGGGCGCATGCTGGCGACAGCGATGCGCGGCGCCAATCGGCTGAAGGGCATCGTCAAGGGCAACAAATTCATCTGGGCCCTGACCAAGCGCCTGCGCCGCCGCAACGCTGCGGCAACGCCGCAGCCGGACAGCGACGACTGAAGCCACGTCGGCTGTCGATAGCCGCAACGCTTTCACAGCTCCCGGCTGGCTCAATCCATTCGGCATCCACGCACAAATCCTGTGCGAAAACGCGCATTGACGTCCCCTCTCTGGTAATGGCTGCTGAAGCAGCGAAACAGGGGCGGAGGCAAGAAGATGCAGCGCTTGGACGGTGATTACGACTACGTCGTCATCGGCGCCGGCACGGCCGGATGCGTGATTGCCAATCAGCTTTCCGCCGATCCCCGCAATCGCGTGCTTCTGCTCGAAGCAGGCGGACGCGACAACTGGATCTGGTTCCACATTCCGGTCGGTTATCTCTTTGCCATCGGCAACCCGCGCGCGGACTGGATGTTCGCGACCGAATCCGAACCGGGCCTCAACGGGCGATCGCTTGCCTATCCGCGCGGCAAGGTGATCGGCGGCTCGTCGGCCATCAATGCGATGGTCGCCATGCGAGGCCAGTCAGCCGACTATGACCACTGGCGTCAGCTCGGGCTTAGCGGCTGGGGCTGGTCCGATGTGCTCCCCTATTTCCGCAAGATGGAGGATCACTTCTTCGGCGAGAGCGAGTTTCACGGGACGGGCGGCGGTTGGCGCGTGGAGGCGCCGAGGGTGAGCTGGGAGGTGCTGACGGCGGTGCAGGATGCCGCGGCCGAAATGGGCATCCCGAGGAGCCGTGACTTCAACACCGGCGACAATGAGGGGGCCGGCTACTTCCACGTCAACCAGAAGGCCGGCCGCCGCTGGTCGTCGGCGCGCGGCTTCCTGAAGCCGGCGCTCTCGCGGCCCAATCTCCGGCTCGAGACAGGCGTCACCGTCGACCGCATCGCACTGAATGGCCAGTCTGCCGACACCGTGCATTTTCGTCAGCACAACGTGCTGCGGGCGGTAACCGCGAAAGCCGAAGTCATCCTGTGTGCCGGATCAATCGGCTCCACCCAGATCCTGCAGCGCTCGGGAATCGGCCCGGGCGAATGGCTGGCACCGCTCGGCATCGAGACGATGCACGAACTGAAAGGTGTCGGGCGCAACCTGCAGGACCATCTGCAGCAGCGCGCCATCTACAAGGTGACAGGGGTCAAGACGCTCAACGAGACGTACCACAACCTCGCAAAGCGCGGCCTCATGGGCCTTGAATATGCCCTGTTGCGGCGCGGACCGCTGACCATGGCACCATCACAGCTCGGCATCTTCACACGCTCGGACGCAGACCAGGAAAGACCCAACATCCAGTTCCACGTCCAGCCGCTCTCGCTCGACCGTTTCGGCGAGCCGCTGCACCGTTTTCCCGCCATTACGGTCAGCGCATGCAACCTTCGGCCCTCGTCGCGCGGCTTCATCAAGCTGCGCGGTTCCGATCTCGACGCGAAGCCAATCGTCGCCCCGAACTACCTCTCGACCGACGACGACAGGAAAGTGGCTGCCGACGCCATCAGGGTCACCCGGCGGCTGATGCGGCAGAAGGCACTGGCGCGTTACTCGCCGGAGGAGTTCCTGCCGGGACCGGCCGTGGGCGACGACGACGAGGCCCTCGCCATAGCCGCTGGCGCCATCGGCACCACGATCTTCCATCCGGTCGGCACCGCCAAGATGGGTCTTGCGTCCGACCCGATGGCGGTCGTCGACGAGCGGCTGAGGGTGCACGGGCTGGATCGCCTGCGGATCGTCGACGCATCCGTCATGCCGACGATCACGTCCGGCAACACCAACACGCCGACGTCGATGATCGCGATGAAGGGCGCGTCGATGATTGTCGAGGATGCGAAAGCCGCAATGCGCTGAGAGCACCGAACTGGCTATGAAGCC
Organism: Rhizobiaceae bacterium; assembly: GCA_050178915.1. GTDB lineage: Bacteria > Pseudomonadota > Alphaproteobacteria > Rhizobiales > Rhizobiaceae > JBFXAF01. The sequence continues at coordinate 1,018 of JBFXFO010000125.1, read as the reverse complement.
ACCTGCGCGCAGGCACAGGTGGCTCTGGACAGTCCGTTCGCGGACAGACGTCGTCAGGCTCCGGGGTAGCCGATGCGCGGTCCCTTGAGGGTCGCCCGGTATGCCGGCGCCATATGTCCGGGGGTCCAGTCGATCTCCGGGGATATCGCTACGTCGACCGAACTTATCTCCGGCATCGCCAGCAGCTTCTGCTTCGCCTGCGCTGTGAAGCTCGGCCCCATCATGCAGCAGGGCGACGTGACGCGCAGCACCAGCCTGACGGCCATGCCTTCGCCTTCCGGCTCGACGTCGACCGATCGGATGAGGCCCATCGTAACGAGGCCCACGGGCTTCCCGATCCCGGCGCTGCAGGGATCGATGATCTCGTCGAGCCTGGCGGAGATGTTTTCGAGAAGCGCGCTCATGCTGCACGCTTCCCGCTGGTCCAGGGTTCCGCCAGCGTGTTGCGGCTGGCGAACTCGTCGGTCGCCGCAACGCGCTTCATCGCGGCAACATCGAGGTTCATGATGCGTGCCTGCGTGCCGCCCAGCATGAGGCGCTTTATCTCGGGCGTCAGCGCCGGATAGGCGTAGCCCTCCTGCATGCTGACCGGGATCTGGAAATTCCAGAACGCTTCCAGGAAAGGCTGCGGATGGATGACGGGGACACCCGTGCCCCAGACGATGCGGTCGGCGGCGCCGGCCTGTGCGAGCGAGCCGAGGATATGGGCCAGCCGCTCCGGCGCATAGAAGATCAGCGCGCTGGTGCCTTCGAGGTTGATGGTGACGTTGCTGTTGTAGGTCGCCTTCAGCACCGTGTCCTCGAGGAACGCGAAACCGCCATGGAAGATCTCGAAGTTCATCTCCGGGAAGCTGGTGGCCGCGTCGTTCACGTCGTCCACCATGAAGTACTCGTGGCCGACATTGCCGAACGGGATCGCCTTGTGCATCGCCACGGTCTTGATGCCGCGCTTCAGCATCCGCTCGTAGAGCGGGAACATCAGCTTCTCATCGTCCATGCGGGTGCCGCGCACGGTGCC
>JBFXFO010000124.1:0-12075 GCA_050178915.1 Rhizobiaceae bacterium | reverse complement strand
AGCGAGGCATGTGGCGCTATTCGCTTTCGGAATCCTTGGAATGAGGCGCGCGTTGTTAGCGCACTGCCTCGCTGACTGCCAACGGTAGTTCGTACGTGCCTGTGGAGAGACGGCGAAACCCTCCCTGAAAAACTCTACATCCTTCCTTGACACTCTACAACTCACATGTAGAGTTAGTGTCAATGACAACCCCGTAAGGGGCATAACAAAGGGGAATGTTGATGTGGCGTGTCGGTATTGACGTCGGAGGTACGTTCACGGACTTGTTCGCATGGGAGGAAGGCGACCAGTCCTTCAAGACGGCCAAGGTGCTGACCACCAAGGATGACCGGTCACGCGGCGTCGTCCAGTCTATCGAAGCGGCAGGCATTCCCTTCGACCAGATTTCTTACCTCATGCACGGCACAACGACGGCGACGAATTCGCTGATCGAGCGCAGCTATCCGGATGCCGCATTCATCACCACCGAAGGTTTCCGGGACACGATCGAGATCGGCCGACAGCATCGCAAGGCGCTCTACGATCCGTACCAGGTGAAGCCCGAGCCGCTGATCCGCAGGCGAAACCGCTTCTCCATCCCTGAGCGTATGTCGGTGAAGGGGACGGCCCGCCGCCCTCTGGACGAGAATGTCGCCAACGAGGTTGCGCGGACCATCGCCGAGCGCGGCATCCAGTCGATCGGTATCGGCTTCATCAATTCATATGTGAATGCCGCGCATGAGGAGCGCATGCGCGAGATCGTGCGCAAGCACAATCCGGACGCGCACATAGTCATCTCGGCCGAGACGCGCGCCATCTTCCGCGAGCACGGCCGGTTCACCACCACCGCCATCCGGGCCTGCATGATGCCCGTGATGACGACCTACTTCGACCGCCTGCAGGACGTGCTGGAGTCGAAAGGCTTCAAAGGCTCGCTGCTCATCCTCAAGAGCAATGGCGGGGTGATGGGTGCGAAGAACGCCAAGAGCCGCCCAGAAGAGCTGATCGAATCCGGGCCGGCGGGGGGCGTCGCCTACGCCTCGTACCTGAGCCGCACGACGGATTTCGACAACATCATCCACACCGACGTGGGTGGCACGAGCTTCGACGCCTCGATCGTGGAGCATGGCCGCGGCCTGATCACGCACAGCTACGAGCTGGAGTGGGAAATCCCGGTGAGCGTGCCGATGCTAGACATCCATTCGGTCGGCGCCGGTGGTGGCTCGATCGGCTGGGTCGACGAGGGTGGCTCGCTGCGCGTAGGTCCGCGCAGCGCCGGCTCGGAACCCGGCCCTGCCTGCTATCGGCGGGGTGGAACCGAGCCGACCATCACCGATGCGAATCTGGTGCTTGGGCGTCTGAACCCCTCGCTGTCCGACAAGTTCGAATTGGATGTGCAGGCCGCGGAGAGGGCCATCGATGCGCTGGCCGAAGAGATCGGCCTGTCGCGGCTCGAGACGGCCGAAGGCATGATCCGCATTTCGTGCGAGACGATGGCGCAGGCGGTCAAGGGCGTCGTCGTGGCACGTGCCCGCGACCCGCGTGACTTCGTGTTGGCGAGCTTCGGCGGCGCTGGTCCGATGCATGCCTGCTTCGTTGCCCAGGCAATGAACATCCCCAAGGTCATCATCCCCGGCCAGGCCGGCGTCGCGTCGGCCTTCGGAGCGACCGCGATGAACATCCGGCACGACATCGAGGCTTTCCACTACGCCTCACTGGACGATGTCGATGTGGCCGATCTCAACCGCATCTACAGCGAGCTTGAAGAGAAGGCCGGGGAGCGCCTGCGTGCTGACGGTATCCAGGCCGATTCGACCAAGATCAGCCGCACGGCGCAGATGCGGTACATCGGACAGACCTACGAGGTCGATACGGACATCCCTGCCGGCAAACTGGCCAAGGATCAGATCGGTGCCATCGCTGAAGCATTCCACAAGGCGCATCGCCTCGAATACGGCGTCAGCTCCGACGACTTCCCGGTCGCCTTCGTCGCGCTTGGCGTCACCGCCGTCGGTGCCCTGAAGGAGCCACCGCACTTCAACTTCGCGTCGCATGACGGGAAGGGGAACTCGGCGAGCCGCGACGTCTACTTCGACGGGAAGTGGGTGAAGTCCGCGCTGTACAGCAACAGGGACCTGGTCCCGGGGTCGGTTGTGCAGGGCCCGAGTCTGGTCGAGTACGCGGACTCGATCGCAGTGTTGCCGCCCGGCTCGAACGGCACGGTCGACGGCAGCGGCAATCTCATCGTTACGATCGCTAACTAAGGCGACAGGGGAACACGACCATGGCTTCTTCAGGCGCTGGTGCGCAGAAAATCGACATTTCCGATCGCATGGACCCGGTGACGTTCGAGGTACTCAGGAACAGCTTCGAATACGCTTGCAACCGCATGACCACGATCATGCAGAGAACGTCGTTCTCCCCGATCCTGGCGGACATCCTCGACTTCTCCAACGCGATCTACGATCCGAAGGTGCGGCTGCTGGCGCAGGCGGCAAACTGCCCGGTCCACCTGGCTGCGATGCAGTACAGCGCCGACGCCGCGATCGGACGCTTTGGCATCGACACACTGAAGCCGGGCGACGTCATCGCGCTGAACGACCCGTACCAGGGCGGGACGCACATCAACGATATCACTTTCACGATGCCGATTTTCTACGAGGGCGAGTTGCTCGGATTCGCTGTCAGCCGAGGCCACTGGATGGACCTTGGCGGCGGTGCCGCCGGCGGCATGTCGTTCTCGACCCACATCGCCGCGGAAGGCCTGCGCCTGCCGCCCATCAAGCTCTACGAGAATTATGAGATCAACCGGGACTTCCTGGCGATCATCGTGAACAACACGCGGACGCCGCACTACATCCGCGGCGACCTGCAGGCGCATCTCGGCGCGCTGAAGAGCGCCGAAAGCGAGATGCAGCGCGCCGCTGCCCGTTATGGCGTGGAGACCGTCAAGGCGGCGATGAACGAGTTGATCGGCTATACCGAGCGCATCGTTCGCAAGAGCATCGAGGCTATCCCCGACGGCGTCTACACGGCCGAGGATTTCGCCGACAGCGACGGCTTCTCGCCGGATCCGATAAAGGTCAAGGTGACGCTCACCATCGCCGGCTCCGACATCACCGTGGATTTCGAGGGCAGCGATCCGATCTGCAAAGGCTCGATCAACTCGCCTTTCGCCAACACCGCGTCGGCAGCCTACTACTCGCTGCAGTTCTTCCTGGCGCCACACGCGCCGTCTAACGCCGGCATGTTCGCGCCGATCAAGATCGTGCTTCCCGACAATTGCTGGCTGAACGCGAAATGGCCGGCTCCGACCATCGGCTGCACGACGCTGGCGTCCTCGAAGATCACGAGCGCGATCTGGCAGGCTTTGGCCAAGGCCATCCCGGACAGGGTGACGGGCTCGACGTGCTCGGAGTGCAACTGGTTCGTCTCCACCGCCGTGGACATCGAGACCAAGCGCGCCGACGTCTTCTCCGACCTGCCGGCCGGCGGCTGGGGCGGTACGCCGTTCAACGACGGCATGAACGTGACGATGGACCCGCTGGGCAACTGCATGAACATGGCGGCCGAGACCGCCGAGCTGTTCTTCCCGATCGAGTACGAGTCCTTCGAACTGCGGCAGGACTCCGCCGGCGCCGGCAAGTTCCGCGGCGGCCTCGGAGCGGTCTTCAAGGTCCGCTACCTCTGCGATGGCGAGCTCAACATGGAGACGTCGCGCACGCGCGAGGGGAGCCCTGGCGTCAACGGCGGCGGCCGCAGCGCGGTGCAGCGCTCGACGCACGTGTATCCCGACGGGAAGGAGCTGGTCATCGGCGGCTACTCGCCGAACGGCGCATGGACGAGCCCGCTTCTGTCCGGCCACCAGTTCGGCTTCGAGGAAGTGTTCAAGTTCGAAAGCACCGGCGGGGGCGGGTGGGGACACCCACACGAGCGCCCGGTCGACAAGGTCCACGCTGACGTCCTCGACGGCTACATTTCGACAGGCGCCGCCAAGGATACCTATGGCGTGGTCATAGATCCGAAGACACTGGCCGTAGACCGCGCCGGCACTGAAAGACTGCGCGGAAAATAGCATCGGAAGACTGCGGGAGTACGGCGCCTGGCGCGCCGTGGCCGACGAGCATTCGTCGGGCGGTTTGTTGCGCCCAGCCGGCAGTGGGGTGGGCGGAGTGCAGGTGTGACTGAAAACGCGACTGGCTTCAGCCAAAAAAAGGGGAACAACCATGAGCAAGACAGAGGGCGGAGTTTCATCTCCAAATCTCAACAGGCGCCGCTTTTTCACGACGACAGCGGCGGGAGCTGCCTTTGGCGGCACGCTGCTGGCAGGCCTGAATGAGGGCAAGGCGCAGTCCGGCGAGCCGATCCCGATCGGGCAGATGGCGTCGCTGACGGGGCCGCTGGCCGTTGACGGTGTCGAGCACAAGAACGGGCTCGAAATGGCCTGCGAGGAAATCAATGCTGCTGGCGGCATTCTCGGGCGCATGCTCGAGCCGGTCACCATCGACAGCAAGAACCAGACCGCCGAGGAAGTGACGGCCGCGGCGCGCCTGCTGATCGACCGCAACGGCGTTCACGCCATCATCAACGGCTACAATGTCGGTGCCAACCAGGCCGAGTACGATCCGGTGGCCGACGCTGGCATCATCTACATCCACTACAATACCTCGATCGGTCATCATGAGGTGTTCAAGAGCGACCCGGAGCGCTACTTCGGCATCTTCATGGCTGACCCGGCCGAATACTACTACGGCGTGGGTCTTCCGGTGATGCTTGACCGCATCCGCAAGGCCGGTCTCTGGAAGCCGGAGAACAACAAGATCGCGCTCGTCACCGGCTCGCTGCCGTATTCGATCGTGATCTCCAACGCGATCCGCGAGACCGCGCCGAAATACGGTTTCGAGGTCTCCTTCGAGGAGGTCGTGCCGGTTCCGACGACGGAGTGGGGCGCGGTTCTGAACAAGGTGCGCGCTGAGGCGCCTGCCGTCATCGCCAATACTCACTTCTTCCCGGGCGACCTGGCGCAGTGCCAGGTTCAGTTCGTGCAGCAGCCGACGAACAGCCTGTTCTACTATCAGTACGGCCCGCTCCTGAAGGCATTCTCCGACATCGCTGGCGAAGCGGCGCGCGGCGTTCTGACGTCGAGCGTGATCGGCATCCTGCCCGACCAGATCGGCGATGATTTCCGCAAGACCTACTGGGACAAGTTCGGGGCGAAGGCGGAGGCCGATCCGGGTGCCTCGACCTATTCGGAAACCTACCACTACGCCATCGCCGCGGCGCTTGCGGGCGGTACTGGCGAGCCCGGCAACGTCGAGCAGAACCGCAAGATCGCGGCGAACCTGAAGCGGTTCAGCTACCGCGCCCCGTTCGGCATGCTGCGCTATGATGCCGAGTTCAACGCGGCGCTGCCTTATCCGACCGTGTCGAACGACCCGTCGGTCGCGATGCCCCACCTTCTCTACCAGATCAAGGATCCGACGGCCGACGTGCCGAAGAAGCTGATCTACCCGGAGCCGTACAACGAGGCCGAGTTCGAGACGCCGCCGTGGTTCAAGTGACGCTCCAGGCAGCCTGACTCCAACATCTGGTCCGGTCCGATGGTGATCCTCAGAGATATCATTCTCAGTGCCCTGACACTCGGGGCACTCTACGCTGCGAGTTCCGTCGCGCTCTCGCTGATCTGGGGGAGCATCGGCATGCTCAATCTCGCCCACGGCGCGTTCATCGCCGTGGGTGCATACGCATCGCTTCTGGCAGTGGACAGCCTCGGCCTGCCGTGGTGGCTCGGCCTCGTCGCCGGCGCCGCCGGTGGTGGCGTCATCGGCGTTGTCACCCATTTCGTTCTCGTCCGATGGGTGTTCGCCAAGCCGAATTTCGAGATCAACATCATCATCCTGACGATGGCCCTGTCGACCATCGTCGTCGACCTGATCAACAATCTGATCGGGCCGAAGTCCGCGCGTCAGCCGTTCAATCTGGATGGACGCATCGACATTGGCGGCTCGGGCATTGCCTACCAGACCATCCTCATTATTGTCGGCTGTACGCTGATGATCCTGCTGCTGCAGTTCGTGATTGGGCGAACGGCGCTTGGCCGCTCCATCCGGGCCGTTTCGCAAGAACCGACGGCAGCCCGGCTCAACGGCATTCCGCTGCAACTGGTCGTGCTGAAGGTCATGGTGCTGGCCGGTGTCGTGGCGGGCGCATCCGGCGTTCTGCTCACGGCCTTCACTACCGTCTATCCGACAGTTGGCTTCGACCCGCTGCTGAAGGCACTGATCATCTGCGTGGTGGGCGGCCTTGGCAGCATACCGGGCGCGCTCGTCGCCTCCTTCCTGCTCGCCTTCCTCGAGGTCGCAACACAATACGGCGTCGGCACCAAATGGGGCTTTCCCGCGCTGCTCGTCGCGGTGATGATCGTGCTGATAACGCGACCGAACGGTCTGATGGGCAAGAGCGCCCAGGTGCGGAACTGACGCATGCGGCCGAACAGCCCCTTCAAGCTCGATCTGACGATCGCCTTCTTCGTCTTCGTCGCGATGGCGCTGCTGCCGCTTGCGGCGCCCAGCAGCTACATCCTCGGGCAGGCGACGCTGTTCGTCATCTGGGCGGCCGTCGTCACCCAGTGGAATCTCGTGCTCGGCGTCGCGGGCATCCTGTCGATCGGTCACATGGCCCTGTTCGCGGCCGGCGGCTACGCAGTGGCGATGCTCGGCGTGTACTTCGGGCTGTCAGCCTGGATCGCCCTCCCATTCGCTGGCCTTGCAGGCCTTCTCGTCAGCCTGCTGATGGGCCTGGCGACGCTACGGCTGCGCGGCGCCTATGTGGTGGTTGTCACGCTGGCCGTCGCGATGGTGATGTATCAGCTCATCGTCACCGACGTTGAGTGTTTCCGGAAGACGGAGACGGTCTGTTACTCGCTGACTGGCGGCTCGCGCGGCCTTGCGCGGTTCGGTGACTTCGGCTTCGTGCAGCTTGTCGGCTACAAGCTCGCTGCGTCGGCCAACTACATCCTCGCGCTGGTCTGCCTCCTGTTGGGAACGCTGTTCGCGATCCTGATCGTACACAGCCCCTATGGCCGGGCCTTCCAGGCGATGCGCGACAACGAGGTCTGCGCAGCTTCGCGCGGCATCGACGTCAAGAAGTACCAGCTGGTCGTCTTCGCTGCTGCGGGCTTCTTCACCGGACTCGCGGGCGGCGTTTACGCCGGGACGATGAAGACCTTCGGGCCGCAGGTTCTGGAGCTACCGACGCTGCTCTTCCTCCTCTCGATGATGATCGTGGGCGGCCGCGGCCGGATCTGGGGTCCGATCCTCGGAACGATCGCACTGGCATTCGTGGACGAGTTCTTCCGCGACATGGCGCAGTGGCGCAACACCTCGTACGCGATCGTGCTGATGATCATCCTCATCCTCATGCCGGAGGGTATCGCCGGCCGGATCGGCACGATCTGGAACCGGATTGGCCGACGCTCGCAGCCGGTCACAACAGCTGCGCAGCCCGGGCGGAGCGCAACCCATGCCTGAGATGCAGACGCTGCTCACGGGCGACCGGATCACCAAGCGCTACGGCGCCATGGCCGCCGTGAAGGAGTTGACCTTCGAGGTGCGCAGGGGAGAGGTGCTTGGCATTGGCGGGCCGAATGGCGCCGGCAAGACCACGCTGTTCGACATGATCTCTGGAGTCAGCCGCCCGACAGAGGGGAGCGTGCGCTTCGAAGGGCGCGATCTGGCGGGGCTCTCGCCGTCGGCGATCTGTCATCTCGGCATCGCGCGCACGTTCCAGCTCAATGCCGTGTTCGACTCGATGACGGTGCGCCAGAACCTGATGTGCAGCGCGTATTTCGGGACGCGCAATCGTGTCGTCCCATCGCTCCGCTTTGACGCTGCGGCGCGCGAGCAGACTGACGAGGCCCTGGAGATCTGCGGGCTCGCCGACCAGGCCGACACACCGGCGACGTCACTCTCGATTCTCAACCGAAAGCTCCTGATGCTCGCATCGGCCATCGCGACGAAGCCGAAGCTGCTTCTGCTCGACGAGCCGGTGGGCGGTCTCAATGCGAAGGAGATCGATCAGTGCGCCGTCGTCTTCCGCAAGCTGCGCGACTCGCACGCGATGACCATCGTCGTGATCGAGCATGTCATGAGCTTCATGACGGCAATCGCGGATCGCGTGCTCATCCTGCATCACGGGAGCAAGCTCTATGAGGGCACGGCCGCCGGGCTCGCACAGGATCGCGACGTGATCGAGGTCTATCTCGGCGCATCCGGCGCGGAAGCCGTGCGGGCAGCCCAGCAGCAAGGTGCAGACCATGCCGCTTCTTGAGATTAGCGACCTCTCTGCATCCTACGGCGCCGGGCCTGTCCTGGAGGGCGTGTCGCTTTCCGTCGAGGCTGGGGCAGTCATCGGGATCGTCGGGCCGAACGGGCACGGCAAGACGAGCCTGCTGCGCGCCATCTCCGGTCTGATGCCGCAGGTGCGAGGAAACGTCAGCTACGATGGCCGCTCCCTTCTCGGTGTGTCGGCGTCGAAGATCGCCTCCGAGGGCATTGTCCATGTTCCCCAGGGCGACCTCGTCTACCGCAACATGACCGTCTTCGAGAACCTTCAGGTTGGCGGGTACACCAACAGAAACGCTGCCGAGAACGCGCGCCAGCTCGACCAGGTTTATCGGCTTTTTCCGAAGCTGAAGGAGCGGTCAGGGCAACTGGCAAGCTCACTCTCGGGAGGAGAGCGCCGAATGCTCGGCATTGGCAGGGGGCTGATGATGGCAGGAGCGCGCCTGCTGATGCTGGACGAGCCGTCGCTGGGTCTGGCGCCAGTCGTGATCGACAACATCTACACAGCCATCGATGAGCTGAGGCAGACCGGGCTGACGATCGTCATCGTCGAGGAAAATGTGATGCGTGTATCGCTCGTCGCCAATCGCCTCAGCCTTCTGAACCACGGATCGATGATCTGGACCGGCACGCCCGACGATTTGAAGAACAGCCGTGAACTGCTGACCACATACCTGGGAATCTAGACAGCGCGCGAAGACGCAGCAGTGGGGGAACCATGTCTCTGGCTAGCCGAAGCGACGATCGATCGTTGATCAAGACACTGACGGCCGTCCTCATCAACGTCGTGATGGGGGTGATCTATGTCTGGGGCATGTTCCTGCTGCCGCTCGAGGCGGAGCTCGGCCTGGCCCGCAGCGAACTGAGCCTGGTGCCGGCGCTCGCGCTGCTGACATTCACCGGCGGCATGGTGGTCCATGCCGGGATACTCGACCGCATCGGCGCCTTGCCGTTCGCCGTCCTGGCGTTTGCCCTCGCGGCTGGCGGCCACCTGCTGTTTGGTCTGTTTCCTGGCTACTGGTCGCTGCTCGTAGGCTACGGCCTGCTATTCGGCACCGGATCCGGCCTCGGCTATGGTCTGGCGCTGGCGACGGTGACGACCGTTGCTAGCCGGGTTCGCTCGATTGCCATAGGCTGCACCATGGCAGCCTTTGCAGCCGCCGGGATCATACTGCCTTTGCTGCTCGGCCCCATCGTCCGCTCGGCGGCTCCTTCGTACGTGTTCGTTCTGATCGGGCTCTCAATCCTTGTGGCCGGCACCGCCGTACTCGTGCTGCTCACGCTTGTCTCGGCCAAACGTACGCCGGGTCAGGCGAGCGAAAGAATGCCGGCGCCCAGCATGCGCGGCCGCGATCTCTTGCTGCTCGGCGTCGCGTTTTTCGCGATCTGCTTTGTCGGTCTTCTAGCGATCTCGCAGGCTGCGGGCATGACGTCGGCAAATGGCCTTGGTGCGCGCGACATCGACATCTGCCTCGGCCTTCTAACGGCAGGTTACCTGTTCGGCTCGCTGTTCGGCGGCAGGCTGGTGGACGCGATCTCCGGAAGCATGACGCTCGTGGTCGCAGCGGCGCTTTCGGCTATCGGAATCTGGCTGCTCGACGTTCCATCCGCAATTGCCGCGGCGATCGGTGCCGCCTCAGTCGGCATGGCGTTTGGTGCTTCGGCGTCATTCATGCCGATCATGATCGGCGAGCGCTTCGGAGTCGAACGTATTGGCGTCGTCTACGGCCGGCTGATGGCTGCCTATGGCCTTGCCGGCCTTCTCGCGCCCTGGCTCTCGGGTTGGATCTTCGAGCAGCAGGGTGGCTACAGGACCTCGATCATCATTGCCATTGCCCTCTGCGCCTGTGCGGTCCTGATCGGCCTGCTGATGGGCAGGCCTACGACTGCGGCCCGGACAGGGCGCTAGCGCACCACAAGCGGCAACCCAACGTCAAAGATGAAAGCGCATTCGATGAATATCCCTTCTAAAGCCGATGTCGTGATCATTGGCGGTGGAGTGGCCGGCTGCTCCATCGCCTATCATCTGACGAAGATCGGCATCACCGATGTCGTGCTGTGCGAGCGCCGGCAATTGACGTCGGGTACTACCTGGCACGCTGCCGGCCTTGTCACGCAACTGCGCGCGACGCGCCAGATGACCGAACTGGCGAAGTACACAGGCGAACTGTTCGTCAACCTCGAGCAGGAGACCGGCCAGGCAACCGGCTACAAGCAGAATGGTTCGCTCCGCATCGCCAAGACCGAGGCGCGGTACGAGGAGTTGGCCCGTGGTGCTTCGATGGGCCGGAATTTCGGGCTGCCGGTCGAGGCGGTGACGACGGGCCAGATCAAGGAGCGCTGGTCGCCGGTCAGCCTCGATGGCATCGTCGGCGGCTTCTGGTTTCCGCATGATGGGCAGGTCAATCCGGCTGACGTCACCATGGCCTACGCCAAGGGCGCCAGGCAGGGTGGCGCCAAGGTGATCGAGAATCTCCCCGTCACTCAGATACTGGTCGAGAAGGGGCGCGCCGTCGGTGTGATGACGCCGCATGGCAGGATTGACGCACGGACTGTCGTGATCTGCGGTGGCATGTGGTCACGCGATCTCGCCGCCCAGGTGGGGGTGACCATCCCGCTGCACGCGGCCGAGCACTTCTACGTCGTCACGGAGCCGATCCCGGGTCTACCACGCGATCTGCCCGTCATGTTCCTGGGCGACGAATGGACCTACTACAAGGAGGACGCCGGCAAGCTGCTCGTCGGCTTCTTCGAGCCGGTGGCCAAGCCATGGGGACAGAAGGGCATTTCCGAGGAATTCTGCTTCGACTCGCTGCCGAATGATCTCGAGCATATCTCGCCGCATCTCGAGGCTGCCGCGCACCGCGTGCCATTGCTCGATGGTGTCGGCATGCAGCTCTTTTTCAACGGACCGGAGAGCTTTACCGCCGATGGCCGATATCTTCTGGGCGAAACGCCGGAGGTTCCAGGCCTCTATTGCGCGACCGGCTTCAACTCGCTCGGCATCCTCTCATCGGGTGGCGTGGGAAAATCGCTCGCGGCATGGATTCGCGATGGCCGGCCGCCGGTCGAGTTGATCGACGTCGATGTCCGCCGCACGCAGAGCTTCCAGCGCAACCGTCTCTATCTTGAGCACCGCACCGTCGAAACGCTCGGACTGAACTTCGATATGCACTGGCCGAGCCGTCAGTTCGTGTCGGCGCGTGGTGTCCGCCGGTCGCCCTTCCACGACCGGCTTGTCTCTGCCGGGGCGTTCATGACCGAAGTCGCGGGATGGGAGCGCCCGGGGTTTTACGGGACAGAGGAAGAGGTGCGCAACGTCGCCTATTCTTACGGTCGGCCAAGCTGGTTTCCCAACGTCGCCGCTGAGTGCCGAAACACCGCGGAGAACGTGACGCTCTTCGACCACACCTGCTTCGTGAAGTACCGGGTCGAGGGGCCTGACGCTCTGAAGACCTTGAACTGGATCTCCGCAGGCGATTGCGACGTGGAGGTCGGGCGCGTCGTCTATACACAGTGGCTCAATGGGAATGGCGGCATCGAGGCGGACGTTACGGTGACGCGTCTGGCGGAGGATTCATTCCTGGTTGTCACCGTCGCCGTATCGCAGCGCAGGGATTTCGCCTGGCTGAGGCGACACATTCCCGACGGGGCCCGAGTGCATGTCGCCGACATCACGTCGGGTCTGCCGATGCTGGCCGTAATGGGGCCAAAAGCACGCGAACTGATGTCGCGTGTCTCACCGGACGACTTT
>JBFXFO010000123.1:10055-12134 GCA_050178915.1 Rhizobiaceae bacterium | reverse complement strand
GGCCTGTAGCCGCCATTGGCGAGCGGAACATAGGCCGCGGTCAGCTCCAGCGGCGTCACCTCGGACGTCCCCAGCGCGATCGACTGATTGGCGATCAGGTTGGACTCGATGCCCATGCGGTGCGCCGTCTCGACAACCGCCTCCGGGCCGACCTCCATCACCAGCTGCGCGGCGACCGAGTTCAGCGATTTCGCCAGCGCCGTGGTCAGCGTGACCTTGCCGAAATATTTGCCCTTGTAGTTGTCGGGCGACCACTTGCCGATCTTCACCGGCGCGTCGTTGCGCACCGACGAGGGCGTGCGGCCCTGTTCGAGCGCCGCGAGGAAGACGAACGGCTTGAACGCCGAGCCCGGCTGCCGGCGCGCTTCCGAAGCGCGGTCGAACTGGCTGTTGGCGTAATCGGCGCCGCCGACCATGGCGCGCACCGCGCCGGTGTTGTCGATGGAGACGAGCGCGCCCTGGCTGACCGACAGCTTCTTGCCGTCTTCGCTGATCAGGCGGCGGATCGAGCCCTCGGCGAGGCGCTGCAGGTTGAGGTCGATGGTTGTCTCGACCACCACGTCCTCCTTCACCTCGCCGATCAGGCCGGGGAGTTCCTCCATCACCCGGTCGGCCACATAGTGCTCGGAGCCGGTCCAGTAGGCGGCGACGCGCGCGGCGGGCGCGCTCATCGCGGTCTTCAGCTCCTTGTCGCCGATCATGCCTTCGTCGCGCATGGCGGCCAGCACCAGCTGCGCGCGGTCGTCGGCAGCCTTCGGGTCGCGCGCCGGCGACAGCCGCGACGGCGCCTTGAGCAGGCCGGCCAGCAGCGCCGCCTCGGCCAGCGTCACGTCGCGCGCCGACTTGCCGAAATAGCGCCGCGAGGCAGCTTCCACGCCGTAGGAACCGGAGCCGAAATAGACGCGGTTCAGATACATCTCCAGGATCTGGTCCTTGCTGTGCTCCTGCTCCAGCCAGAGCGCCAGCATGACCTCCTGCACCTTGCGCTCGATCGTGCGGTCCGGCTTGAGGAAGAGGTTCTTGGCGAGCTGCTGCGTGAGCGTCGAGCCGCCCTGGCTCATCGCGCCACTGGTGACGTTCTCGAACATGGCGCGCACCAGGCCGACCGGATCGACGCCGAAATGCGAATAGAAGCGGCGGTCCTCGATGGCGATGACCGCCTTCGGGATGTAGGCCGACATCTCGTGCAGGCCGACCGACTCGCCGCCGGTCATGCCGCGATTGGCGACGAGCTGGCCATCGACCGACATGATCTTGACGTTGGGCGGCCGGTCGGGGATCGCCCAGGTGGTGGAGGCCGGCAGCCGCGCGCCATAATAGGCGACGAGACCGAGACCGCCGATGCCGACCCAGATGCACAGCACGAAGGTCCAGTAGAACAGGCGGCCGATGCCGAAACCGCGCCGCCGCCCCCGCCCGCCACGCTTCGCCCGGGCCGGCTTCTTCCGCGACGGTCGGCGCGGGCCGGGAACGACGCGGTCGTCCTCGCTGACCGACAGGCCGCGTGGCGCCTTCGCGCGCGCCGGCCCCTCGAAGGTCGGCTCGATCCGCCTGTTGCCTCTCGCCATCCCGTCGTCCCCGTGCCTTCACGCGGCACATGGCGACCGTAGTGCCCGCACCTTTAAGGAGCGCTTAAGCCGGCAAGGCGGGCAAACCGTGATGGGCGGGGCGTCCAGCGCCGCGGCGGATTGGCGCGGCGCCGGATTTCGGTGCGGAGGCCCTGCGGGGCTACGGGGCCTCGCCCGCCGCCCGCTGCCTCGCCAGCTCCGCCTCCTCGGCGAGCTCGACGGCGCGCGCGGCCGCCGCCTCGGCGCGGGCCTCGCCGCGCAGCTTGGCCTCATACCGATCGATGGAGGTGGCGCACCAGACGTCGCGCTGCACCTCGAGCATGAGCGGGTCGGGCGGCGGTTCCGGCCGCTCGAGGCGGGCATAGGCGCGCCCGAAGAGGTTGGAGTTGATGAGGGAGCGGAAGAAATTCACGTATTCGACCGCGCGGTCGATCGTCCGGTCGGTGATGCTGCAGCTGTCGCCGACCGCCTCGCCGGAGAAGAAGTCGAGCCGCAGCTCGCAGCTCTTGCG
>JBFXFO010000123.1:0-9955 GCA_050178915.1 Rhizobiaceae bacterium | reverse complement strand
GGGGATGCCGGCCTTGCCGGTTCTACACCCCGTCAGGACCCGGGCCTTCGCGTTGAACGCGAGCGGCACGACCAAGTGCCGCCGACCCGGCGCCGCCGTCCTCCCCGTGCCTCGGTTCATGACCCGGGCTCCCGTCGAGGGCGGTGCAAAGGATTATCGGGGAGGTGCGAGGGAGGGGGATAGAATGGCGCGAGAAATCGCGGAGGTGGTTGGAATCATTGGAGGCGGCATGGTGATCTGTTCACGGCCGGCCTGACTGCGCCGCTGATTGCAGATCGAAACGCTAACACGCTATCAATGTATCGAGTCGGGGGAGACAAAGTTGGCAGCAACGCGGCTTGCAGGCCTCATATCTACCTATGGTTCGGCCCTGGCCGACAAGCTGTCAGGCTCAGTCATTGCCGGGGCGCCGGAAGACCAGCTGAGAAACCCGCTCGAACAGTTGCTGCATGGCCTGTCGGAACTCGCCGGTTTTACCAAAGGCGCTGTCGGGCTGGTGGGCGAGACGTCACTTGCCGGCACCGGCGCGCGGCCAGACTTCGCGGTCACCGCGCACAAGGCACTGATAGGCTTCATCGAGGTGAAAGCGCCGGGCAAGGGCGCCGACCCGCGCCGCTTTTCCGTCAAGCACGACAAGGAGCAGTGGCAGAAGCTGAAAGCCCTGCCAAACCTGCTTTACACGGATGGCGCGTCCTTCAGCCTGTGGCGCGATGGCGAACTCACAGGCGAAATGGTGAGTCTCGAAGGAGATATCGAAAGCGCTGGCGCGAAGCTGACCGCGCCCGACGCGCTGGTGATGCTGTTCGCGGACTTCCTGAACTGGAAGCCGCAGCCGCCGAAGAGTGCAAAGGAACTGGCGCGGGTTTCGGCGTTGCTCTGCCGGCTGCTGCGCGACGAGGTGATCGAGCAGCTGGACGCGAAGAGCAGCGGGCTTTCAGCGCTGGCCAAGGACTGGCGGCGGCTGCTGTTTCCCGAGGCGAACGATGAGCGTTTCGCCGACGGCTATGCGCAGGCCGTGACTTTCGGCCTGCTGGTTGCGCGCGCCATGGACATTCCGCTCGACGGCGGCATCCACGCGGCGGCGCACCAATTGCGCGGGTCCAGTTCGCTGATCGGCACGGCGCTTGGCCTGCTGACCGACGACGAGACCAACTACAAGGGCTGGAAACCTCGCTGCGCACGCTGACGCGGGTGCTGAACGAAGTGAACTGGCACACGATCAGCAAGGACCGGCCGGAGGCGTGGCTCTATTTCTACGAGGATTTCCTCGAAGTCTACGACAACGACCTGCGCAAGGCGACCGGCAGTTACTACACACCGCCGGAGGTGGTGGACGCGATGACGCGGCTGGTGGAGGAGACGCTGCGGGGGCCGCTGTTCAACCGGCCGGCGGGGCTGGCCTCGCACGACGTGACACTGGCCGACCCGGCAGTCGGCACCGGCACCTTCCTGCTCGGCGTGATGCGAAAGATTGCAGACACAGTCAGGAAGGATCAGGGCGAGGGCGCCGTGCGTGGCGCTATCCAGGCGGCGATGAGCCGGCTGATCGGCTTCGAGCTGCAGTTCGGCCCGTTCGCGGTGGCGCAGCTGCGGCTGATCGCGGAGATGCAGGCGCTGATGAAGCCTGGAGCGGGGCCGGCGAAGCTGCCGGACCTGCAGCTCTTCATCACCGACACGCTGGGCAACCCCTTCATCGAGGAAGACGTGCTGGTGCAGAGCGGCCCGATCGCGAAATCGCGCCGGGACGCGAACGCGATCAAGAAGTCGCGCGACATCACCGTGGTGCTTGGCAACCCACCCTACAAGGAGAAGGCCAAGGGGCAGGGAAGCTGGATCGAGAAGGGCAGCGGTGAGCCAGGCCTCGTCGCGCCGATGGACTGGTGGGCCGCACCGCCCGAGTGGGGCGTTTCGGCCCACGCCAAGCACCTGAAGAACCTGTACGTCTATTTCTGGCGGTGGGCCACGTGGAAGGTGTTCGGCGCCGGCAACAAGGCGGCGACCGGGAATGCGGACAAAGACGACGAGGGCATCGTCTGCTTCATCACGGTGGCGGGCTATCTCGGCGGGCCGGGCTTCCAGAAGATGCGCGCCGATTTGCGGCGCAGCGCTTCCGACATCTGGGTGATCGACTGCTCGCCGGAAGGTCACCAGCCGGAGGTGGCGACGCGCATCTTCCAGGGCGTGCAGCAGCCGGTCTGCATCGTGCTGGCCGCAAAGCCGCTCGGCAAGGACCCGGACAAGCCGGCGCGCGTGCGCTTCATTGCGCTGCCAAAAGGCCGGCGCGATGAGAAGTTCGCCGCGCTGGCCAAGCTGTCGCTGCACGGCACGGGCTGGTCGGACGCGCCGCAGGGCTGGCGCGAGCCGTTCTTCCCGGCGGCGACCGGCGACTGGGCGACCTTTCCGGCGCTGCGTGATTTCTTCGCCTATGACGGTTCCGGCGTGATGCCGGGGCGGACATGGGTGATCGCGCCCGATGCCCAGTCGCTGCGCGAGCGATGGGACCAGCTTGTGGCTGAAAAGGACCCGGCGAAAAAGGAGACGCTGTTTCATCCGCATCAGGGCGGAGACAAGACGGTCGAAAAGGTCGCGCAGACGGGCATCGCCGGGCACGAGCACCGGCATATGGCGGTCAAGGACGACAGCGGCGGTGCGATCGCGCCGACGCGCTATGCGTTCAGGTCGTTCGATCGCCAGTGGATCGTTCCCGACTCGCGTCTCATCAATCGCCCGAACCCAACTCTGTGGGCGACGCATTCGGCAAAGCAGGTTTATGTGACCGCGCTTGACGCTCACTCGCCATCGGTCGGACCAGCAATTTCCTTCGCGGGGTTGGTGCCTGATCTTCATCACTACAAGGGTTCATTTGGCGGTCGAGCCTTTCCCCTCTGGTCCGACGCCGCCGCCACCCGCTCCAACATCGCGCCCGACATGCTTGCACTGCTGGCCGATACGCTGGGCGAGGTGTCGCCGCAGGACGTTATGGCCTACATCGCGGGCGTGATGGCGCATCCGGCCTTTACGGCGCGCTTCCTCCCCGACCTCGTGCAGCCCGGCCTGCGCGTGCCGCTGACGGCTGACCCGGCGCTGTTCGCCGAGGCCGTTGAGATCGGCCGCGAGGTGATCTGGCTGCACACCTATGGCGAGCGCTGCGTCGAGCCAGCCGCCGGGCGGCCATTCGGCCCGCCGCGCATGGCCGATGGCGAGCGGCCGACCATTCCCTCCGGCGGCGAGATTCCCGGCGCGCCGGAGCCGCTGCCCGACGACATGGAGTACGACGCGGGCAAGCGCCGGCTCAGGGTGGGCCAGGGCTTCGTCGACAACGTGCCGCCCGAAGTCTGGGCCTACGAGGTGTCGGGCAAGCAGGTGGTGTGGCACTGGTTCAGCTATCGCCGCCGCAACCGCGAGAAGCCTCAGATCGGCGACCGCCGGCCGCCATCGCCGCTCTCAAGCATTCAGCCTGACCACTGGCTGGCCGAATATACCGGCGATCTGATCGACCTGCTCAACGTGCTGGGGCGGCTGGTGGCGCTGGAGCCAAGGCAGGCGGACCTGCTGGAGCGGATTCTGGCGGGGGCCAAGATCGAGGTGCAGAAGCCGCCGGAGACCATTTGATAGCGGGGAAAACTCCCTGCGTGGGTCGCCTTGCCTTCATGCCCGATGCATATTGCTTTCACGAATCCCGGAAGCAATATGACCCGCAGCCAGCTCGACCTGTTCGGAAGCGACCAGCCTGAACTCCTCGACGAGGATGCCGCGCCCATCGTCTACCGCGCCGACCCCGAGCGCATTCGCGGGCGCATCGCAAATCTGCTGGCGGAAGCGCGTTCCGCCGAACGCATGCCGTGGAACAGCGAGCAGTTGCGCAATCGCACCTATCTGCTGCAGCAGATGAGCCGCTTCCTGCCGGACGACGAGGCCGCGCAGCTGACGTTTGCGTTCGAGCAGGAAGTCGAGCGTCTGCTGGCGGCCTGACCGCGCCAGCAGCGCACGGCTGCTGGTTGGACCGGCACCCCCCTCTGGCCTGCCGGCCATCTCCCCCTCAAGGGGGAGATGGGGCTGCGCGGATGGCGCGAGGGCCGCGATGCCCCTCTCCCGGATTGCCATCGGCGTCGCCGAAGGCGACAGCCGGGCACTCCGACCTCCCCCGCGAGGGGGGAGGTAATCACGTCCCCGCTGAATAGGCCGCGATGGCCGCCATGTTGACGATGTCGGAATCCTTGGCGTTGAGCGGGACGATCTGCACCGGCTTGTTCAGGCCGACCAGCAGCGGGCCGACGACGGTCGAGCCGCCGAGCTCCTGCAGCATCTTGGTGGAGATCGAGGCCGAGTGGAAGGCCGGCATGACCAGCACATTGGCCGGGCCGGTCAGGCGCATGAACGGATAAAGCTGCTGGGCGCGCGCGTTCAGCGCCACGTCCGCCGCCATCTCGCCATCATACTCGAAATCGACGCGGCGCTTGTCGAGGATCTTCACCGCCTCCTGCACGCGCTCGGAGCGTTCGCCCGGCGGGTGGCCGAAGTTCGAATAGGCGAGCATCGCCACGCGCGGCTCATAACCCATGCGGCGCGCAAAGCCGGCCGTCTCCTCGGCGATGTCGGCGATCTGCTCGGCGTTCGGCATGTCGTGCACGGCGGTGTCGGCGACGATGACCGTGCGGCCCCGCGCCAGCACCATCGACACGCCGATCACGCGGTGGCCGGGCTTCTCGTCGATGACGCGGCGGATGTCGTCGAGCACGGTCGAGTAGTTGCGCGTCACGCCGGTGACCACGCCGTCGGCGTCGCCCAGCGCCACCATGGCGGCGGCGAAATGGTTGCGGTCGTTGTTGATCAGGCGCTGGCAGTCGCGCAAGAGGAAGCCCTTGCGCTGCAGCCGCTCGTACAGGAAGTCGGCATAGATCGCGTTGCGGCGCGACAGCCGCGCATTGATGATCTCGATGCCGGCGCGGTTGAGCTCGATGCCGGCGGCGCGGGCATTCTCGCGGATGATCTCGTCGCGCCCGACCAGGATGGCGGTGCCGAGCTTCTGGTTGGCGTAGGCGACGGCGGCGCGCATCACCTGCTCCTCCTCGCCCTCGGCGAAGACGATGCGCTTCGGCTGGCGGCGCACGCGGTCGTAGATGCGCGACAGCGTCGAGGCGATCGGGTCGCGGCGGGCCGACAGCTCCTGCGCGTATTTGTCGAGGTCGAGGATCGGGCGGCGGGCGACGCCGCTCTCCATCGCCGCCTTGGCCACGGCGACCGGGATGGCCGAGATCAGGCGCGGGTCGAACGGCACCGGGATGATGTATTGCGGGCCGAATTTCGGTCGGTTGCCCTGGTAGGCGGCGGCGACATCGTCGGGCACGTCCTGGCGGGCGAGCGCGGCCAGCGCTTCCGCCGCGGCGATCTTCATGGCGTCGTTGATGGCGGTGGCGCGCACGTCGAGCGCGCCGCGGAAGATGTAGGGGAAGCCGAGGACGTTGTTGACCTGATTTGGGTAGTCGGAACGCCCGGTGGCGACGATGGCGTCGGTGCGGATCTCGGCGGCTTCCTCCGGCGTGATCTCCGGATCGGGGTTCGCCATGGCGAAGATGATCGGGTTCTTCGCCATCGACTGGATCATGGCGGTCGAGAACGCGCCCTTGGCGGAGAGGCCGAACACCACGTCGGCGCCGTCCATGGCGTCGGCGAGCGTGCGCGCGTCGGTCTTCGCCGCATGCGCCGACTTCCACTGGTTCATGCCTTCGGTGCGACCCTGGTAGATCACGCCCTTGGTGTCGCACAGGATGACGTTGTCGGGCGAAAAGCCCATCGCCTTGACCAGCTCGACGCAGGCGATGCCGGCGGCGCCGGCGCCATTGCAGACGAGCTTCGTCGTCTTCATGTCGCGGCCGGTGATCTCCAGCGCGTTGATGAGGCCGGCGGCGGCGATGATGGCGGTGCCGTGCTGGTCGTCGTGGAAGACCGGGATGTCCATCACCTCGCGCAGCTTCTGCTCGATGATGAAGCACTCCGGCGCCTTGATGTCCTCGAGGTTGATGCCGCCGAACGACGGGCCGAGGAATTTCACGCAGTTGATGAACTCGTCGGCGTTCTCGGTGTCGACCTCGAGGTCGATCGAATCGACGTCGGCGAAGCGCTTGAACAGCACCGACTTGCCTTCCATCACCGGCTTCGAGGCGAGCGCGCCGAGATTGCCGAGGCCGAGAATGGCGGTGCCGTTGGAAATGACGGCGACCATGTTGCCGCGCGTCGTGTAGTCGAACGCCCGGCTCGGCTCCTCGGCGATGGCCAGCACCGGCACGGCGACGCCGGGCGAATAGGCGAGCGACAGGTCGCGCTGCGTCGCCATCGGTTTGGTCGGCACCACCTCCAGCTTGCCGGGGCGACCCATGGCGTGGAAGTGGAGTGCTTCCTCGGGGCTGACCGACGGGCCGGTGGGTTCGCTCTTCTTCGATGGCATGATGCTGATCCGTTTCCTCGGCGCGTAGCGCTTCTTTTTGTGGAGCGTCCGGGATTAAGGCTACACTGGCGGCCCGTAAAGGGCCAAGCAGGCAGGTCTCGAATTCGGAAATGGCTCAGGTGAACGAGGACACGCCCACAGGCTTCGGCGGAGAACCGCAGCCGGCACTGCCGGCGGCCGACGCGCGCGCCGAGGGTACGCACCTGCCCAACGACGCGGGCGGCGAGCCGCGGACGCAGCGCGACCCGCTCTCAAAAGGGGAGGCGAAGGGCGCCACCCCGATGATGGAGCAGTACATCGAGATCAAGACGGCGAACCCGGATTCGCTGCTGTTCTATCGCATGGGCGATTTCTACGAGCTGTTCTTCGAGGACGCGCAGGTGGCGAGCCGCGCGCTCGGCATCACCCTGACCAGGCGCGGCAAGCACCTCGGCGAGGACATCCCGATGTGCGGCGTGCCGGTGCATGCCGCCGACGACTATCTGCAGAAGCTGATCGCGCAGGGTCACCGCGTCGCCGTGTGCGAGCAGATCGAAGACCCGGCCGAGGCGAAGAAGCGCGGCGGCAAGTCGGTGGTGCGGCGCGACGTGGTGCGGCTGGTGACGCCCGGCACGATCACCGAGGAAAAGCTGCTGGCGCCCTCCGAGGCGAATTTCCTGATGGCGCTGGGGCGCGCGAAGAGCGACGGCGCGCTGGCGCTCGCCTGGATCGATATCTCCACCGGCTCCTTCCGCGTGATGGAGACGACGCCGGAACGGCTGCTCTCCGACATCTTCCGCGTCGACCCGAAGGAGCTGATCCTCGCGGAGCCGGTGTTCCACGATCCCGAGCTGCGGCCGTCGATCGACCTTGTCGGCCGCGTCGCCAGCCCGCAGCCGGCGGCATTGTTCGATTCCGCCAGCGCACCACAGCGCATTGCCCGGTTCTACGGCGTCGCGACGCCCGACGGTTTCGGCAATTTCTCGCGCGCCGAGCTGTCGGCGATCTCGGGCGCGGTTGCCTATGTGGAGAAGACGCAGAAGGCCGAGCGTCCGCCGCTCGCCAGGCCGGAGCGCGAAAGCGCCGGCGCCGCGCTGTTCATCGATCCGGCGACGCGCGCCAGTCTGGAACTGCTGCGCACGCTGTCCGGCGGCCGCGACGGTTCGCTGTTTTCGGCGATCGACCGCACCGTCACCGGCGCCGGTGCGCGGCTGCTCGCCGAGCGCATGATGTCGCCGCTGACCGAGCCGGCGGCGATCCAGGAGCGGCTCGATGCGGTGTCGTTCTTCGCCGCCGAGACGCGGGTGTCGGAGACGCTCACCGCGCTCCTGAAGGGCGCTCCCGATGTGATGCGGGCGCTGTCGCGGCTGGCGCTCAACCGCGGCGGTCCACGCGATCTCGGCGCGATCGCGGCGGCGCTGGCGGTGGGCGGCGAGGTGGCGGCGCTGCTCGCAGTCGCGGCACTTCCGCCGGAGCTCGCCGCCGCGCGCGAAGCGCTGGCCGCTTTGCCGGAAAGCCTCGCCGCGCATCTGGCGTCAGCGCTGGCCGACGAACTGCCGCTCCTGAAGCGCGACGGCGGTTTCCTGCGCGCGCAGTATGACGGCGAACTGGACGAGGTGCGGGCCCTGCGCGACCAGTCGCGGCGCGTCATCGCCGAGATGGAGCGCGCGCTCTGCGACGAGACCGGCATCCGCTCGCTGAAGATCCGCCACAACAATGTGCTCGGTTATTACATCGAGGTGACCGCCAACCACGCTGCGGCGCTGAACGGCACGGACGCGCTGAAGGCGCGCTTCATCCATCGCCAGACGATGGCGAGCGCCATGCGCTTCACCACCACCGAACTGGCCGGGCTGGAGACCAAGATCGCGAACGCCGCCGACCGGGCGCTGCAGATCGAACTCGCCGCCTTCGAGCGGCTTTCCGCCGAGGCGGTGAGCCATGCCGACGCGATCCGCGCCGGCGCGGCGGCGCTCGCCGTGCTCGACGTGTCGGCGGCGCTCGCCCGCCTCGCGGCGGCGGAGAACTACTGCCGCCCTGCGGTCGATGGCAGCCTCGTCTTCGAGATCGACGGCGGCCGTCACCCGGTGGTCGAGCAGGCGCTGCGCAAACAGGCGGGCGAGCCCTTCGTCGCCAATGATTGCGACCTGTCGCCCGGCGCCAATGGCCGGCATGGCGCGATCTGGCTGCTGACCGGCCCCAACATGGGCGGCAAGTCGACCTTCCTGCGCCAGAACGCGCTGATCGCCATTCTGGCGCAGATGGGGTCGTTCGTGCCGGCGGCGGCGGCCCGGATCGGAGTGGTCGACCGGCTGTTCAGCCGGGTCGGCGCTTCCGACGATCTGGCGCGCGGCCGCTCGACCTTCATGGTCGAGATGGTCGAGACGGCGGCGATCCTCAACCAGGCCGGCGAGCGCGCGCTGGTGATCCTCGACGAGATCGGGCGCGGCACCGCCACCTTCGACGGCCTGTCGATCGCCTGGGCGGCGGTGGAATATCTGCACGAGACCAACCGCTGCCGCGCGATCTTTGCGACGCATTTCCACGAGATCACCGCGCTCGCGTCAAAGCTGCCGCGGCTGCACAACGTCACCATGCGGGTGAAGGAGTGGGAGGGCGAGGTGGTGTTCCTGCACGAGGTGGGCAAGGGCGCCGCCGACCGCAGCTACGGCGTGCAGGTGGCGCGCCTCGCCGGTCTGCCCGAGGCGGTGGTCGACCGCGCGCGGCAGGTGCTGACGCAGCTCGAGCAGGGCGAGGTGTCGGGCAAGGCCGCGCGGCTGGTGGACGACCTGCCGCTGTTTGCCGTCGCCGCGAAGAAAGAGGCAC
This sequence comes from Rhizobiaceae bacterium, assembly GCA_050178915.1. GTDB lineage: Bacteria > Pseudomonadota > Alphaproteobacteria > Rhizobiales > Rhizobiaceae > JBFXAF01. Next base: position 705 of record JBFXFO010000123.1, on the reverse strand, counting down.
CGAAGAAAGACGCGCTGCGCGACGCGCTCGCCGCGATCAATCCCGACGAGATGACGCCGAAGGAAGCACTGGAGGCGTTGTATCGGTTGAGGGGGATGGGGTGAGCTGATGCGCATCCTTTGAAGTCATCAGAAGAATACGAAGGCAGTACCGTCGGCATCATCGTCGTTTGGTTCGTCTCCAAAAACTTCTGCAAATAGCTGCCGCCACTGCTCCCTATTGTCATTATTCAAGGGACGAGCAGACTCGGTAAGTCGCTGGAATGGATTTCTATCGTCTGGCATATCAAGCGGTATCGGTTCAGACGTCAGCCAACACCTTCCCGGATGCACGTGCAAATCGTGATGTCCCGTACCGCCCCCCGGCATCGTAATTGCCGATGGTCGAAACCATGCCGAGTTTGGCGTCAGCAGAAGCCGCCGCCTACCTCTCTCGATCTCAGCGACTGAAGTGAATCTCGGCAGAAGGTACCAGACGTCGCACCCGCGACTTTCACTGATTAGGCTGGGCGCTTTCATCACGGTCGCACTACCAACATGGAGGTGAGATATTTGAGAGCTTATCGCAATCAATCACCCCGGCCCGACCACCTCCAAGTACTTGAATCGATGAAAGTCCATGTCATGGGTTACGATGCGGCGGATGCCGTGCTCACGCATGAGGATCGCCGTGTGCATGTCGTGCAGGAGGTTTCCAGCGAGGTGA
>JBFXFO010000122.1:0-12819 GCA_050178915.1 Rhizobiaceae bacterium | reverse complement strand
AGAACGCGCGCCTTGCAAGCGCCACGGACGCACCGCATCTTGTCGGCATGAGCGACAAGCGTGTCCCCTCCCCCGCAAGGCCTGCCACCGGCCCGGCAGAGCGCCGTTCGCAGACGAATGAGATCGACGCGTTCGTGCGCCATGCGCGCGCATTGGCGCCGGGCGGCAGCGGTTCCGGCCGGCTGATCCTCTCGCTCGACGCAACGATGAGCCGGCAGCCGACCTGGGACGTCGCCTCGCACATCCAGGCGCAGATGTTCGACGCCGCCGGCGATAAAAGCGGGCTCGCCGTCCAGCTCGTCTACTTCCGTGGCTACGAGGAATGCCGCGCCTCGAAATTCGTGACCGACACCGCAACCCTGAAAGGCCTGATGACGCGCATCACCTGCCGCGCCGGCCATACGCAGATCGGCAAGGTGCTGGCGCATGCCCTGAAGGAAAACGAACGCGGCAAGGTTTCCGCGCTCGTCTACATCGGCGACGCCATGGAGGAATCGGCCGACGACCTCGCCGACAAGGCGGGCGATCTCGGCGTGCGCGGAGTTCCCGTCTTCGTGTTCCAGGAAGGCCACGACAAGCGCGCGGAGCAGACGTTTCGCGAGATTGCGCGGCTGTCGCGCGGCGCATGGTTCCGCTTCGACCGCTCGGCCGCGGCGACGCTGGCGCGGCTGCTGTCGGCGGTCGCGGTCTACGCCACGGGCGGGCTGAAGGCGCTGGAAGCGCGTGGCGGTTCGGAGGAGCGGCTGCTGATCCAGCACCTCAAGGGGGGAGCGGCGGGATGACGGGCCTCATCGGATTCCTGCTGGCGGTGGCCGTCATCGCGTCGGCGGCAATCGCATTCATGCGTGCCGACGCGGCAACCCTGGCGCGCGGATTGCGGCTCGCCGGCCCGGTGGCGGTCGGCCTCGCCGGGCTGGTGCTCATGATGTTGGGGCGCGTCGCGATCGGCCTGCCGCTGCTCGTCGCCGGTTCCGGCTGGTTCATGCGCAACCGCTACCGGACCCCTCGCCCGATGCCGACACCGGGCGGGCGACGGCGCTCGACGGTGCGCACCGCCGCGCTCGAGATGGAGCTCGACCACGAGACGGGCGGGCTCGAGGGGATGGTGCTGGCGGGACGCTATGAGCAGCGCGTGCTGGGTTCGATGGCGCTGTCGGAACTGCTCGAACTGCGCGACGAGATTTTCGCCGACGGCGAAAGCCGGCAGCTAATCGAGACGTATCTTGACGGCCGCTTTCCCGTCTGGCGCGAACACGCGAACGCGAACGACCGCGAGCGGGAGCGAGTTTCGCCAGGTGCGGGCGCCATGAGTAAGCAGGAGGCTTACCAGGTCCTTGGTCTTGAAGCGGGGGCCAGCGCGGCGGACGTCCGCAAGGCGCACCGCCGCCTGATGCAGCGCCTGCACCCCGATGCTGGGGGAACGTCCTTCCTTGCGGCCCGCATCAACGAAGCCAAGGATATTCTGCTCTCGGATCACGAATAGCTCTCCTTCGACACTCAACAAACCAGGAGACGAATCTTCAGGCGAAGCCGGCGGCTACTGCTGCACGGCGTAGCAGTCGATCTTCTTCTTCTTCAGCGCGCCGCAGGCGTCCCAGGCGGCGCTCTTCGAGCCGAAGCCGCCGAAGCGGGCCCGGTAGTAGGTGACGCCACCCTTTTCGAAGGTGACCGTGAAGCCCTCGGCAGCAGCCACGACCTTCGGTGCCTGCTTGGCGGTCCTGGAAAGTACGCCGCGGGCCTCGTCCTCGCTCGGCGACGAGCCGACCTGCACGACCCAGCCGCTGGCGGCAGCGGAGGCGGCAGAAGCCTTCTTCTTGGTCGACGCGGTCTTCACCGGGTCGAGAGCAGCAAGCGCCTTCGACTCGGGCTCGGCGGCGTAGGCAAGCACATCGGTATCGTCTTCGATCACCTGCGCGACCGCCTTCGGCTTGGCGCTCGGCGTCGGCGCGGTCTTCTTCGGCAGCTCGACGGCGGCAGCCACGACCGGCTCCTCGGCGATGACCGGCGCGGCCTTGCCCTTGGCCACCAGCGGTCCACGATCGCGGGTCGATGCCTTCGGCAGGTATTCGGCAATCAGCGCAGCCATCTTGTTATCGCGGCTGCGGCCGGTCTGGCCACCCATCACGACCGCTACGATCGAGCGGCCGCCGATCTGCACCGAAGAGACCAGGTTGAAGCCGGATGCATTGGTGTAACCGGTCTTGATGCCGTCCACGCCCTTCACACGACCGAGCAGGCGATTGTGGTTCGCCATGCGCTGCTTGCCGTAGGTGAACGAACGCGTCGAGAAATAGTCATAGTACTTCGGGAAGTGCTCGCGCAGCGCGATGCCAAGCACGGCCATGTCGCGCGCGGTGGAGAACTGCGCGGCGTTGGGCAGGCCCGAAGCATTGCGGAACGTCGTGCTATTCATGCCGAGCTGGCGCGCCTTGGCGGTCATCATGCGGGCAAAGCCCTCTTCCGTACCGCCCAGATATTCCGCGATGGCGGCGGCGGAATCGTTCGCCGACTTGGTGACGAGCGAGAGGATGATGGTCTCGACGGTCGCCGAACCGCCGGCCCTGATGCCGATCTTCGTCGGCGGCTTGGCGGCGGCCTGCGCCGAGAACGGGATCTTGGTGGTCTTCTTCAGCTTGCCCGACTGCATCGCCTCGAAGATGATGTAGAGCGTCATCATCTTGGTCAGCGACGCCGGGTAGCGCTTGCCGTCGGCAGACGACGAATGCAGCGTCTTGCCGGTGTTGGCATCGACGACGATCGCAGAATACTGCGCCGCAAAGGCCTGTGCGCTGAACGCAAAGGCCAGCGCCAGCGCCAGCAGCAATGCGAGCAGGTATTTCTGGAGATGAGTCGGGAAAGAAGCCGCCAACGCCTTACGCACTGCCACACCCTTTGATCTTTGGTTTCGCACATGATGGGGCGGCAAAGGTCCGGCCCCGCATCTGACTGACAGTAGGCGGGCGTCGTTACCAATCCGTTGATGGTAAGCGGATCGTTGATTTTTTCCGGCGCAATCGACCGAATGCCGCGCCAAGGCGCATTCGCGCAGCCTTCAGGCCGGTTGGAGTTGCTGGCGCGAGGGCTGCGGCGGGAAGGCGAGCGCCAGTGCGACGGCGCCCAGGCCGACGGCAAACGAGCCGATGAACAGCCAGCCATAGCTGCCGAAATTGTCGAACACCCAGCCGCCGGCGAGCGGTCCGAAGGCCATGCCGATGCTGGACAGCATGCCGGCAGCGCCCATCACCGAACCGATGATGCGAGGGCCGAAATAATCGCGAGCCAGGACGGCGTAGAGCGGCATCACGCCGCCATAGGCGGCTCCGAAGATCACGGCGAGCACGTAAAACTGCTCGAGCTGCGTCACATAGAGATAGGCCCCCATGACCACCGCCTGCACCAGCAGGCCTATGATCAGAACCGGCTTCGCGCCATAGCGGTCGCCTGCGACGCCGAGCAGGAGACGGCCGCCGAGCCCGGCAAGCCCTTCCACGCTGTAGATGCTGACCGCGGCGAGCGGGGCGACGCCGCAGGTGATGGCGTAGCTGACCATGTGGAAGATCGGGCCGGAATGCGCCGCGCAGCAGGCAAAGAAGGTGAGCGCGAGCACGATGAACTGCGGTGAACGCAGTGCGCGCCAGACGGCGGCCGACATGTCTTCCTGCGGCGCAGCGGCGACGCCGGATGCGGCCTGAGCCGCCTCGGGCGGACGACGCACCAGCAGCGCGGCCGGAATGAGCAGCGCCCAGGCGCCGACGCCGATGACCAGCATGGCGGTGCGCCAGTCATAGGCTTCGGTCAGCCACGAGGCGAAGGGCGAGATGGTCATGGGCGCGACGCCCATGCCGGCGGAGACAAGCGAGACGGCCAGACTCAGATTCCTGTCGAACCAGCGCGTCGTGATCGCGATCATCGGCGCGAAGAAGGCGCTTGCCGACAGTCCCACGAGCACGCCGAAGACGAGCTGGAACTCCAGCAGCGAGGTCGCACGGCTGGAAAGAACCAGTGCGAGGCCGAGCAGCAGTGCGCCGATCAGGACCACGGGCCGCGCGCCGTAGCGGTCGGTCGCAGCGCCCCAGACGAAGCCGCCGAGCCCCATCACGAGGAAGTTCAGCGTCATCGCCGTCGAGATGCCCGCGCGCGACCAGCCTGTGCCGGTCGACATCGGGTCGAGGAAGATGGCGAGAGAGAAGATGCAGCCGATGGCGACGCAGCTCATCAGCGCGCCGATCGCGACGATCGCCCAGCGATAGGGATGTTCCACGGCCCGCCCTCCTCCAGCTTGCAGTAACGTTGATATCAACGTAGGTACGAATGATGTCAATCGACGCCACGGTCCCTTTCGCAACCACCCTGACAATTCGTGACACGTGCCTTTGCCTGCATGTGCAGCGCGCGGCGCGGGTGGTGGGGCGACGTTTCGACGAGGTATTGCGCCCGCTCGGACTGACGCATGGCCAGTTTTCGCTGATGAACGCGCTCAACCGGCCACAGCCGGCGCGCATCGGGGCTGTCGCCACGCTGCTCGGCATGGACCGCACGACGCTGACGGCGGCGCTGAAGCCGCTGCAGCGCGGCGGCCATGTGACGATGCAGGTCGACCCGAAGGACCGGCGCGGCCGCGTGCTGGCGCTCACGCCATCGGGCCACGCGTTGCTGGCGTCCGCCGTTCCGGTCTGGCGTGCGACGCATGCCGCGGTGGAGCGTGAGCTCGCCGCCGGGGTGGCTGACGATCTCCGGCACAATCTCGACCGGCTGTCGCAGCATCCGTCACAATAGGTTTACGTGGCGGCCGGAGTTGCCAGAACGATCACACGCGCAGCCAGCCGGAACTTGCCGGCTCGCTGCGGCTGATCGTGTCGCGCCGCTAGTTCGTCGCGGTCGGCAGCTTCAGCGCCTGGCCGGGAACGAGCCTGCCCGGATTGGCCTTCAGCTCGGGATTGAGCTCGATGATCTCGGGGTAGCGGCTGCCAGCGCCGAGACGATCCGCGGCGATCGACCAGAGTGACTGCCCGGGCAGCACGGTGTAGGCCGCCGGGATGACGACCGCCGTCTCGGCCGCGGCCGGAGCGACCTGAGCCGGAGCAGCTTCCACCGGCACGGGCTGTGCCGCAGCTTCGGCCGGCTTGTCCTCCGCGGGTGCCGCTTCGCTGCGCTTCTCCGTCTCCGACTGCGGCGTCGGGCTGTCTGGCGTCTTGCCGTCTTCGACGGTCTTGTCCGTCAGCGCGGGCATGCCCTCGGCGAGCTTCTTCTGAACGCCGGCCAACACATCGGCGTCCGGCTTCAGGTCGCGCGCATGCGCCCACTGGAAAGTGGCTTCCAGCCTGCGACCGATGCGCCAGTAGGCGTCGCCGAGGTGGTCGTTCAGCACCGGGTCGTCGGGCTTCAGCGATACCGCCCGCTCCAGCTCGCGCACAGCATCGGCGAAACGGTCCAGCCGGTAGTAGGCCCAGCCCAGCGAATCCACGATGTAGCCGTCGCTCGGGCGCAGATCGACCGCGCGACGGATCATGTCGAGGCCTTCCTCGAGGTTCATGTTCATGTCGACCCACGAATAGCCGAGGTAGTTCAGCACCTGCGGCTGGTCGGGGTAGAGTTCCAGCGCCTTGCGGAAGTTCGGTTCGGCCTTCGGCCATTCCTTCAGCCGCTCGTAGGCGATGCCGCGCTGGTAGAAGATGTTCCAGTCGTTCACCGTCGGCTTCTGCAGGCGCAGCACAGCGCGGTCGTACACGCCGGCCGCCGACTTGTAGTCCTCCTTGGCGGCATAGACGCTGCCCAGCGCGAGGTAACCGCGCATGTCGTCCGGCGCGGCGTCGAGCAGCTTCGTCAGCTGGTCGACGGCTTCGTCGTGACGGTCAAGGTCGGAGAGGTTGAGACCGCGCTGCAGTTCAGCCAGCCGCTTGTAGGGGGAAGTCTCGGCGATGCGCCCGTAGACGGCGATCGCCTGTTCGGCCTGTTCCAGCCGCTCGAAAACGTTGGCGAGCTGCATCAGGGCGTTGTCGTTCTGCGGCTCGAGCGCCAGCGCATACTGCAGATAGAGCCGCACGAAGGCGTCGCCGCCGCCGCGATTGAGCGCCGTGGCGAGGTTGAGCAGCACTTCGGTGGCGCCGGCATTCGCGCCAGCCACGATCGGTGCGACCGGCTCGCCCTTCTCGATCTTTGCGCGCAGCGCGATGATCGGCGGACGGCCGCTGGCGAATTCGTCGGCGCGGTCGAGCACTTCCAGGGCCTTGGCCTTCTCGCCCTGCCGCGACAGGAAGCCCGCATAGGCCTCGGCCGCGCGCAGCCAGGTGTCGGGCGCAGCGCTGCCGGCCATCACATTGTCGACCGTTGCCTGGAAGAAGCCCTGCGCTTCCTTCTGCTGGCCGGCCTCATCGGCGATCAGCGCGCGATGATAGCCGACGAAGAGCTGGTACCAGTCCGGCCCGGTCAAGGCCTTCAGCGTGTCGTCGGCCCCCTTGGTGTCGCCGGAGCCCTCCTGCGCCCAGGCGGACATCAGGTTGACGATCAGCCGGTCGAGGTCGGATTCCAGCACCAGCTTCAGCCAGTTCTGCGCGCCGGCGTAATCCTTCTTGCGGAAGGACTCGACCGCCAGCGCCAGACGCGAGAAGCGTTCGACCTCGGGTTCGGTCTTCAGCTTTTCGGCGAGCGGCAGCGATGCCTCGAACTGTCCATCGGCGATGAGACCGAGCAGCAGGCTCTGCTGCAACTGCTTGTTGTCAGGGTCGAAGGCCAGCGCGCGCCGGTAATAGGCGATGGCGCTGCCGAGATCATTGTCGATCTCGGCGATCCGGGCTGCCAGGTAGGCGCCGGAGAAATTACCGATCTCCACCTGTTCGACAACGCTGCCCTTGGAGTCCTGCTCCTTGGCGCCGGCGGCCACCGGCAGCGCAGCCAGCGTGATCGCCATGGCGACACCCGCCAGCCATTTCCTGTTCATCGACTGCATCGTATCCTTCCTGCCGACGCTTCCGCACGGAAGCAGACTCGGAAAGCGCGTCATTCAGCGCCAAGCATGGCCTTTTTGGGGTCGGCGTTCAACGCCAACCCTTTCACAATAGGGTCACTTGGCTGCCGAAACCCTAACTGACGCGGCTGATGCAGAAGTCGATCACGTCGAGCAGGGCCGCCTTCTGCGGGCTGGACTTGAGCGGCGCCAGCGCGTCGCGGGCAATGCCGCCGAAGTGGCGGGCGCGGCCGATCGTGTCGGCGATGGCGCCGTGACGGCCCATGAGGCCGACGGCCCGGTCGAGCGCCTCGTCGTCCGTCGCCGTTCCTTCGATCGCGGCAGTCCAGAACTCGCGTTCCTGCGGCGAACCGCGCCGGTAGGCGAGGATGACGGGCAGGGTCACCTTGCCCTCGCGGAAGTCGTCGCCGACATTCTTGCCGAGGTCGCTGCTCGACCCGCCATAGTCGAGCGCGTCGTCGACGAGCTGGAAGGCGAGGCCGAGATTCATGCCGTAGGAGCGCAGCGCGGCCCGGTCGGCGCGGGTGGCGCTGGCGATGACGGGGCCAACCTCCGCGGCGGCCGAGAACAGCGCCGCGGTCTTGGCCTTGATCACCGAGAAATATTCGTCCTCGGTGGTTTCGAGGTTCTTCGCAGCAGCGAGCTGCATCACCTCGCCTTCGGCGATGACCGATGCGGCGGTCGAAAGGATGTCGAGCGCGTCAAGCGAGCCGACATCGACCATCATGCGAAACGCCTGGCCGAGCAGGAAGTCGCCGACGAGGACGCTTGCCTGGTTGCCCCAGATGGTGCGCGCCGTCTTCTTGCCGCGACGCAGATCGCTTTCATCGACGACGTCGTCGTGCAGCAGGGTGGCGGTGTGCATGAACTCGACCGAAGTGGCGAGCTTCACATGGCCGTCGCCGACGTAGCCGAACATCTGCGCGGCGGCGAGCGTCACCATCGGGCGCAGGCGCTTGCCGCCCGACGAAATCAGGTGGTTGGCGATTTCCGGGATCAGCTCGACGTCCGAGCCGGCGCGCGACAGGATCAACGCGTTGACGCGACCCATGTCGGCCGCGGTCAGGTCGATCAGCTGGCGGATGGAGCGCGCCTCGCGCTTGCCGCCTTCGAGATTGAGAACGACGCCCAACAGAAAACTCCCTGTACCCTCCCCGGATTTAGCGGAACCGCGGCGGCTATTCTAGTGCGACTGCGACATCGCATGGAGGCGACGAATTGGCGCGGCATCCAGGCCGGCCGGCACCCGTTTCCTCCACCCGTTTACTTGCATGGTCCAAACTGCGACCTTCCAGCCCATGATCGAACTCATCCGCACCAACGACCAGGTCGTCATCTCCTTCGTGGAGGCGCTTCTGCGCGACGCCGGCATAGCCTTCATGGTCGCCGACCAGAACATGAGCGTCATGGACGGGTCGCTCGGCATCCTGCCGCGCCGCGTGCTGGTGACCGAGGATGCCATCGATGAGGCACGTACGATCCTGACCGACGCCGGCATCGCCGGCGAAATGCGGGACCGGAAGTGAGCGAAACGTCTCCGGCTCTCCTGCAAATCGACGCGGCGCAGTCGCTCGACGCCTTCCATCGCGGCGATTTCCATCTGGTGCAGCCGCGCGGCAAGGGCCATCGCGCCGGCATGGACGCAATGATGCTGGCGGCGGCGGTGCCCTCGGGGTTCGCCGGGCGTCTTGCGGACTTCGGCGCCGGCGCCGGGGCCGCCGGCCTCGCCGTCGCTTCACGCTGCCTTCAGGCAGATGTGACCCTGGTCGAGCGCTCTTCCGAAATGGCGCATTTCGCACGTGCTTCGGTCGCGCACCCCGTCAACGAGCGTGTGGCCGGCCGCGCCAGCGTGATCGAAGCCGACGTGACCCTCACCGGCAAGGCACGGCGCTACGCCGGGCTGGCCGACGGCGCGTTCGACTTTGTCATCATGAACCCGCCCTTCAATGCCGGCGCCGACCGGCCTTCGCCCGATGCGCTGAAGCGCGAGGCGCATCGCATGGACGATGACGGGCTGTTCGATGCGTGGCTGCGCAGCGCCGCCGCCGTCTGCCGCCCCGGCGGCGGCCTTGCCGTGATCGCGCGGCCGGGTTCGCTCGCGGCGATCCTCGCCGCACTTTCAGGCCGCTTCGGCGGCGCCGCCATCCTGCCCATCCATCCGCGCGCCGACGCAGCGGCCATCCGCATCGTCGTCCGCGCCACGCGCGGCTCGCGCGCCGGCCTGACGCTCGTGCCCGCGCTGGTTCTGCATGGCGAGGGCGACCGCTTCACACCGCATGCCGATGCCATCAACAACGGCCGCGCCAGCCTGTTCGGGGACTGAGACGTCCGAGCCTTGCGCTTCGCCGACAAGTCCCTACATCTCCCAAAACCACCGGAGTCCCCGCTTGCTAAGGCTTTTCTCGCGTCTGCTGCCCGCTTCGATGCGTTCGAACAGCGTGACGATCCCGGTCGTCCGCCTGCATGGCGCGATCATGGCCGGGGGTTCGCCGCTGCGGCAAAATCTATCGCTGGCTTCCGCTGTGGGCCTCCTGGAAAAGGCTTTCGCGCAGAAAGGTCCGGCGGTCGCCATCTCGATCAATTCGCCGGGTGGTTCGCCGGTACAATCGCGCCTGATCTACAAGCGCATCCGCGATCTTGCTGCCGAGAAGAACAAACAGGTGCTGATGTTCGTCGAGGATGTCGCCGCGAGCGGCGGCTACATGATCGCGATTGCAGGCGACGAGATCATCGCCGACCCCTCCTCCATCGTCGGCTCGATCGGCGTTGTCTCGGCCTCGTTCGGCTTCCCCGAACTGCTGCAGAAGATCGGCGTCGAGCGGCGCGTTCACACGGCCGGGCAGAACAAGTCCGTGCTCGACCCGTTCAAGCCGGAGAAGCCGGAAGACGTCGAGCGGCTGAAGGCGCTGCAGCTGGAGGTCCACGAGACCTTCATCGACCTGGTGAAGGAGCGCCGCGGAGCACGGCTGAAGGACGATCCCGACCTGTTCACCGGCCTGTTCTGGACGGCCAAACGCGGCATCGAACTGGGGTTGGTCGACTATCTCGGCGACATGCGCTCGGTCCTGAAGAACCGCTTTGGCGCCAGCACGCGGCTGAAACTGATCAGCCCGCCGCGTGGCCTGTTTGGCCGCCGCGCCTTGTTCGGAACGCAGTCGGACGAAGGGTTTGCGGAGAGCATGGCGGAGCGCGCCGCCTCCGGCCTGATCGCCGCAGTCGAGAGCCGCGCGCTCTGGAGCCGCTTCGGACTTTGATTTGTTGCCCGCGAGGGGCTATCCTCTAGCGAAATGCTCTCCGAGGGAGGGAACCGACCGATGCCACAGCTGATCTTCTTTGCCGTCATCATCGCCGCCGGCTATTTCGGCTATCGCATGTTCCTGCGCGAGGCGGACCGCGTGACCGCGAAAGTGCGTCGCGCCCGCGACGAGCAGAAGACCGGCGCCAACGGAACGCTGGTCAAGGATCCGAAGACGGGCGAATACCGCCTCGCCAAGGACTGAGCTTCCCGCTTTGTCGCCGCGGACGGTGGCGCGCTACGCGCCGGCCAAGATCAATCTCGCGCTGCATGTGACCGGCCGGCGCGCGGACGGCTATCACCTGCTCGACAGCCTTGTGGTGTTCACACGCTTCGGCGACCGCATCGAGGTGACCGAAGCCGAGGAGGATTCGTTTGCCGTCGATGGGCCGTTTGCCGCCGAGGTTCCGGTCGATGGCTCGAACCTCGTGCTGCGCGCCCGCGACGCGCTGACCCTGGAGGGCCCTGTCGCGATCCGGCTGACGAAAAATCTCCCCATCTCCTCGGGCATCGGCGGCGGCTCGTCCGACGCGGCGGCAGTGCTCGCTGCGCTCGGCGAGATATGGGGCGTGCAGGGCGAAACGCTGGAGGAAGCGGCACGAAGCCTCGGCGCCGACGTGCCGATGTGCCTGAGAGCGCAGCCTCTGATCGCCCGCGGCATAGGGCACGAGATCAAGGCACTGGCGGATTTCCCGGCACTCGCTCTGGTGCTGGTCAATCCCGGCGTGGCGGTATCGACGCCGGAGGTGTTCGCGGCGCTTTCGGAGCGCGACAACCTGCCATTGCCGCCGCTGCCGAAAGCGATCGATTTCCACAGCCTGCGCAACTGGCTCGAAACGACGCGCAACGATCTCGAACCGGCCGCGCGGTCGATCGCGCCGGCAATCGGCGTGGCGAGCAAGGCGCTCGACCGCGCCGGCTCCGGCTTGACGCGGATGTCGGGCTCGGGCGCAACCTGCTTCGGGCTGTTCGAAACCGGCAATGTCGCCAAGCGCGCTGCCGCCGCCATTCGCGCCCGCAACCCCGACTGGTTCGTCGCAGCAACGCGCAGCCTGTCGTCGCAAAGCGAGGAGTTCCTGCATGTCGACACCTGACGAGGCACGCCCCTTCATCCCCGTCGGCATCGCGGTGCTGACCGTGTCCGACACCCGCAGCCTCGGCGAGGACCGCTCGGGCCAGACGCTTGCCGACCGCATCACCGAAGCCGGCCATACGCTGGTCGACCGCGCCATCGTCACCGACGACATCGAGAAGATCCGCGGCGCGGTCTCGGGGTGGGTCGCCAATCCGGAGATCGACGTGGTCATCAGCACGGGCGGCACCGGCTTCACCGGGCGGGATGTGACGCCGGAAGCGCTGGAGCCGATGTTCTCCAAGCGCATGGACGGCTTCTCGCAGGTCTTCCACCGCATCTCCTATGACAAGATCGGCACGTCGACGATCCAGAGCCGCGCCACCGGCGGGCTGATCGGCAAGACCTTCGTGTTTGTGCTCCCGGGCTCGCCCGGTGCCTGCAAGGATGCCTGGGACGGCATCCTCAAGGCCCAGCTCGACTACCGGCACATGCCCTGCAATTTCGTGGAGATCATGCCGCGTCTGGACGAGCACCTGAAGCGCGGCGCTCCCAAAACCGAAGCGGCGGCGCCTACTGCCGAGCAGGATTGATCTGCGCCGCCAGACGCTGCGTCCGCACAGCGCGGGCCAGGCTCTCCGAGTCGGCCGCCTTCACCGCAAGCGCCTGACGCTTCGTCACAAGCAGCCCGTCGGCAAGACGGGCGCGCCGCCGCAACAACCTCGCTAGCAGATTGCCGCGATCGTCCGCCGAGCGCGTGAAACGAGCAGCGCCGGTCTGGCGCGCGACATGCGCTGACACGCTCTCGACCCAGCCTGGCTGCGGCCGCGCGCCCGGCTGGAGCAGCAGCAGCCAGTCGCCGCGCGCCTGCGCCATGCCAGCCGACAGACCGCCCTCGGCGATGAAGCGGCAGCCGGCATGTTCCGCCACATAAAGCGTCTGGTCTGACGAGCCGCGGTCGCAGACCAGCACCTCGCGCACCATCCCCTCGACGGCAGCCGGCACGAGCGCAGCCAGCGTGCGCGCCAGCGCCTCCTCGTGATTGTGCGTCTCGATGAGAACCGTGAGCATGCCGGCGCAATAGCGGAAAGCCGTCCCGCATTCCAGTTGGCGCCGGTCGGCACGGCGGAATGCATAAAGTTCTTGCTTTGTTCTCTCTGAGGAAATAGGAATATGTTCATGGGCAGCGCGAATCGACGTGCCGCCCGACAGCAAACCGGAGTGAGTGTCATGGGAGCGTTGCCGCGCACCAGTGAAGCGTTCCAGCGGGCACGGGTGGAACCGATCCTGCATGCCGATGTTGCTGCTTCGAGACGAGGCGGCACGGCGGCCATGGCCAATGCGATGATCGACGACAGCGGTGTGCGGGTGGAAAGCGAGCGGCGGCGCGGACGCGGCGCCGGCGTCAATCCGACCGGCCGCTTCGAGGCGCTCACCAAGCACGTCTTCGACGACGGCTGGAACTCGCTGGAGGAGCTGCCTCCATTC